>DATJLT010000404.1:0-8475 GCA_035509195.1 Streptosporangiaceae bacterium | reverse complement strand
CCGGTGACCTCAAAGGACGATCCGGCGTCGGCCGCCTCGGTGGCCAAGGGTGCCGTGCAGAAAGAGGGGCCGCCGAAGGAGCCGGCTGCCAAGAAGGCGGAGCCGACTGGCGAATCGGTTCGCGTAGTGCCTGGTATCGCCAGGTACCACAACGCGGACTGCCTGCTCATCAGGTTCCTCGCCGACGAGGACCTTGAGATCATCAGCCGAGCCACAGCTGCCGCCGAAGGCTATATGGCCTGCAAAGCCTGCAAGCCCGACCAGGTCATCACCTCCTGAGCGCAACTTGCCTGAGCCCCGCGTCGGCGCGACGCGGGGCCTGCCGGGCTGTGGCTCTGCCCCCGTTATCGACGTGTGGAGGCAGGGTTGCGTGTGGTGAACGTGGTCGGCCTGAGCCTGCCAACATCAAACCGGGGTTTGGTGGTGCCCGCACCCCATCAAACCCCGGTTTGGTGTTGGCCGCGGGTGTTGGAATTCACCCGCAGTGGCGAAGGGGACCGCCGCCCGCCGCAAGATCCTGGACTGTCCCGGCCGGCCATCTCAGCGAGGGCCTTCAGAACTCCGGGCGATCCAGTGGCAAGCCGGCCCGGAGCGCTTGGGTGAGCGGCGGGCTCGAACACTTTCGGGGCATTTCGGGCGGCGGGCGGGGCACGGTGCGGGGGCGGGCAACATCGATGGCCCCGCGTTGCTGTTGGCGGGGCAGATCTGATGACAACGATGGCCATTTGATGCTGTCCGCGTGACATCGCAGGGACACTGATGCTGTAGCCGGGGCCGGACTAGCAGCATCGGTGGACACTTGATGCTGCTGGCCGGGCCAGGGCCGGGCCGGGCGGGCGGCTCGGGTGGTGCCGGAGACCGTTGCCGGCCCGGAGGGCCTTAGCGCGGAACTCGCGCCACACCCGCCCCGCCCAACCATCGGTGACCATGGAACTCCCGGCCCCCCAGCCAGGCACGTTCAGCACATGCACCGCGGGGCCTCCGGGCGTGGGCCTCCGGGCGTGGGGTTCTGGGCGCGGGTCTCCGGGCGCGGGGGCGGGCGGCGGCTTGGGGCGCGGATTATGTCCCGACCTCCGGCCAGGGTGCGAGGTGCACGGAATCGGGTGCGCCTGCCGGGCGGATCTGGCTCCATACGTAGTCGGCGAGGAAGGGCGAGAACGGCGCCATCAGCCGGGTAAGCACTTCCAGGCAGTCGGCCGGGGGACCAGGCGCGGGCAGGCCGGCCAGGACCTTGATGAAACCCGCCAGCCGCCTGACCGCGACATCGCAGCGGAAGGACTCGAGCGCCGCTGTGACGTCTCTTACGAGCGCTGGCAGCTCGCCAGACACGCGACGATCGAAGGCCGGAGCGGCAGCGGAAGCGGAAGCGAGAGACACGAACCGGCTCAGCACTCGCCGCCCGATTACCTCAAGCTCATGCTCCGCCACGGCAACGCGCGCCTGCCGGGGAGCTAGTGACGCGAAGAACCAGCGGAAGACATCGGCGCCGTGCCGTTCGATCAGGGGCGCTGGGTCGGCGAGGTTGCCAAGGCGCCGGCTCATCTGGCGGCCGCTCGCGTCGGCGACTTGCCCGGCCGAGGCAGGGGCACTTTCAGCTTCCCGGCCATAAAGCAGCCGGCCAACTGCCGCCGTCACCTCATGCCAGTCGCGCGAATCCTCGGCCGCCACGGCCCCGAGCAGCACCCTGAAGTCGCGGAACTGCGAGAAAGGCATCAGCCCGGTCTCGAAGCTGGCATCCAGGGTCTCGGGAATCCAGTGTGCGTCGCCGCCGCAGCGCGTGCACTTGACCCTGAGTCCGGCGACATCAGGGTAATGCGGGTCTGCCAGTTCTGGGAGTTCGGCGAGTGAGCGCACGCACGTGAAGTGGCCGTCCTCGCACCGCCAGAACGGCATCGGCGTGCCCCAGTACCTGGTGCGTGACAGCGCCCAGGCGGCCCCCGCGCCGACGTTCAGGTACCACGATGAGGTCGCCCGGTTCAGCAACGGCGATCCGCACCGCCAGCAATGCGGCCGCCTGACCTCCGCAGGCGCGGAGGAGAACAACAGGCCGCGGTCGGAGAGATAGGCCGCTATCACCCGGCCCGCATCGGCGAAGAAGATGCCGTGCAGCCGAGGCACTGCCGCGCTGAAACGGCCATCAGGTCCGATCACCCCCGGTTCGGTCAGGTCGGCAGGGCCGCCGCGGGCCGCCTGAGCCGTTACCACGCGGCCGGTGCTGACCTCACCGTGCGGGAAAGGCAGCCGGTAAGCGGCACCGGCTAGCTCACGCCCTGGCACCCGCGCGACGACGTGCCACCCCGCGCCGAGTACCCGGTACAGGCGCGATTCGGCCACTACGACCCGCTCGTCCCCGCCTGAGCGCCGCGCGATCGCATAGGTCTCCTCTGGCTCGGCGATCACGGCACGACAGGCGGCCAATATCCACGGGGCGGCTGTCCAGGCCAGCAGGTCGGCATCTCGCAGGAACCCGTTCGCGCCGTCAGGCAACTGTTCCAGCCTGAGCCGTGCCACGAGCGCCTTCCCGCTGACGGCGCGGAACACCCCCGGTCGGCGCGACTCGTGCTCCGCGAGGTACTCCTGGCAACGCGGGCAGTATCGCCTGGTTCCTTTATCCCTGGTCAGCAAGCCCTCATCGAACAGCCGGGCCAGCGCCTGCCAGGCCAGCTCGATGTAATCGGCGTCCATCGTGCGGATGGCCGGCGCCGGATGGCCGAGCCAGCCCAGGCGATCGGCGAGTTCGAGCCAGGCCGAGCCGTGCCGCGACGCTGACTCGCGGCAGCGGGCCGCGAACGCGCTTGTTCCGTAAGCCTCGATCGCGCGCGGGTCGTTCAGCCCGAGTTCGTTCGCCACGGCGATCTCGACCCCGAGACCGTGGCAGGCGACGCCGGTACGCGGCGGAACCTGGCAGCCTCGCATGACCTTGAACCGCGCGTAGACGTCGGTGATCGTCCGCTGGCCGGCTTCGCGGACACCAGGCAGGCCGTATGCGGCGAATGGCGGGGCAGCCAGCGGCCAGGCCGTACCTTCCGCTCGCACGGCGGCGAGCCTTCCGGCCAGCCCTGAGCGGGTCCAGCCTTCCACGACGCCGCTTTCTACTGCGGCCAGGTCGGGTGACGGCATCAGCGAGATAGTAGCGTGTGGCTATCGCGTGATTACCGTGCGTGCTGGTCGTGTCGCGGACGAGTGTTTGCGAACAAGCACGGTAACCACTTATCCTCCGTTGACGCCTGTCAACCATGATCATCATTAACCGGCGCCGAAGGAGGCGTGGGATGACCGCAGCCGCGCGATCGGGCGCTGCCGGCTTTCCTTACCGACAGGGCGAGGAGCACTGGACAGAAACCGAGGTCAAGGCGCTCAGCGACCAGCTCGAAACGGAGGCCGCCGAGCTCAGGGCCGAGATCGGGCGGGCCGAGTCGGACATCGCTGACCGGCTGGGCGACTCGGTAAGCGACGCCGGCGACGATCAGGCTGACATCGGCGCCAAGGCCTTCGAGCGTGAACATGAGCTCGCGCTCACCTACAACGCGCGGGAACTGCTCGCTCAGACCGAGCGAGCGCTTGTCCGGATAGAGTCGGAGACGTACGGAACGTGTGAGTCGTGCGGTGAGCCGATCGGCAAGGCCCGCCTGCAGGCTTTCCCGAGAGCCACCTTGTGCGTGAGCTGCAAACAGCGCGAGGAGCGCCGCTAGCTGGGCTGTGCCGCAACCATCAGGAGATACCTTGCCCGAGCAAGTGCCCGACCATCCCGAGCGCACCCGCCGGGTCGGCATACTGCTCGCGGTCGCGATCGCCGTGCTCGCCGCCGACATCATCACCAAGAGCATCGTCGTCGTGACACTTGCCGATCGCGCGCCCGTCAGGCTGCTCGGCGGATTCCTTACCCTGACCTTGTCGCGGAATCCTGGTGCGGCGTTCAGCATCGGGCCGTCGCTGACCATCGTCTTCACCGCGATCGCGGTCGGCGTGATCGTCTTCATCTTGCGCACGTCGCGGCGGATCCGCAGCCTGCCCTGGGCAATCGCGCTCGGCCTGCTGCTCGGCGGGGCTACGGGGAACCTCGTGGATCGCCTCTTCCGCTATCCAGGGCCGTTCCGCGGCTACGTGGTCGACTGGATCATGCTGCCGCACTGGCCAGTCTTCAACCTGGCCGATTCCTCGATCGTCTGCGGCAGCGTGCTGGCCGTACTCCTGGCTACTCTCGGCCTGCGCATTGACGGCACGAAGGCAGTTGCGCCAGCGCACGCGGCAACCCAGGTACAGCAGTCACCAGGCGGTGAGCGATGACCGCCCCCGCGCAGCGCCGCGTTCCCGTTCCTGAAGGGCTGGACGGCGAACGTCTCGACGCCGCGATCGCGCGGATGTTCGGCCTGTCGAGGTCACGAGCAGCCGAACTGATCGGCGAGGGCGCCGTCCTCATCGACGGCCGCCAGGCGGGCAAGTCCGACCGGGTGCCTGCTGGCGAATGGGTAGAAGTCACCTTGCCTGCGCCACCTGGCCAGCTATCTTCCTTGCCGGTGCCCGAGCCGGTCGCCGGTCTTGTCATCGTCCACGAGGACGCCGACATCATCGTCGTCGACAAGCCCGCGGGCGTTGCCGCGCACCCGACGCCCGGCTGGACAGGCCCGACCGTGATTCAGGGACTGTTCGCCGCCGGGCGCCAGATCGCGACCAGCGGTGCCGCCGAGCGTCAGGGTGTCGTGCACAGGCTCGACGCCAATACGACCGGCCTCATGGTCGTGGCGAAGAGCGAGCACGGGTACAGCGTGCTCAAGCAGGCGTTCAGGGACCGCGAGGTCGACAAGACCTACCACGCGCTTGTCCAGGGCCACCCTGACCCGCTGCGCGGCACGATCGACGCGCCGCTCGGCAGGCACCCGTCGGGCGACGGACGGTTCGCTGTCGTCTCAGGCGGCAGGCCCGCCGTGACCCACTACGACACGCTCGAGGCCTTCCGCGCGGCCAGCCTCGTGGAAGTGAAGCTGGAAACCGGCCGCACCCACCAGATCCGGGTGCACATGGCCGCGGTCAGGCACCCGTGCGCGGGAGACAGGCTCTACGGCGCCGACCCGGTTCTCGCCGCCAGGCTCGGTCTCGAACGGCAGTGGCTGCACGCACGGCGGCTCGGGTTCGCGCATCCGGACGACGGCCGCTGGGTCGAGTTCACCAGCGACTATCCTGCCGACCTCGTGGCAAGCCTGCGAATACTCAACTCAGAGTCTTAAGCCTCCAGCGAGTTGACGGCGTCTGCTCGGCTTTTCGAGTTATGGTCCTCTGGTGGCCGGCGGTAACAGGGGATTCGCGCATCTTCACGTTCACTCTGAGTACTCGATGCTGGACGGTGCCGCCCGGCTCGACGATCTCTTCGAGCAATGCGCTCAGCACGAGATGGACGCGATCGCGATCACCGATCACGGCAACGTCTACGGCGCATACGACTTCTACAAGAAGGCCAGGGCCCGCGGCATCAAGCCGATCATCGGTACCGAGGCCTACGTCGCGCCCGAGCACAGGAAGCACAAGCAGCCGGTCCGCTGGGGCACCCCTGGACAGCGCGACGATGACGTCTCAGGCGCTGGCGCCTACACCCACATGACGCTGCTCGCCGTGAGCACCAAGGGCATGTACAACCTGTTCAGGTTGTCCTCGCTGGCGTCGATGGAGGGCTACTTCCGGCAGCCGAGGATGGACATCGAGCTGCTCTCTCAGTACTCAGAGGGACTCATCGCCACGACAGGCTGCCCGAGCGGCGAGGTCCAGACCAGGATCCGCCTCGGGCAGTACGATCAGGCGCTCGCCGCCGCCGCGCGCATGCGCGACATCTTCGGCAAGGACAACTACTTCCTCGAGTTGATGGCGCACGGCCTGGACATCGAGCGCCGCGCCGCAGAGGGACTCAGGCGCGTCGGCAAGGATCTCGGGCTGCCCTGCCTGGTCACCAACGACCTGCATTACACCCGTCCCGAGAATTCTCAGGCGCATGAGGTGCTGCTCTGCGTGCAGACCGGCACGAACATGGCCGACCCTAACCGGTTCAGGCTCGAGGGCAACGGTTACTACGTCAAGAGCCCGGCCGAGATGCGGGCCGTGAGAGACGACGAGGAGTGGCAGGCAGGCTGCGACAACACGCTCCTGGTCGCCGAGCGGGTGAACCTGGAGTTCGAGAAGGCCAACCTGATGCCGAACTTCCCGCTGCCAGAAGGCGAGACCGAGGTCTCGTGGTTCCGCAGGGAAGTCTGGGCGGGAATGGACAGGCGGTTCCCGGACGGTTACGACGAGGAGCGCAGGGCGCGCGCCGAATACGAGATCGGCATCATCGAGCAGATGGGCTTCTGCGGCTACTTCCTCGTGGTCGCCGACTTCATCATGTGGGCCAAGCGCAACGGCATCAGGGTCGGGCCAGGCAGGGGCTCGGCGGCCGGCTCGATCGTGTCCTACGCGATGGGCATCACCGACCTTGACCCGATCGCCTTCGGGCTGATGTTCGAGCGGTTCCTCAACCCGGAGCGGATCTCGATGCCGGACATCGACATCGACTTCGACGAACGTCGTCGCGCTGACGTCATTCGCTACGTGACCGAAAAGTACGGCGATGACCGGGTCGCTCAGATCATCACCTACGGCACGATCAAGGCCAAGGCGGCCGTGAAGGACTCGGCCCGCGTGCTCGGATATCCCTACGCGCTCGGTGACCGCATCACCAAGGCGTTCCCGCCCATGGTGCTAGGCAAGGACATACCGCTGTCAGGGGTCTTCGATTCCGACAACCCCAGGTACAGCGAGGCCGGCGAGATCCGTGCCCTGTATGAGGCCGAGGCCGAGGTCAAGCAGGTGCTTGACACAGCGAGAGGGCTCGAGGGCCTGATCAGGCAGGCGGGCGTGCACGCGGCCGGCGTCATCATGAGCAGCGAGCCGCTGCTCGATCACGTGCCGGTGTGGAAGCGCCAGGCAGACGGCGCGATCATCACCCAGTTCGACTACCCGAGCTGCGAAGACCTCGGCCTGCTCAAGATGGACTTCCTCGGGCTGCGTAACCTCACCGTGCTTGACGACGCGCTCGCCGGCATCAAGGCGAACAAGGGCGAGACCGTCGACCTTGACCACATACCTCAGGACGACAAGCGCACGTTCGAGATGCTGGCCAAGGGCGACACGCTCGGCATCTTCCAGCTCGAAGGCGGCCCGATGCGGGCGCTGCTGCGCTCCATGCGGCCCGACCGGTTCGCCGACATCGCCGCCGTGAACGCCCTGTACCGGCCTGGCCCGATGGGCGCCAACGCGCACAACGACTACGCCGACCGCAAGAACGGCCGCAAGCCTGTCGTGCCGATCCACCCTGAGCTCGCCGAGGCGCTCGAGCCGGTGCTCGGCGACACTTACGGCCTGCTCGTGTACCAGGAGCAGGTGCTGACCACCGCGCAGGTGCTCGCGGGGTACTCACCTGGCAAGGCCGACCTGCTTCGCAAGGCGATGGGCAAAAAAAAGAAGGAGATACTCGACAAGGAGTTCGCTCCCTTCGAAGCCGGCATGAAGGCCAACGGCTATTCAGACGGCGCGATCAAGACGATCTGGGATGTGCTCGTACCGTTCTCCGACTACGCCTTCAACCGTGCCCACGCGAGCTGCTACGGCATGGTCGGGTACTGGACCGCCTACCTCAAGGCCAACTACCCGACCGAGTACATGGCCGCCCTGCTGACGTCAGTGGCCGGCGACAAGGACAAGTCCGCTTTGTACCTATCTGAGTGCCGCCGGATGGGCATCAGGGTACTTCCGCCTGACGTCAACGCCTCCAACGCGATCTTCACCCCGGTCGGCACCGACATCAGGTTCGGCATGGCGGCCGTGCGCAACGTCGGCACGGCCGTGGTCGAGTCCGTCGTCGCTACGCGCACGGCGAAGGGCGCGTTCACGAGCTTCTCTGACTTCCTGCGCAAGGTGCCTGTCAACGTCTGCAACAAGCGGGTTATCGAGTCGCTGGTGAAGGCCGGCGCGTTCGACTCCCTCCTGCATCCGCGCCGTGGCCTGATCATGATCCACGAGCAGGCGATCGACGCGGTGATCGGCGTCAAGCGCAACGAGGAGATGGGCCAGGACTCGCTGTTCGGCGATGATCCGGCCGACGACATCGCGTTCGACATCCCGGTGCCTGACGGCGAATGGGAGAAGTCAACACTGCTCGCGTTCGAGCGCGAGATGCTCGGGCTTTACGTCTCCGATCACCCCCTGCTCGGCCTCGAGCACGCGCTGGCGGCGGAAACCGACTGCTCAGTGGTGCAGTTGCTGAGTTCGGCTGACGACCCCGCCGAGCGCGGTTCCTCGCGGGGCGACTCCTCTCGCGGTGATTCCTCTCGCGGGGACAGGGACGGGCAGATCGTCACGCTCGGCGGCATCCTGTCCGGTATCACGAGGAAGGTGACCAGGCAAGGCGCGTCCTGGGCGGCGGCGACGCTCGAGGACCTCGAGGGCGCGATC
>DATJLT010000403.1:0-10974 GCA_035509195.1 Streptosporangiaceae bacterium | reverse complement strand
CCAAACCCCGGTTTGGTGTTGGCCGGATCAGCCCGCCCGAGGTCCTGACGGGGCCGGCAAAGCGAGCTTTGCCGTAGCTACCGCATCGTTGACTCCCTGTTGCTGTTCCCGGCGGGCAGCCGACCGCAACGTTGGCCCGCTGATGCTGCGGGCACAGCATCGAAGTTCCAACGTTGCCCCTGGGCTGCGCCATTCAGCAGCATCGAGGGGCCAGCGATGCTGCACCGGCCGGGAATACGGGCGAACTGCCGGAACGAACGGCTGGCAATTCCGCGGCGAAGCGGTACCGCTAAGGGATGATCGAGCCTGAGGCGCGAGTTACCGGCATCGCGGACGTGCCGTCGGCCGAGTGAGCGGCCTGGCCCGCCTGGTCGGCCTGGCCGGCCTGGCCCGGCTGGCGGGCCAGGCGCGACCGCTCGCCGGGCGGGGCCAAGAGCCCTGGGCGGCGGGCGGTCAGGTGCTCGTCCGCGGGGGCCGTCGGGTCCTGAGTATCTGGTTCTGGCGGCTGACTGGCGTCTTCGTGGCCCAGGAGAGCGGCCCGTGCCCGTGGCCCGAGGAGATCGGGGCGGGTCTCGTCGAGCGGAGGGCCGGCCGGCGGCTCGGGTGCTGGCCGGAAGTCCGGATCGCCGGCCTGGAAAACGTCTGGGGTGGTCGGGGGTTCTGGCGCGCCGTGCCTTGATACGTACCGCCTCTGCGCCGACTCGGCTGGACGGTCAGCCTGAGGCTCTCCAGACGGCGGCACCGGTGCGGGCACCGGCGCGGGTGCGGGTGCGACAAGCACGGGTACCGCGGCAGCCGTCGGCCTTGAGCCAGGCGTCCCGGCCGCCGGCCCAGCCGTCCCAGCCAGCCCAGCCGACCCAGCCGACCCAGCCGGCCCAGCCGGCCCAGCCGGCCCAGCCAGCCCAGCCGTCCTAGCCAGCCCAGCCGACCGCGCCGGCGCCTGGCCAGCCGGTCCCGTCCCTTGTGCGGCAGCACCAGCACCGACCGGGCCGTCAGCCCGCACGGCCACGGCTGCCCGGTCGCGCTCCCACCAGCGGAGCCTCGGAATCGACAGCAGCACGAGTACGAGCACGGCGATCAGCGTGATGCCGGCCAGGATCAGCAGCGGCGTAGCGAGGATCGACAGGCCGACAACGGCACCGGCGAACAGCGCCGCCCAGGCATACAAGATCAGCACGCTTGACCGGTGTGAGTGCCCGATGTCGAGCATGCGGTGATGCAAGTGCTTGCGGTCGGCGGCAAGGGGCGATTGCCCGGCCCGCGACCGCCTGATGACGGCCCTGAGTAGGTCGGTGTAGGGAATCACCATGACCGCGGCGGGCAGCAGGAAGGGCAGGATCTCCGCGTACCTGTTCGCCGAGCGGCTGAGGCTCGTGAGGTCCAGTTGCGAGATCGCCGAGATCGGCACGTAGGCGAGCAGGAGACCAAGCAGGTAAGAGCCGGTGTCGCCCATGAAGATCCGCGCCGGGTGAAAGTTGTGCGGTAGGAACCCGATGCAGGCTCCGGCGAGAAGGATGGCGGCGAGGGCAGGCACGGCCTCGACGGGGAAAGCGAGACGCGGCGCGGCGACCTTGGTCAGCGAGTAGTAATAAAAGAAGAAAGAAATCGCCGCGATGCAGACGATGCCTGCCGCGAGGCCGTCGAGCCCGTCGATGAAGTTCACCGCGTTGATCGTGGCGACGACCAGCACGATCGTCACCACTTCCGCCTCGTTGTGCGTCATGTCGAACACGGCGCCGTTGGGCAGCGGGAACGTGAAGAGCATGGCGCCCTTGGCGACCAGGACGCCTGCCGCAGCTACCTGCCCTGCCAGCTTCGCGATCGCGTTCAGGCCCCACTTGTCATCGATGATCCCGATGATCACGATCAGGCTGGCGGCCAGCGGCAGCCCGCTGACCAGGCTGCTGCCGTGGATGACCGTCTGGAAGGACTTGATCTGGTTCGCGACCAGCAGGCCGGCGGCCACGCCGATATACATCGCAAGGCCGCCCATGCGCGGTATCGGCTTGGCGTGCACGTCACGAGCACGGGGCGGCGTGATCGCGTTGATCTTGAGTGCCAGCCTGCGGACCGCAGGCGTCAGGACGTACGTGACCGCAGCGGCGACCAGCAGCGTCAGGATGTACTCGTACTCACGCAAAGTGGCTCACCAGACCGGAGACTTCTCGCATCAACGCCAACTCTATGGCACCCGCGCGAGCGCGCATGCTACTACGGCAGCATCCCCCGGTCACGGCCAGGTCGCGGTCACGAACCGGTCAAGACCGGTAAGGTCGGCGTGATTGCGGGTCTGCTGCCAGCCATTTTCCTCGGCGAACACCCAGTAGACCGGCGCTCCCTGCGGCGATCCGTGCTCCACGGCAACCAGGCCCCCCGGCCGGAGCAGCCGGCGGGCGACCCGCTCAACGACCCGGATCGCGTCGAGCCCGTCAGAGCCAGAGAACAACGCCGCGGCCGGCTCGTACTCGGCGACCTCAGGCGGAAGCCCGGCGGCGACGGGAATGTAGGGCGGGTTGCTGACGACCAGGTCAACGGTTCCGTTGAGGTCAGCAAGCGCGCACTCGAAGTCCCCCGCGTGCAGCGCGACCCGGCCAGCCGTGTGCGGCGCCGCCGCAGCGCACCTGGCGATGTTCCGCTCGGTCCACGGCCTGGCCAGCGGATCGCCTTCGACGGCATGCACCCGTGCCCCAGGCACTTCCTGCGCTATCGAGAGCGCGATGGCACCCGAGCCAGATCCCAAATCAGCAACCACGGGTTCGGCCACGTCCATCTCATTCAGCCGGTCGATCGCCCACCCGGTCATCACTTCGGTCTCCGGCCGGGGAACAAATACCCCAGGCCCGACCTCGAGGTCAAGGTAACGAAAGTAGGCGACCCCGGTGATGTGCTGCAGGGGCTCGCGCGCCTCGCGCCTGGCTATGTCATCCCAGAACCTGGGGTCGAAGTCGGCGTCGGCGACCAGGTGAAGCTGGCTTCTCTGCACCTTGTGCCGGTAGGCGGCAAGCTGCTCGGCGTCCGCTCTCGGAGACTCGACACCAGCCTCGGCCAGCCGGGAGACGGCCAGGGCGATCTCGCTCATGAGCAGGGTCATGGGCTACTGGGCCGCCGCCATCTTCTCGGCCCGGTCAGCGTCAAGCAGCGCCCCGATAACGGATTCGAGGTCGCCGTCGAGTACCTGGTCGAGGTTGTAGGCCTTGTAGCCGACGCGGTGGTCGGAAATCCGGTTTTCCGGGTAGTTGTACGTACGCACGCGTTGCGACCGGTCCACGGTCGCAACCTGGCTGCGGCGCTCCGCTGCCGCCAGCGCTTCCGCTTCCTCTTGCGCGGCGGCGAGCAGCCGGGCTCGCAGGACGCGCAGCGCCGCTTCCTTGTTCTGCAACTGACTTTTCTCGTTCTGACAGCTAACAACGATGCCGCTCGGCAGGTGAGTGATTCGCACCGCCGAGTCGGTCGTGTTGACGCTCTGCCCGCCAGGACCCGACGAACGGAACACGTCGATCCGCAGGTCATTGGGGTCGATGCTGACCTCGACGGGATCGGCTTCCGGCATGACGAGAACCCCGGCCGCCGAGGTGTGGATCCGGCCCTGGGACTCGGTGACCGGCACCCGCTGGACCCGGTGGACGCCGCCTTCGTACTTGAGCTGGCTCCAGGCACCGTCAGGTGTCCCTGCCAGCTTGCCGCGGCCGGCCGCCTTGACCGCGACCGTCACGTCCTTGTAGCCGCCGAGCCCGGTGATGGTGGAGTCGAGTATCTCGGTCTTCCAGCCCTGCCGCTCGGCGAACCTCAGGTACATGCGCAGCAAGTCGCCCGCGAACAACGCCGACTCCTCGCCGCCCTCCCCCGCCTTGACCTCGAGGATGACGTCCTTGTCGTCGAGCGCGTCACGCGGCACGAGCAGATGCTCAAGGCGCTGTTCGAGTTCCGCCTTGCGGCGGGCGAGTTGCGCGGCCTCCTGCGCGAAGGACGGATCCTCGTCGGCCAGTTCGATGGCGGTCGCCTCGTCGCCCGTGACCTGCAGCCACTCGGTGTAGGTCGCGACGATCGGCGTCAGCTCGCTGTAACGCTTGCCGAGCGCCCTTGCCTTGTCCTGATCGGCGTGGACGGCAGGGTCAGCGAGGTCACGTTCGAGCTGTGCGTGCTCCGATGCGAGGTCGGCAAGCCGCTCGAGCATCGCTTACCTCCTCTTGATGGTGATTTATGGCGGAACCAGCGCACTTTTAAGCCGACCAGCCCAGGTAAGTGACTGGCCGGCTTGGATGTGCTGCTACTTGGACTGGGTTCCCTGCTTGCCGAAGCGGCGCTCGAAGCGCGCGACGCGGCCACCGGTGTCGAGGATCTTCTGCTTGCCGGTGTAGAAGGGGTGGCAGTTCGAGCACACGTCGGCATGAATCTCGCCGTTGCGCGCCGTGCTGCGGGTCGTGAACGTGTTACCGCAGGTGCAGGTCACCGTGGTCGTGACGTACTGCGGGTGAATGTCAGACTTCATTGCTTATCTCCTGGTTCCGGCGGTCGCCGGGTCGCCTAGGGTTTTCTGGGCCCTGGCGTGAACCGGTACCGCGCTTTCGGTGCACCAGTGTGCCACATGGAGAACCGCCGGCGGGGCCTGGTGATTCCCCGCCGGCGCACTGCCCTACTGCGCGACTGTTGTCTTCTGCACGTGCAGGAGGAACTCCGCGTTGCTCTTGGTTTCCTTCATGCGCTCCATCAGGACCTCAAGTGCCTGCTGCGGCTCAAGGGCATGCAGCACCTTGCGGAGCTGCCAGACGATCTTGAGTTCCTCAGGGGTCATCAGCAGCTCTTCCTTGCGCGTGCCCGACGCGTCCACGTCGATGGCAGGGAAGATGCGCTTGTCCGCGAGCTCGCGGCGGAGCCTGAGCTCCATGTTGCCCGTGCCCTTGAACTCTTCGAAGATGACCTCGTCGGCGCGTGATCCGGTCTCGATCAGCGCGGTCGCCAAGATCGTCAGCGAGCCGCCGTGCTCGATGTTCCTCGCGGCGCCGAAGAAGCGCTTCGGCGGGTAGAGCGCGGTCGAGTCCACGCCGCCTGACATGATGCGGCCGCTGGCCGGGGCGGCGAGGTTGTAGGCGCGGCCGAGCCTGGTGATCGAGTCGAGCAGCACGACGACGTCGTGCCCCATCTCGACCAGCCGCTTGGCCCGCTCTATCGCCAGCTCGGCAACCATCGTGTGGTCTTCTGCCGGACGGTCGAACGTCGAGTGAATGACCTCGCCCTTGACCGAGCGCTGCATGTCGGTGACTTCCTCAGGACGCTCGTCAACGAGGACGACCATGAGGTGGCACTCCGGGTTGTTCTTGGTGATCGCGTTGGCGATGGCCTGGAGGATCATCGTCTTGCCAGCCTTAGGCGGCGACACGATGAGCCCGCGCTGGCCCTTGCCGATCGGGCAGATCAGGTCGACGATCCGCGTGGTCATGATCGTCGGGTCTGACTCCAGGCGAAGCCGCTGCTGCGGGTAGAGCGGAACCAGCTTGGCGAACTCGGGACGGCCCTTGGACTCCTCCGGGTCAAGGCCGTTGACCTTGTCGAGGCGGACCAGTGCGTTGAACTTCTCGCGGCGCTCGCCTTCGCGCGGCTGCCTGATCGCGCCCTCGATGACGTCGCCCTTGCGCAGGCCGTAGCGACGGACCTGGGAGAGCGAGACGTACACGTCGTTGGCGCCTGGCAGGTATCCCGTGGTGCGGACGAAACCGTAGTTGTCGAGGACATCGAGGATGCCCGCGATCGGAATCAGGACGTCGTCTTCCGAGATCACCGGCTCTGAGTCGCCCGAGCCACGCTCGCGGCGGCGGTTGGTGCCGCCCTGCTGGTTGCGGTTGCGGAAACGGTCGCGGTCGCGGCTGCGACGGTTGCCGTCGCGGTCATCGTCGCGCCCGCCAGCGTCCCTGCCGCTATCGCGGTTTGAGTCCCTGCCGCCGTCGCGGTTTGAGTCCCTGCCGCCGTCGCGGTTGCCGCCCTCGCGGTGGTTCTGCTCGGCGCGGTTCTGGCCGTTACCGCTGCCCGCGCCTGAGGCGGCGGAGTCACGCTGCTCAACGCCGTCTGACGTGCGCGACTGATCGTCGCGCCTTCCGTTGCTCGTGCGGGTACGTCGGTCGCGCTGACCGTCACGGCGGGTAACGCCGTCCGCCCGGCGAGTCGCCGTGTCCGTGTCCTGGCCTTCGGCCGCCTGCCCCTCGACCGCCTGCGTGGCGGCCTCGGCGACCTGAGCGGCTTCTGCTGCCGGACCGGCGTCAGAGGCCGGTGACTCCGTGACCGGGGCAGGCCCGGCGGCGGCTGCCGCTACACCGGCCGTGGCCGGCACGGGGCTGCTGTCCTGAGAGGCACGGTCCTGAGAGGCACGGTCCTGAGCGCCTGTGCCGCGGGAGGCGCGGTCCTGGGCGCTAGTGCCCTCAGCGGGATGGCGGGTCTCGGCCGGGCTGGCCGTGTCCTCGGCCTGATGCCGGTCGCGGCCGCGAGTGTTCTCGGCGACCGCGGTGTCCGCAGCCGCCGGGCTCGCCGGGGCCGCCTGTCCTACCTGGGCTGCTGCCTGCTCACCGGAGGCAGCCGCCGATGCGGCCGTATTCGCCGCTGCCGTACTTGTCGCTGCCGTACTTGTCGCTGCCGCGGCCGGGGCTTCCCGGTCGCCGCGCTGGTCATTACTCACCGGCTCATTAGGCGCTGAAGTGAACTCACTGACCATACTGAGCTGGCCTGATCCTTCTGATTCCATGGCGTCCTGCTCAAAGGGGCGGTCCGCGCCGGCTCCCGCGGGCGCATTCCGCTTGACCGAATTTCCGTTTACTTCGCTTTGATTGTGCTGGGCTTGATTGCTTGACTCCCCCGCCCCGGCCCTCGCTGGCTGCCCGCCTTGCTGCCGCTCTTCAATAGCAGCGATGACCTGACCCTTGCGCATCCGGCCTGTGCCAGTAATGCCAAGTGATTGCGCGAGCCGCTGCAACTCGGGGAGCAGCATAGTCGCCAGGTGCCCAGTTTCCTGCGTCCCCTGCGCGCCGGCTTCCCGACCACCAACCCAGGAGCGTACTGCGCCGCTCTGTCCTAGGGAAGACCCTGCGGTGTCAGAAGTACTCTCAGAAGCACTGCCCGGAGAAGCACTGCCCGGAGAAGCACTGCCCGGAGTACTGCCTGAAGCGCGATCCGCCTGATCGGCGCCGAAAAGGCCTTCAGTCGGCGACGGCTCAGTCGAGCCGGAGAACAGATCGGTGGTTTCCGTCACAAGGGGTCCTTCCAAGATGCGGGCTGACTAAAGTGCGATCGCCTACCGCTTTCGGCCACCAAGACTCCCGCCATCGCCGCCAACCTGATTTGTCAGATTGCTTGTAATAAAATTCGCCATTTCCATGCCTATCGGCATTCGGCTGACCGCCGCGCACATGGACCATCGCGACCCTGAGCCAGGGCCGGGTGCAGGTGCGTGCAGGCTTTCAACGTCTCCCGACGGATGGATGTCAACGAGAGCACCCCGCCAGCCCCTGGTACTGCCACAGCTACGGCCTGACGAGATGCGAACACGCTCCGCGCCCCAGGACGGGGCATCTAGTAGCTCGATCAGTCTAACACCAACACCGGCCACGACATTCCTTCTGGACCTCTGGACGCGCCCGAGTACTGCTGCCGCAAGCCTGAACCGGCTGCCCAAGCTGCGGGAATTCGATTCCGAGGAGGCTCAGGACACCTGCCTGGAGGGCCGGTCACGGCCTGGCCTGCGGGGGTGGAGCTACGCCGATATCGTCGGCGCCTTGGGGGCTTACACGGCTTGCGATACCCGCTTCGCTCACGCTTAATCTTGGCCGGCTCAACAGTGTCGCCGCGGGTAGCGGCTTGATATCAGCCTGAAGCTATAGGAACCAGGAGGTTCTGACAAGGGTCTGTTCAGTAAGTCTGACCTGGCCCGCTGCGCTCGCTCCGCCTCGGGCACCTACTCCGCCTCCGCGCCTTCCGGCAATTCCCCCATATCGCCGTGAGCCACAGCATCGTTGGCCACCTGATGCTGCCGGCCCAGCCCGCCCAGCGACAACGATGGAAACCTGATGTCGCTGCCGCAGCATTAACTAGCCTACGTTGCTGTTGACGCCTGCCGCCGAACAGCAACGATGGCCTTGCGTTGCGGTAGGTCGTGGCGCACGTTGAACCCGGTTCCCGGTCTGAAACTGGGTCACAGGCGGGACGGTGCAGCAACTGCGAGAAGCGCGAGACCGCTCGCAAGCGCGACCCGCGCCGCGTCGGCCAGTTCGAGCCGCGCGCCTGCCAGCGGACCGGCGGGGTCGGCCGGCGCCTTACTGCCGCGGAACGGCAGTGCCGGACAATTCTCCGTGCAGTTCAGCCAGGCCAGGGCGAAGCCGGCAAGATAGGCCACCAGATCGGCCGGCCGCCGACGCCTGGCGGCTGCCGCGACTCGTTCAGGGAACCACGACATCGCGTCGATAAGGGCGAGTTCTTCCGGCTCAAGCGCGTCCCTTGCACCGCGCTCCGCGGTGAGGCCGAGGTCGAAGGCCCAGCGCAAGTTCGAGGATGCGTCGGCGTGTGCGTGGCTGACTAGTACGAACGGGTTGGAGACATCGAGCGGGCGAGTGAGCTGGCGGTGTATGTTGGCGGCCGAAAAAACGGGTGCAGCGGCAAGCGCGAAGCGAACCGCGTCGAGCCCACGGTAAAAAACGGCTTCTGCCACTTCGCCGCTGCCAGCTCCGGCTTCCGAGGGAGTAAAGAAGACCTCGGCCCCGGCAGCCTCGGCGAGCCGGCCGTTCAGCGCTTCGTGCTGCTTTTGCCACGCGTCCGCCCAGCCAGGTTCGGCGGCAAGATCCGGAAGCCCAGGCGCAACCAGCCTCGTGCCAGGGAGCGCGTCGCTCCGCGCGACAGCACGGCCAGCAGCCACTACTCTCGCGGGCAGCCCGGCCAGGTGTCTTGCCGCCACCGTCACCGTGAGATAACCGCTCGCCGTCGTCACCGAACTCACCCACGGCTGGCTAGTCAGCCTCAAGGCGAGCTGAGCCGCGATGGCCTCCGCCGGGCGCCCCGCAAGTCTCGCCAGCCCGAACGGCAGCGAAGTCGCGTAGCTACCTGGGCTTTTGGTGGCCGCTGGCCGCCAGGTGCCTGAAGCAGTAAGAGTTGCTCCGGACGGCAGCAGGCTTCCGGCGTCCGCTTCCTCCTTGATGGCATCAGCGAGGGCAGCACCGATGTCGGCCAGGATCACGGACTCAGTCGAACGCCGAGCTCGGAGCGCCGGCGAGTTCCCGCACGACACGGATCATCTCAGCGGGATCGAACGGCTTGGTGAGATAGGCATCGACACCCACCTGACGGCCATGATCCCTGTCATCCTCCTGCGCACGGGCAGTGATCAATACCACCTTAATAGCCGAAGTCAGAGGATTGCGGCGAAGCTGAGTCGCCGTCACCCAGCCGTCCAGCCTCGGCATCATCACATCAAGCGTTATCACGTCAGGCTGAATGTCGACGACCCTGTCAAGGCAGTCCTGCCCGTCGACGGCCGTGAACACCTCGAAGCCCTCAAGCTCCAGGTTTACAGCGATAAGCTGCCTGATGACCTCATCGTCATCGACAACTAGCACTCGCCCCAGTCCCTGTGTCACGGCGTGAGGCTACCCGCCGCACGCCCGTCTCCGCTCGCAGATCGGCCACGTGTCGTCTACGTATGTTTCGCGTGCGCTTGGCGGCGTGAGTACTGGTACCCTTTTTCAGTCCCCGAGTCTCAGGCTGCTCATGGGACCGACGCGCCAGCCCCCATAGCTCAGGGGATAGAGCAACGGCCTCCGGAGCCGTGTGCGCAGGTTCGAATCCTGCTGGGGGCGCACCGAACGTAACTGCGAAGAACTCCTGTGGCCCGTACTGGTTCGCGGCTGGTCGCTTGGGTCGCTGTCCCGCTGAGTCTCGCTGAATCCGGCTCGCTGGCAGTGTTCGCGAGAGAATCGCGAGAGAGATTTCGAGAGAGGCTCACGGTGCGTCACCCTGCTTCGGGCTCGGCTTCCTGGTCGAGAACGCGTTCGATGCGGCGGTTGATGAGCTCGTCCTGGTTGTCCAGGCAGCCCGCGTAGCGGCGGAGCAGGACTTCGACCGAGTTGCCGGCGCGGCGGGCTACGTCGGCTGGGCTGGTTCCGGCGTTAAGCCAGGTGGTCAGGGCGGCGTGGCGGAGGTCGTAGGGGCGGCCGGCCAGCGATGATTCGACCTGGGCCGGGGTGAAGGCGAACTGACGGGCTTCTTCCCAGACGCGCGAGTACGTGGTGGAGCCGATGATGCCGTCGCGTTCGTTGCGGAACAGGCGGCCGTCCTGGGTTACGCCGAACTCGTCGATGTGGCCGCGGATTATCCTCACCAGGACGGGCGGGATGGGGACTATCCGGACGGCGTCGGGGTCGCGCTGTTTCAGGCCCCGCTTGTCATGGCGCTGGCCGTCGTCGGTCCATTTCTTGGTCGTCACCGGCAGCGTCTGAGCAAGGGTCAGCTTGCCCCAGCCTTTCTCGGGGAGCTGGCAATCGGTGACTCTGAGCGCGACGGCCTCTGCTGGCCGCAGGCCCGCGTAATACATGACCGCGAAGAACGCCACGAGCCGACGTCCGCGAGCGCGGTCCCAGGAGCCGACGTAGGACACCGAGGTCAGCGGCTCGCGCGCCTGGGCCGGAGCGACCACCACGCGCGGGTCGACTCGGTCGTCTACGGCGACTCGCTTGGTCTTAATGCGCTTGAGCGGGTTGTCGTCGAGCTTGCCTGTCTCGACGGCGTACTCGATCGCAGCATTCAGGCATCGGCGACGACGGCGATAGGTGTCTCCTGCGGCGGGCGTGTCGGTCAGTGTCCTGGTGAGCTGGTGGATGGCGCTGCGGATCAACTGCGGGTCAGCAAGGGCTCTGACGGGCAGCGAGTAGTCCTGGAGCCAGTTCAGCGCGTCGTGGACTTCCTTGGGTGGGTCGCTGCCGACATTGGCCGGATGCACCGCCCATA
>DATJLT010000402.1:0-4018 GCA_035509195.1 Streptosporangiaceae bacterium | reverse complement strand
AGGCCGATGTCTACGTGGCAGTCGGCATGTTCGTCGTCGTGGTCATCTTCGGACCCAAGCTGAACAGGTACCTGTTCCCGGGTTCAGGAACCAAGGCGGTCAGCGGCAGCCCGCCACCCGCTGGCGTGCCCGCCGGGCTCGAACCGCCGCAGCGGCTGGGTGTCACGGACTAGCGCCCGGAGCCCGGCCAGGTCGCCCGGCGCGGCTCCAAGCGCCCGCGCCTGAACAAGCACGTTGCCGAGCGCGGTCGCCTCGGCCGGCCCGGCAAGCACAGGCAGCCCGCACGCGTCGGCCGTGAGCTGGCAAAGCAGCTCATTGCGCGACCCTCCGCCGACAAGGTGAACGACGTCAACCGCCTGCCCGGACAACCGCTGCACCTGATCCACCGCCCGCCAGTGCGCCAGGGCCAGGCTGTCAAGCACGCACCGCACGATCTCTGCCGGGCTGGAGGGCACAGGCTGGCCGGTAAGCGAGCACGCGGCAGCGATCCGGCCAGGCATGTCGCCTGGCGGCAGGAACACCAGGTCGTCGGTGTCAATGACCGACCGCAGCGGCGCGGCCGACGCCGCCTGGTCAAGCAGCGTGCTGAGCCGAAGCGAAAGCCCGGCCGCCGACCAGGTACGCAGCGACTCCTGCAGCGGCCAGAGCCCCATCACGTTGCGTAGGTACCGCACGGTACCTTCGATGCCCGTCTCGTTGGTGAACTGGGCAAGACGGCTCGCCTCGGTCAGCACAGGCCGGTCAAGCTCCACCCCGACGAGCGACCAGGTGCCGCACGAGATGTAACAGAACCCGTGCCCTTCTGCGGGCACGGCGGCCACGGCAGAGGCCGTGTCATGCGAGGCCACGGCGACCAGCGGCGTCCCTGCGTCGAGGCCAGTCTCGGCGATGACATCAGGAAGCAGAGGGCCGATCACCGAGCCTGGCTGGCGCAGCGGCGGAAAGAGCGAGGCGGGCAGGCCGACACGCTCGATGACCCCGGTCGCCCAGGTTCTCTTCCTTACGTCAAGCAATTCGGTCGTGGACGCGTTGGTCACTTCCGCGCCGACCGAGCCGGCCAGCCAGTATCCGAGCAGATCAGGCATCAGCAGCAGCTTGTCAGCGACCGCCAGTGGCGGCGTTCTTGCCGCTGATGCCAATTGGCAGATGGTATTGATTGGCAGTTGAGCGATGCCCGTGCGCTCGTAAAGCTCGCTGGCGCCGATCAGTTCATGCAGGTGCTCCCGCATGCCGGCCGTGCGGCCGTCGCGGTAGTGCACAGGGTTCCCCAGCAGGGCGCCGCCGGCATCGAGCAGTCCGAAGTCGACTCCCCACGAGTCGATGCCGACGCCGGACAGCGGGAAGGCCGAGGCCGCCAGCCGCAGCCCGTCGAGTACCTGCGAGTACAGCCAGAGCACGTCCCAGTAGACGGTGCCGCCCGCGCTCACCGGCCGGTTGGCGAACCGGTGCGCTTCTCGCAGGCTTAGCCGGCCGGCACCGAGATCGCCGACCATGACCCGCCCGCCAGAGGCGCCGAGATCCACGGCCGCGACAAACCTGCGTTCGCCTGTCACCGCAAAAAGGCCGCGGCGACGCCGGCGTCCACGGCGATGTGGAGCCCGGTCGTCAGCGAAAGATCCCCGGCGACAAGCGCGAACACGGCGGCCGCCACGTGCTCGGGCAGCACCTCGCGCTTGAGCAGGGTCCGCTGCGCGTAGAACGCGCCGAGTTCGTCTTCCGGCACTCCGTATACGGCAGCACGGTTGGCACCCCAGCCGCTGGCGAAGATCCCCGATCCGCGCACGACGCCGTCTGGGTTGATGCCGTTGACCCTGATCCCGTGCTCGCCGAGTTCGGCGGCGAGCAGCCTGACCTGATGAGCCTGATCGGCCTTGGCCGCACCGTAACCGATGTTGTTCGGCCCGGCGAACACGGAGTTCTTGCTGCAGATGTAGACGATGTCACCGCCGAGGCCCTGGGCGATCATGAGAACGGCCGCCTCGCGCGAAACCAGGAAGGAACCGCGCGCCATGACGTCGTGCTGCAGGTCCCAGTCGGCCGTCGTCGTCTGCAGCAAAGGCTTCGAGATCGACAGCCCGGCGTTGTTGACCACGAGGTCGACGCCGCAGAACGCGAGCGCGGCCTGGCTGAAGGCCATCGCCACGCTGGCCTCGTCGGTCACGTCGGAGCCGGCCGGCACCGCCTTGTCGGCCGTCCCGATCTCCTTCGCGACGGTCTCGGCTGCCTGCGCGTCCTTGTCGGCCACCACCACGCAGGCGCCCTCGGCGGCCAGCCGCAGCGCGGTCGCCCGGCCGATGCCCGACCCGCCGCCCGTCACCAGCGCGACCCGCCCGGAGAGCGGCTTCGGCTTCGGCCGCCGCCGCAGCTTGGCCTCCTCAAGGTCCCAGTACTCGATCCTGAACTTCTCGCTCTCCTGGATCGGCGCATACCGCGACACCGACTCGGCGCCGCGCATCACGTTGATCGCGTTGACGTAGAACTCGCCGGCGACGCGGGCCGTCTGCTTGTCGGCGCCGAAGCTGAACATGCCGACGCCTGGCACCAGCACGATCGCCGGGTCCGCTCCGCGCATGGGCGGCGTCTTTGGCGTCGCGTACCTGTCGTAATACGCGCGGTACTCCTCCCTGTAGCCCGCGTGCAATTGCGCCAGCCGTTCATTGACCTGGTCAAGCGGCGCTGACGGCGGCAGGTCGAGCAGCATCGGCCTGACCTTGGTGCGCAGGAAATGGTCGGGGCACGAGGTGCCGAGCGCGGCCAGTTCAGCTGCCTTGTTGCTGGCGAGGAAGCCGAGTACGACGTCGCTGTCGTCAAAGTGGCCGACCTGGCGGGCGTCGGTCGAGACTAGTCCCCTGATCACCGGCGCGAGTTCGGCCGCGCGCTGGCGCCGCGCTGTCTTCTGCAAGGCTTCAAATTCGCTGATTCTCTCGCCAAAAGGCAGCGGGGCACCGTGCTCATCCAGGTAACGCTGCGCTTCGGCGATGATCAGAAGGGAGTTGGCCTCGCACTCGTCGCTAGTGGCTCCCCAGGCGGTGATGCCATGCCCGCCGAGCACCACGCCGATCGCCTCTGGCCGGGCACGGTGAATCTCGGCGATATCGAGACCTAGCTGGAATCCAGGCCGCCGCCAGGGCACCCACGCCACGCGGTCGCCGAAACACCGGCGGGTAAGCTCGGGACCGTCCGCGGCGGTCGCGAACGCGATGCCCGCGTCCGGATGCAGATGGTCAACGTGGGCGGCGTCGAGTAGCCCGTGCATCGCGGTGTCGATCGAAGGCGCCGCCCCGCCCGTGCCGAACAGGCAGTAGCCGAAAGCGGCGACCATCTCATCCTCGCGTTCCTCGCCCGGATACACCCCGGTCAGCGCCAGTAGCCGGTCGAGCCGGAGCACGGCGAGGCCGTCCGTGGTCAGCGTCCCGAGATCGCCGCCAGACCCCTTGACCCAGAGCAACTCGGCAGGCTCGCCCGTCACCGGATCGGTTGCCTGGCCCTTGGCCGAGGTATTGCCGCCCGCGTAGTTGGTGTTGCGCGGGTCGGCGCCAAGTCGGTTGCTGCGCGCGATCAGTTCGGTGACCTGTGGCGGGATCACTGCTTCCTCCGTCGTAGTTAGCTGTTCCAGCCGGCCGGCGTGCCCCCGACGCGGTCCGCGACGATCTTCGCGCCGTACCCGCTGTTCGCGTAAGCAGCCACCGGGTCAGGGTCGAGCCCCATCTCCGCTCGCAGTTCCGCAAGCAACGGCCGCACGTCGGTGTTGTACGCGTCCATGAACACGGCGTTAGCGCCGAGCACGTCGCCCGTTCGCTGCGCCGAATGCAGCGCGTCCCGATCGACGAGCAGGGCCTTGGCGGTGGCTTCCTGAACGTTCATCACCGACCTGATCTCGGCGGGGATCTTCGGCTCGATGTTGTGGCACTGGTCGAGCATGAAGGCTATGCCCGAGGCCGGGTCGAAGCCGCCGCCCTGGCGCACCTCGAACAGGATCCGGAACAGCTGGAACGGGTCCGCGGCGCCCACGATCAGG
>DATJLT010000401.1:0-4048 GCA_035509195.1 Streptosporangiaceae bacterium | reverse complement strand
CCGTGCAAGCCGCAGCGGCCGGCCTTACCTGGCGCGGCCTGCGACCCAGGGACGTCGTTGGCGTCATGGTGCCTGACGCGGTGAGCTTTGCCATCGCCATGCACGCGATCCGCGCGGCGGGCGGAGTGCCCTCGCCGGTCAACGCCGCGCTCTGCGCGGTCGAAACGGCCGGGCAGCTCGCGGAAAGCGGCGCGCGCATGGTCCTGACCTCGCCTCCGCTAGCGGAAGTCGCGCTAGCGGCAGCCGACCGCTCCTGGGTCAGGCAGGTTTTCTCCTTCGCTGACGCGGCGGGGACGACCAGGTTCAGCGACCTGCTCGGGCTTGACATGATCCGACCGTCCAGGGGCCGGCCGGAGGACGTCGCCCTGCTGCCTTTCGCGCGCGGTAAGGATGACAGGCTAAGGCCTGTGCCTGTCACTCACCGCGAGTACATGGAGGCACTTGACCGGACAGCCGAGTCCGCCCAGATCACCGGCCACGACCTGGTGCTCGCCATGGCGCCCGCCGGCGATGGCCTCGAATACACGACGCTGCTTGACAGCGCGCTGCTCTGCGGGGCGACCGTCGTCGCCGTGCGCAAGCAGGAAGTCGCCATGGCCGCCATCGCTCATCAGGGCACGGTGGCGATCGTGCCTCACGAGGCCGTCGCTGTCGTCCCTGGCAGGCTCAGGGTCCTGGCGGTCAGCTAGATCGCCGGGGGGCGCCCTTCGTAGGGCGTGCTCAGCACGATCGTGGTGCGCGTTGACACGTTGGCGGCGGCACGGATCTGCTGGAGAAGCTCCTCAAGGTCCGCAGGGCCTGGCACTCGCACCTTGAGTATGTAGCTCTCCTCGCCAGCCACGCTGTGACAGGCTTCGATGGCTTCAAGGTAAGCCAGCCGTTGCGGCGCGTCGTCGGGCGCCGCGGGGTCGAACGGCTTAATCGAGACGAACGCTGTCAACGGCAGGCCGGCGCTCTCCGGGTCAATGCGGGCAGCGTAGCCCCTGATCGCGCCGCGCTCCTCGAGCCTGCGTACCCGCTGCTGCACCGCCGATACCGAGAGCCCTGTCTGCCTGGCAAGCTCGGTGAAGCTGAGCCTGCCATCCTCGGCGAGCAGCCGCAGGATCTGCCTGTTGATGTCCTCCACGGGCGACAACTTAACCTAACCCGCCCCACTGAGCGGAAAGCGACCTGCTGATGACAACCCGCTGCACCTGATTGGTGCCCTCGACGATCTGCAGGACCTTCGCTTCCCGCATCAGGCGCTCGGCGGGGAAGTCCTCGACATATCCGTACCCGCCGAGCACCTGGACCGCGTCGGTGGTGACCTTCATGGCAGTGTCGCTGGCGAACAGCTTGGCCATCGCCGCCTGCTGCCCGTAAGGCAATCCGGCGTCCTTGCGCCTCGCGGCAGCCAGATACAGGGCTCGCGCGGCCGCGACCGAGGTCGCCATGTCGGCGAGCATGAAGGCGAGGCCCTGAAACTCGATGATCGCCTTCCCGAACTGGCGGCGCTGCGTGGCGTAGGCGACGGCGGTGTCGAGAGCCGCCTGGGCCACTCCGGTCGCGCAGGCGGCGATGCCGAGCCGCCCGGCGTCAAGTGCGGCGAGCGCGATGCTGAATCCCTTGTCCTGTTCCCCGATGAGGTGGTCCGCACCGATCCTGGCGTTGTCGAGCCTGACCTGGGCGGTGACCGAGCCGCGCATCCCCATCTTGTGCTCGGGGCTCGCCACGCTGATGCCTGGAGTGCCGGCGGGGACGTGGAAACAGCTAATGCCCCTGGCCCTGTCCCTGGCGTCAGGGTCGCCGGAAGTACGTGCGAACAGCGCGTAGAAGTCAGCGTGCCCGGCGTGCGAGATCCACGCCTTGGTTCCCTGGCAGGAAAAAACCGAGCCGTCGCGAGTCGCGGTGGTGCGCAAGGCGGCGGCATCCGATCCGCTGCCCGGCTCGGAAAGGCAGTACGCGCCCAGCAGGTCACCGCTCAGCATGCCGCCAAGCCACCGCTCCCGCTGCCCGGCCGTCCCCGCCGTCACCAGCGGGAAGCAGCTCAGCACGTGCACGCTCACGCCGAGCCCGATCGTAAGCCAGGCCCCGGCGAGTTCCTCAACGACCTGGAGATAGGTCTCATAGGGCTGCCCGCCGCCGCCAAACTTCACCGGGTAAGGCAGCCCGAGCAGGCCTGCCCTGCCTATTAACCTGAACGCCTCACGCGGGAAGAGGCCGTCGCGCTCGGCGGCCGCCGCGGCCGGGCGCAGTTCCTTGTCCGCCAATTCGGCGGCCAGATCGAACAGCGCCCTCGCGTCATCGTCGCGTGCCTCGCGCTCGACACCGCGCATGTCAGGCAGGAACGGTGATAAGTTCGCGGGTCACCAGGTTCAGCCGTTCCGCTCCGTTCTCCGTGCACACGACGATGTCCTCGATCCGCGCGCCATGAGGGCCAGGGTAGATGCCAGGCTCGACAGAAAAGGCGTGACCAGGGCTCAAGGGCTCGGTGTTACCGGAAACGATGTAGGGATCTTCGTGAGTTTCCAGGCCGATGCCGTGCCCTGTCCTGTGGATGAAGTACTCGCCGTACCCGGCCTTCGTGATCGGCTCGCGCGCGGCGGCGTCGATCGATTCTGCGGTGACGCCAGGCCTGACGGCAGCGCAGGCGGCGTCTTGTGCGTCCTTCAGCACCTGGTAGTAGGCGGCGAAGTCGGACGGCGGCTCGCCGATGACGTAGGTACGCGTGCAGTCCGAGCAGTAACCAGTCGGCATGGTGCCGCCGATGTCGACAACGACGGCGTCGCCGGCCCGCAGAACCCGGTCGCTGGCCGCGTGGTGCGGGCTCGCCGCGTTGGGCCCTGACGCGACGATCGTGAAGTCGGCCTGGCAGTGGCCTTCCGCGATGATCGCCTCGGCGATGTCCGCGGCAACTTGCGCCTCGGTCCTGCCCGCCCGCAGCCAGCCGGGAACCTGTGCGTGCACCCGGTCGATCGCCGCGCCGGCCGCCCGCAGCGCGGCTACCTCGGCGGGCGACTTGCGGGCGCGGATGGGACCGAGCGCGGTGCTCGCGAGTTCCTGCCTGGCTTCCGGCAGCGCGGCACGGAACCTCAGCACCATGAGCGCCCACATCCGGTCAGAGAGCCCGACCGCCGCCGGCTGGCCAAGCCGCTTCGCGACCAGCGCGTAAGGATCGCCGGTCTCATCCCACGGCACCAGCTCGAGCCCGAGCCCGCCCGCAGGCGACGCCTGCGCGGCCGGCAATTCGAGCCTCGGCACGACAAGGAAAGGATCGCCCTCGGCGGGCACCGCAAGGCACGTCAGCCGCTCCAGCGCGTGCGCGTCGTAACCGGCGACATAACGCAGATCGGGTCCCGGAGTCAGCAGCAGCGCATCAAGCCCTGACTTTCCCGCCGCCCGCGCCGCCTCCGCAAGCCTGCTCGCCGGGTAAAGCTCATCCGACATGCTCACGCTCCACTTCGCTGTGGCAGTGCCCGTATCGGCCGGTACCAGCAACCCCTACCGGCATTATCTCATCAGCTTCCCGCCAGCACGTGGTGGCGTGCCAGGCAGCGCCCGATGGTCTTGTCCGGTAGCTTGCTATAACGCGTCGAGGAGGATCGGCCCAGGTATGTACATCTCGCGAGTCAGGTTGCAGAACATCCGCGGATTTCATGACGTCAGGGACGTCGACCTGAACCTTACCCGGCCAGATGGCTCGCACGCCGGATGGACCGTCATCGCTGGCCGCAATGGCTCTGGCAAGACATCCCTGTTGCGTGCCATCGCCCTCGCTGTCAGCGGCCCGGCGGTTACCAGGAACCTGGTTTCAGACTTCGAGGACTGGGTGAGCGTAGGTAAGGATCTAGCGGTAGCTGACGTCTCCCTCTGGTTTGAGAACGGTATTGATCATTGGTCCGATCCTGGCCATGTACCCAACATCCCGTTGCGGATTGGCTTGAGGTGGATGCGCCAGATCTCAGAGACCGAGGGCATCCGCGGACTTCAGCCATCGCTGGTTGGTTCGGGGAGCAGCAAAGCCGCGAATCGGGGACCGTGGGCAGACAATCCGGTCGGCTGGTTCTGC
>DATJLT010000400.1:0-5763 GCA_035509195.1 Streptosporangiaceae bacterium | reverse complement strand
CTCGACCTTGCGATCCTCCGTGCCGTCTGCAGACAGCACGACGATCGGTGCATGACTCCAGGTCCTGATTCGCTTGCAGACCTCTACTCCGTCGAGGTCGGGCAGCCCTAGGTCGAGCA
The DNA here is from genome assembly GCA_035509195.1 of Streptosporangiaceae bacterium. GTDB lineage: Bacteria > Actinomycetota > Actinomycetes > Streptosporangiales > Streptosporangiaceae > Chersky-822. Next base: position 5,644 of record DATJLT010000400.1, on the reverse strand, counting down.
CGATCACGTCTGGCCGGCTGATGGCCGTCTCCGCCAGGCCACCGGTGCCAGTCTCGGCACTGCTCACGGCGTGCCCGAGAGCCTGCAGGCCAACCCGGCAGACGTTCAGCAGGTCCGGGTCGTCATCAACGATGAGCACTCGTGCCAAGTCGCGCCTCCTCCGGCGTCAGCTGCTCGACCGGGAGGGTGAAGCAGAACCGGGCCCCGCCATCCGGCGCGTCCTCTACCCAGATGCGCTGTCCGTGTGCTTCCACGAACGTCTTGGCGATCGAGAGGCCGAGGCCGGCGCCAGCATCGCTGTCCCGTCGGGCGAGCAGCCCGAAGACCTCCTCGCGCCGCTCAGGGCTGACGCCAGGACCTTGGTCAGCAACGAAGACCAGAACTGCGGCTGGCTCGCTGCGCCCCGCACCGACGGTGATCTGCGTCCCTTTCGGGGCATGCCGGATTGCGTTCTCGAGCAGGTTTGTCAGCACTCTGGTGATCAGGGTCACATCGATGTCAACCAGAGGAAGATCGTCGGCGAGGCTGAGCTCCACCGCATGGCCGCGCAGCGCAGGCGTCAGGTCGCCGATTACGCCAGCGACCAGCTCCGTCAGTGACGTAGCCGTCCGGCGCGGCTGCAGCACGCCTGCCTGAATGCGGCTCATGTCGAGCAGGTTCTGCACGAGCTCGGCCAACCGGTCAGCCTGCTTGTCGATCAGAGCCGCGAGATTCAGCCGGGTTTGCGGGTCTATTTCGAACTCGGCGTCCGCCAGCGTCGAAGAAGACGCCTTGATTCTGGCCAGCGGGGCCCGGAGGTCGTGAGACACGGCGGCTACGAGCGTCTTGGCCAGCCGGCCGACCTCCTCGGCCAGCCGAGTGCGGAGGACCTGCTCCCGGAGCTGGGCGCGCTCGACGGCGAGAGCTATCTGGTTTGCGAACAGGATGAGTGGCTCGCGATCCGGGCCGAGCGCCGACTCGGCGGATAGCACCAGCAGCCCGACTGGCCGTCCGGCGGCGGTCAGGGCGTGAACCAGAACGTCCCCGCGCACGTCGGGCTGAGCATTCAGCCTGGCGAGCTCTCCGGGCGACGGCAGCACCCGCCGGATCTGGTCTTGCGTCAGAGGCTCGCCTGATGCGGCTGCGATCTCGAGCGTGCTGCCACGCGGCAGGAAGAGCGCAACCTGCCGTGACCCGAACACTTCGGCCACGGTGGTAACCACGCCTGTCAGGAGCTCGTCCAGTGGCTTGTCCTCTAGCAGCAGGCCAGACAGCTGGAACAGTTCCCTGAGCTCCGTGCCCTGGCGCCGCTCTTTCGCTCTGGCGGCGTTCAGCCCCGCGACGACCCGCGCCACCGGGAGCATGACGGCCACGTAAACGAAAAGGGCGGCCCAGTTCTCCGATCGGCCGACGTACAGCGTCAGGTACGGCTTGATGAAGAAGAAGTCGTAAACCAGGAAGCCTGCGATCACGCTCAGGACACCGGCCAAGAACCCGCCGATGACGACGCCGATGACAACCGGAACGACCAGTACAAGCGCCGTGGTCGCGACGCTCAGGTGGGCACGAATCGGAAGCATGGCGCCCGTCAGGACTGCCATGCTCAGCAGTGCGGCAACCGTGCCGATGACGCTACGTCTCATCGCGACTCTTGAAGGTTACCTCCACACTGGCGCGGTGAGCCGTGCCAGCTATTGTCCTGATTGTAACGAAACGTCTTAGCCGACCCTGGCCAGCAGCGTTTCCATAGCGAACGGCTTAGACTCCGCCGGATCGAGCCAGTAACGAGGATTCCATAGCACCAGGCGATCATCGCGTCTGGAGACGGTGCCCTCGGCACGGCAGCGCCGGCCGCATTCCATGCCAGCTATCTCCACCCGCCCCATGAAGAGCAAATCGAGCTCGCCCGTGCCGTCGGTCAGTGCGTACCGGCAGGCAGGAGTGCCGGCGAGTGACATCGCGCACATGGAGGAGATCACGCCGGTCACGTCTGCCCGGCCCTGCGGCACAAGGTCGGCCATTCGCGCAGCGGCCTGCCTTTTGCCGCCAGTGCGCGGGCCGGCTGGATCAGTCACCGCAGGCCCGCTAGCGCCATGTTGAGCTGCAGCACGCTGATGTAAGCGGCACCGAGGAAGCCGAACTGCGGCTGCTGGACCTGCGCCGCGACCAACTGCCTGACCTGAGCTGCGGGCAGGTGGCGGGCCTTTGCCACGGCGTCGACCTGCGCGTAGGCGTCAGCCGGGGCGATGTCCGGATCGACTCCGCTACCCGAGGTAGTCACAAGGTCGGCTGTCGGCGTGATGCCCTCCTTGCGGAGGGCTGCGATCTGAAGGCTCACGTCCTTAACCAGGACCCTGGAGCGCGGGCCCAGGTTCGTGCCGCCCGTCGCCATCGGATTGTCGGCGTCGGGCCGGCCCACAAACCAGCGCGGGCTGGCCCAGTGCTGACCGACGAGCGCAGAGCCTTCGGCCGTGAGCGATCCGTTGGCCTGATGGGAGAACAACGCCTGTCCGATGCCGGTCTCAGCGAGCGGGTAAAGCAAGCCGAGCAGGACGAAGAAGATTGCCGACACCCCGATCGCCGGGCGCAAGTGCGAGGTCATCAGTACGCTCCCGTCGCGGTGAGAATGAGGTCGATGAGCTTGATGAAAATGAACGGCGCGATGATCCCGCCGACGCCGTAGATGAAGACATTTCGCCGCAGGATCGCCGCTGCCCCAGAAGGACGGAACCGGACACCGCGCAGCGCCAGCGGGATCAGCGCGACGATGACGAGTGCATTGAAGATCACCGCGGAAAGCACAGCTGACTGCGCACTGTGCAAGCCCATGATGTTCAGCGTGTGTAGCTGCGGGTAGGCGGCTTCGAACAGCGCCGGGATGATGGCGAAGTACTTGGCCACGTCGTTCGCGATCGAGAACGTGGTCAGCGAGCCCCTGGTGATCAGCAGCTGCTTGCCGATAGCGACGATGTCGATGAGTTTGGTCGGGCTGGAATCCAGGTCGACCATGTTCCCGGCTTCCTTCGCCGCGGTGGTGCCGGTGTTCATGGCCACGCCGACGTCCGCCTGCGCGAGCGCCGGGGCGTCGTTCGTCCCGTCGCCCGTCATCGCGACGAGTTTTCCGCCTTGCTGCTCGGCTTTGATCAGCGCCATCTTGGCCTCGGGAGTGGCCTCTGCCAGGTAGTCATCGACGCCCGCCTCTTGCGCGATGGCGGCCGCGGTCAGCCGGTTGTCGCCGGTGATCATGACTGTCCTGATACCCGCCGCCCGGAGCTCGGCGAACCGCTCACGGATTCCCTGCTTTACCACGTCCTTGAGCTCGATTACGCCAAGCAGCCGGGGGCCGTCGGCGACAGCCAGCGGGGTTGCGCCGGACCTGGCGATCCGTTCAACAATGCGGTCGAGTTCGGCAGATGGGGCGCCGCCCTGGTCGGTCACCCACCGGCGGACGGCCTCGGCAGCTCCCTTCCTGATCTGCCTGTCGCCGACATCGAGTCCGGACATCCGGGTATGGGCGCTGAACGGGATGAAGGCGTGCCCTTCGCCAAGCTGACGCTCCCTGATATCGAAGAGCTCTTTAGCGAGCACCACGATAGAGCGGCCTTCCGGGGTCTCGTCCGACAGCGAGGCCAGCTGCGCTGCGCGTGCGAGTTCTTCTTCAGAGTGACCATCGACCGGGTAAAAAGCCGAGGCCATCCGGTTGCCGAGCGTGATGGTGCCGGTCTTGTCCAGAAGCAGCGTCTGCACATCGCCGGCCGCCTCGACCGCGCGGCCCGACATCGCAAGGACGTTGTGCCGTACAAGCCGGTCCATGCCGGCGATCCCGATGGCTGACAGCAGCGCGCCGATGGTCGTCGGTATCAGGCAGACCAGCAGGGCGATCAGGATCACCACTGAGACGGAGCCGCCAGCGAAGCGGCCAAAAGGCTGCAAGGTCACGACGACCGGCACGAAGACGATGGTCAGCGCAGCCAGCAGGATCGTCAGCGCGACCTCGTTAGGTGTCTTCTTCCTGTTGGCGCCCTCAACCAGCCCGATCATGCGGTCGAGGAACGTGTGGCCGCGCTCGGCGGTGATCCGCACGACGACGCGATCGGAGAGGACCTTCGTGCCGCCGGTGACTGCGGATCGGTCGCCGCCCGACTCGCGGATCACCGGTGCCGATTCGCCGGTGATGGCAGACTCGTCGATCGACGCAAGGCCCTCAATGATCTCGCCATCTGACGGGATGATGTCTCCGGCCTCGCAGACCACGACATCACCTTTGGCCAGCGAGGCTGCTGCGACGCGTTCCTCGGTTCCGTCAGGCCTCAGCCTGCGCGCCTCGGTGTCTGATCGCATCCTGCGAAGGGTGTCCGCTTGCGCCTTGCCTCGGCTCTCGGCGACGGCCTCAGCGAAGTTGGCGAACAGCACGGTCAGGAAAAGCCAGACAGTGATCGACCAGTCGAATACTCCGGGCTTCGCGATCGACTCGGCGAAGGTCACGACCGTTCCGATAAGGACGACGAACATCACCGGATTCCTGACCTGAACCCGCGGGTCGAGCTTGCGCACAGAGTCGATGGCGGCATGCCCGAGGATCTTGCGATCGAACAGGCTGCTATCCCTGCGGGGGCTGCCGCCGGAAGGGAGAACTGCGCCTTCCACGGCGTCCGTGCCACGCGAGCTAACGGAAACACTCTCAGCAACTGACATTCGAGCTAACCTCCGGCGAGACAGCTGCCAGCGTGGGCGCCTTCGCGGCGCGGCAGCACGGACTGGCACAACGGATCTGAGCGACGGTCACGCAGGCGAAGATCTGGGCGGCCAGATCTATCCGCGCCATCAGAAGAACTTCCCGCGCGATAGCTGCTCGACGATCGGGCCGAGCGAGACTGCGGGGAAGAAGGTCAGCGCACCGACGATCAGCACGACACCGGTCAGCAGTCCGGCGAACATGGGCTTGTCAGTCCTGAAGGTTCCGGCCGACTCAGCCACAGTTTCCTTGACGACCAGGCTTCCGGCCAGGGCCAGCACCGGCACCATGATGGCGAACCGGCCGAGCAGCAGCCCGAACGTGTTGATCACGTTGTAGAAGTCGTTGTTCACGCTGATGCCGGCGAACGCGGAGCCGTTGTTATTGGTAACCGAGGTGAAGTCGTAGAGGATCTCGGAGAAGCTGTGCGGCCCGGCATTCAGCGGGGCCACCTGGCCTGCATGCACCGATACCGCTATGCCAGCGAGGACCAGCACGGTTATGGGCATGACGAGAACGCCAAGTGCGGCGAGCTTCACCTCTCTGGACTGGATCTTCTTGCCCAGGTACTCCGGTGTTCGGCCGACCATGAGTCCGCCGATGAACACCGTGATGATGGCGAACAGCAATATCGTGTACAACCCGCTGCCGACGCCGCCCGGAGAGACCTCGCCGAGCATCATTCCGGTCAGTACCGCGAATCCGCCCATCGGCGTGTAGGAGTCCTCGGCCGAGTCGACACTGCCGGTGGAGGTCTGTGTCGAAGCGGTCGCGTAGAGGGCCGAGGATGTGTCGCCGAACCGGACTTCCTTGCCTTCCATGTTCCCGGTCGGCTGATGAGTGAGGCCGGCGGCTGCGACAGCGGGGTTGGACTGATGCTCGGAGACCGACGCGATCGCCAGCCAGCTGCCGAACAGAATGGCCATCACG
>DATJLT010000399.1:0-35775 GCA_035509195.1 Streptosporangiaceae bacterium | reverse complement strand
CGAAGCTGACCGTGCGTCACCGGGGCGGGTTCTGCTACGAGCTGAACGGGGCCTTCGCGCTCCTGCTCGAATCGCTCGGTGCTCGGGTCTCGCGGGTCGCGGCCAAGGTCTACGGGAACGGCGGACTCGGGCCGCCCTTCGATCACCTTGCGCTGATCGTGACCGGGAGCGACGGAAGCGGCCCCTGGCTGGTCGATGTCGGGTTCGGCACGCACAGTGACTACCCGCTGCGATTCGACGACAGGGACCCGCAGGACGATCCTGGCGGCCGGTTCTTGCTGGCTGACCTGGCAAGCGGCGATGTCAAAGTGCGGAAGGACGATGAGCCCCAGTACCTGATCGAGCGGCGGGAGCGCGAGCTTTCGGAGTTCGCGCCCACCTGCTGGTGGCAGCAGACCTCACCGAAGTCGCACTTCACCGCGGGCACGGTCTGTTCCCGGCTTACCGGCGACGGCCGGGTAACGATCAGCGGGCGGATGCTGATCCGTACTAGCGGCGGAGCGCGCACCGAAGAAGAGCTGACCGACGACCGGGCACTGCTGGCCGCCTACCTGGCATACTTCGGTATCGCACTTGACCGGCTTCCCGTCCGCTCATGAGCTCGCGCGGGCGAGCCTTTCTTCTGCCTGGTCGCGCAGCCGGTCGGTGGTCAGCGGGGGTTCTCCGTGCCTGGCTTCGTGAGCCGCGTTGACCGTCGCCGTGAGCAGGCTCGCCGCCCAGGCGATCTCAAGTTCCTCGCCGCTGAAGGAGCGACCGCGTACTTGCTGGTAGCTCTCGAGAAAAGCCTCCGAGCTGCCGATCGGGGCGAGCGTAGGCTGCTCGGCGCTGGCGAAGGCCGCCGAGGCAGCGCCGGCGAGTACCGGTTCCGGCATCCAGGCGAGGCTGTCCCAGTCGAACACGGCCCAGATTTCTGTGCCCTTCCAGCGCAGGTTCTGCGCCTCGAAGTCGGCGTGCCCGAGTACACGGGGCAGGCTGGTGGCCGACCTCAGCCGTGCGTGAGCCCGCGCGGCGATGCCCGCGACGAAATCCGCTCCGGTAGGTGCCTGCTCGTCGAACGGCAGCCAAGGCGGGTTGGGCAGCGGCGGCGGCAGGCTCAGCCTGGCCAGCGCTGCCATCAGCTCGGCATAAACGGCCGCGTACTGCCGCGCCGTGCCGGGGTCCTCGCCGCGCAGCAGGTCGCCGCCCGGACGCCACTGTTCGGCGTGGATAGCCGGGTCGGTGCCCGTTACCTCCGTAAGAGGCGCCGGGCAAGCGAAACCGGCAGCGGCGAGCTCTGCCTGGGCGAAGACGCAGGTGACGGCTCGGCCGGACGGATCAGGGCGAGCCTTGACCACCACTTCCCTGCCGTCGTCAAGGCGCAGCCCGAAGACCGCGCTGAGGTGCTCGGTGATAAGCAGCACCTGCGCAGGGACCGCACCGAGGTGGGCGGCACACCAGGGTCCTAGCCAGCCGGGAACCTCGCCGCCGGTAAGGCGATCGCCAGCGCCATCAGCGGTCAAGTCCACTTCCTGTCAGGTCCTCGAGTTCCGCCGTCAGGTGCCCGCCCGCGTCGCCGGTGTTGACGACGCCGCGCGGCTCGATCAGCATCACCGCGGTCTCGGCGCTCGCCTGCGGGCAGTGCTCGGTACCCCGCGGCACCACGAACAGTTCGCCAGGGCCGAGCAGCACGTTGCCTGTCCGAAGCTGGATGGTCAGCTCGCCGCTGATCACCAAGAAGAACTCGTCGGTTTCTGGATGGGTGTGCCAGGTGAACTCACCGAGCACCTTGACGATCTTGATGTCGTAATCGTTAAGGCCGGCGATCTTCTTGGGCTGCCAGTGTTCGGTGAAGCACGCGAGCATCGCGGACAGGCTGACGGGTTCCATGAACCCAGTCTGGCAGGCGGTACAGTTTCATCTGATGTGCACCGCATTGCTCAGCGTCGAGCCAGGTCGGCCGGTCCTCCTCGTCGGCGTGAGGGACGAGATCATCGACCGGGCCTGGCGGCCGCCAGGGCAGCACTGGCCGCAGTACCCCGGGCTGACCGGCGGCCTGGATCTTCAAGCGGGCGGCACCTGGCTTGCCGTCGCGCCGGGCGAGCGCCGTGCGGCGTGCGTTCTCAATGGCCGTGGCCATCCCGCGCCTGAAGCTACGCGCCGTTCGCGGGGTTCCCTGCCGCTCGCGGCTGCCGCCGGGCAGAAGCTGGATCGCGCTATCCTCGGCGACTTCGACCCATTCCACCTCCTCACCGTCGAAGCCGGTCACGGCGAACCCGCCAGCGCGCTTTCCCAGATCTGGGACGGCAACACCCTGACCGAGGCCAGTCTCACCGAGCCCAGCCTGCATTTCGCCGTCAATAGCGGCTGGGCGGCCAGCCTCGGCACAGTCGCTGCCGACGATACGGGCACCGGCAACGGGCGCGCCCATGAACTCGCGCGGATCGGCTACTTCCTGCCCCGCTTCCTTTCCGCGAGCCGACCGGATCCCCGGCCAGGACAGCCAGTCGCCGAGGCCTGGGGCGAATGGTTCCCGCTACTCAACGGGGCCGGGATCGATCCAGGGGACGACCGGGCGCTGCTGCCGTGCCGTGATCTCGGCGGGGGGCAGATCTGGGGCACCACCTCGGTTTCGCTTGTCGCGCTCTCGCCTGACTTCGTGCGTTACGACTTCACCGGCAGCCCCGGTGACCCTGGTGCCTGGATCAGCCCATTGACTTAGCGCCGTCGAGCGCCTCCCTGATTACCGCAACAACAGGCCAACGTTGTTGTAAGCCAGCTGGGCCCAACAGCAACGGAGAGCCAGCGATGCTGCCGCAGCAGCATCGGGAAGCCAACGTTGTCGTAAGCGCGCGCCCCGCTTCAGCATCAGGGAGACAACGATGCGGTAGCGTCGGCAATAAGCGGCATTTGTCCGACCCGGCGACGGGGGCGGGGCGCGCCCGGTCAGCAACGAGGTTCGAAGATGGCCTCGTTCCATTCGCGAACGGACCAGCCGCTGACCACGCCGTGCCTGACGAACGGGTCTTCGCTGGCGAACTGCTCGGCCGCTTCCCTGGTGGTGAAGACGGCCATCGCGCCTGAACCGTCGGCGAACGGGCCGATGAGCAGCAACGTGCCGTCGCGGCGGTAGGCGTCCCAGCTCGCGACGTGCTCTGGGAAGTGCAGTGGCGCCCTGGCGGCTCCCTCTTCGCTACCTGGCTCGTAGAGCAGCACGTATTTCATGCGGACATCTTGCCAGGCCACCGGCAGGCCACCGCCAGGCCACCTCCAGAAGCAGGGACCGGACAGGTTGTTAACAGTTTTTTCTTGTTCCGGCGGATTGACGGAGCCAGCAGGCGGCACGACGCTCAAGGCAGGCACCGCGAGGAGGCATCGGTGAAGAACTACGCGAGGCGCTGCCAGGTCGGCGCGTTAGCTCTGGTCCTGGCCGCCGCGGGCTTGATCGCCTGCCAGGCGGCGCCTGCCGCGGCGGTATCGACAGCGTGCCCGTGGGTGGGGTCGAGCGCGCCGATCGGCCAGCGAGTCAGCGAGCTGATGGCCAAGATGACGCAGACGCAGGAGATCTCGCTGGTCACCGGGGCGACCGGGTCGAGTTACGTTGGCTTCATCCCGGCGATCGGGTCCTTGTGCATTCCCGCGATCAATCTCGAAGACGGCCCGGCGGGCGTCGGCGACGGCATGACAAGCGTGACGCAGCTTCCCGCGCCCGTGGACGTGGCCGCGACATGGGACACCTCGGCCGAGCAGCTGTACGGGCAGGTCATCGGTGCCGAGCAGGCGGCCAAGGGCACCACGATCGACCTCGGGCCGACGATCAACATCGTGCGTGACCCGCGCTGGGGACGGGCATTCGAGTCGATTGGCGAAGATCCGTACCTGAACGGACAGCTTGGGGCCTCCTACATCAGGGGCGTCCAGTCGACCGGAGTCATGGCACAGGTCAAGCACTTCGCCGTCTATAACCAGGAGACCAACCGAAATACCCCGTCAGACGATGCGGTCGTCAGCACCAGGGCGATGCAGGAGATTTACCTGCCCGCGTTCCAGGCCGCGGTCCAGCAGGGCGCGGCCTCGTCGGTGATGTGCTCGTACAGCACGGTCAACGGCACGTATGCCTGCCAGAATCCGTACCTGCTGAGCACGGTGCTGCGGCAGCAGTTCGGCTTCGGCGGCTTCGTCACCTCTGACTGGGGCGCCACGCACTCGACGGCGGCCTCCGCCAACGCCGGGCTCGACATGGACATGCCGGGCAGCGACGGCTATTACGGCAGCGCCCTGGCGTCGGCGATCTCGTCTGGTTCGGTCAGCCGTGCCACGCTGAACACGGCGGCCTCCGAGATCCTCACGGAGATGTTCGCGTTCGGGCTGTTCGACAAGCCGACGGCCGGCTCGCCGGCCCAGACCGCGACCACGTCGGCGGATCAGTCTGACGCGTTGCAGCTCGCCGAGGAAGGCACCGTGCTGCTTCAGAACTCCGGCGGCATCTTGCCGCTCAGCTCGTCGACGCCTTCGATCGCGGTGATCGGCACCGACGCGTCAAGCAGCCCGCTGACCGCGGGCGGCGGAAGCGCCTCGGTCACCTCGAGCGGCACGGTCACCCCGCTGCAAGGCATCCAGGCGCTGGCCGGCAGCGGCACGACCGTCACCTACAACGACGGTTCGTCGGACAGCTCGGCGGCGTCGGCCGCTGCCGCAGCCAGCGTGGCCGTGGTTTTCGTCAGCAACTACGAGACCGAGGGCAGCGACCTGGCGAGCATCGACCTGCCGAGCGCGGAAAACTCGCTGATCTCGGCGGTAGCGGCCGCCAATCCCGACACGATCGTCGTGCTGAACACCGGCTCGGCGGTGACGATGCCGTGGCTCTCGTCCGTCAAGGGCGTGCTCGAGGCCTGGTACCCAGGCCAGGAGGACGGTTCGGCGATCGCCTCGATCCTGTTCGGCGCCACCGACCCGTCCGGGCACCTGACCGTCACGTTCCCGACCTCGCTGTCCCAGGTCCCTGCCAGCACCAGCGCGCAGTGGCCTGGCGCCAACGGCACCGTCCAGTATTCAGAAGGGGTCGACGTCGGCTACCGCTGGTACGACAGCCAGGGGCTGACCCCCCTGTTCCCGTTCGGCTACGGCCTTTCCTACACGACGTTCTCGTTCAGCAACCTGACCGTCGGCACGCTGCCGGAAGGCGGCGCGGCGACCGTGACGGCGAAGGTCACCAACACGGGAAGCCGGGCCGGAGCCGATGTGGCGCAGCTCTACGTCACCGACCCGTCCGCCTCAGGCGAGCCGCCGAGGCAGCTCGAGGGCTTCGCGAGGGTCAGCCTCCAGCCAGGCGCGAGCCAGACGGTCACGTTCCGGCTCAGTCAGAGCAACCTCCAGTACTGGAACTCCGCCAGCAATGCCTGGGCGGTGAGCACCGGTAATTACGGCATAGAGGTCGGCGACTCCGACGCTCATCTGCCGCTTTCCGGCACGCTTTCCGTGACCTCTTCGCAGATCGGGCAGCCAGTAAGCATCACCAGCCCTGGCCCGCAGGAAGGACTCGCGGGGACGGCCGTGTCGGTGCCGGTCAGCGCCAGCGACACGACGTCCGGGCAGACCCTCGCCTACTCGGCGACCGGGCTGCCGGCCGGAACTTCGATCTCGTCAGGTTCAGGCACGATCAGCGGCACCCCGACGACGGCCGGTACCAGCACGGTGACGGTGACCGCGCAGGACGGCAACGGCGCGTTCGCCTCGCAGTCGTTCACCTGGACAGTCGAGCCCTCGGCGGACGGCATCGCGCCAACACCGCTTGACGGGTATCAAGGGCTGTGCCTCGACGTGGCGGGCGACAGCAACGCCGACGGCTCCAAGGTCGACATCTATACCTGCAACGGCACTGACGGCCAGCAATGGACGATCGAGCCGAACGGCACGATCCAGGCCGACGGCAAGTGCCTTGACGTCACCGGCGGGGGAACCGCCAACGGCACGCTGGTTGACCTGTATACCTGCAACGGCACCGGAGCGCAGGACTGGGCCCCGCAGGCTGACGGCGCGCTGCTCAACCCGCAGTCGAACGCCTGCCTGGACGACACTGGTTACTCGACAACGCCAGGCACCCAGGTGCAGATCTGGAGTTGCTCGGGCAACTCGAACCAGTCCTGGGTGCCGTCCCCTTCTGTGACCGGAGCCGTAACCGGCTATGACAGCCTGTGCTTGGACGTTCGGGGCGACAACAGCGCGAACGGGACGCCCGTGCAGGTCTACACCTGCAATGGCACCACGGCCCAGGAGTGGACCACCGAGCCGAACGGGACGCTCGAGGCGCTCGGCAAGTGCCTCGGGGTAAGCGGAGGCGGCACCGCGAACGGGACGGTGACTGACCTGTACCAGTGCAATGGCACAGGAGGGCAGAACTGGCAGCCGCAGCCGGACGGCGCGCTGCTTAACCCGCAGTCTGGCAAGTGCCTCGACGACACGAACTGGTCAACGACGCCGGGCACCCAGTCCCAGATCTGGAGCTGCTCTGGCAACGCTAACCAGGATTGGGTACTGCCTTAACGCCACGTCGGGTACCCGGCAGGGAGCAGGCCGTACGGCGTGTCGTCACGGTTGTTCGCTGCCGGGACCCCGAGGCTCTGGAGCAGTTCTTCGAAGTTGAGTCCGACCATCGTCGGGAACGGGCCGTCGCCGCTGATCGCTCCGGCGGCGGCGACCTGCGACTCAGCCGACCCGCCGCTGGCCTGCGCCCACCCGAACTCGATGCCTGCTCCCCCGTCGAACATGGTGGCGATCACCGTGTGCGCCGTCACCTTCTCTCCGACGTGCACCTCCGGCGTCACGTCCTCAGCCAGGTAGACGCTGAGCCCCTTGGCCGGCCCGCTGGTCAGGCGGTAGGTGATCCAGCCTCCGCCAGGCCAGCCCGCGTCGTCGCCGGTCGCGCTCGTGATCACCGCGTCGCCCAGCGCGTAAAGCGGGCCTGACCCGGCGAAGTCCACGCCCATGTCGATCCGCTGGGGTATCAGCCCGCTAACCGCGCGCAGCGGGTTCTCGTAAGCCGGGGCCTTCGGGCCCGGACTCGGGCTCGGACTCGGCCGGCGGCGAAGCGCGGGGTGCTTTATGGCGGAAGGATGCGGTGAATCCGGCCGGGCGCCGGTGGCGCGGTTAAGCGCGGCGGCCTGGCCGGGAATCCACGTCCTGTGGGTCGCGAGCTGGGCGATCCCGATCGCGGCGAGGCCGAGGGCGACGACGGCCAGGATCCTGCCTGGCCGCCGGCGCCTGGCCGGCTTGACCTTGCGGTGCGCGCCAGAACTCCGGAGCGAGAACGACGATGGTTTGCGGTGCTGAGAAGCCACTCCTGGCCTTACGTCCGGCTCGGCCACCCGGAACGTTGTCACGCCGTGCGGACGGCAACGCGCAAGGTGCTGCTACCGCAACAATGAAGCACGAACCTCGCGTAAACTCCTGAAACAGGTATAACCGACGTATGTGACTTCAGTCACAAAGGTCACGCAGGTCACAGGCCGAGGCTGCAAACGGCAAGGAGCGCGGGGCTTGGCATCGGGACAGCTTAGAGCGCTCTTTGATAGGTGCGGAATGCCCGCGTTGCCGCGAGGGCGGTGATGACGGCGGCGATCGCGAGGAAGCCGGCGTAGGAGCCGACCGTGCCCCAGGCGGCGTGGCCGGCGACGGCGAGACGGCCCGCGCTGGCTGCCCAGTTGACCGGGTTGAACCTGGCCACGTCGGCGATCCAGTGCGGCACCAGGGTGAGCGAGAGGAACGCGCCAGACAGGAAGGTCAGCGGCAGCACGAGCGTCGTCGAGGCGCCGATCAGCGCCTCGCGCTGCCTGGTGAGCAGCCCGAACGCGTTCGACAGCCCGGCCATGGCAAGCGCGATCAGCACCGACACCCCGGTCAGCGCCAAGATGCCCGCCCAGCCGCCAGGAAACGACGCGCCGATCGCCCAGCCGATCGCGATGATGATCGCCGACTGGACGATCGTCGTGACGGCCTGGTAGGCAAGCATGGCCACGGTGAGCGCGGTCCGGCTGACCGGTGCCGTCAGGAACCGGTCGAGCACCCCGGTCTGCATGTCCTCGATGTAGGACATGCCGGTCCAGCTCGAGCCGAAGATGGCGGTCATGATCACGACGCCAGGAGTCAGGTAGGTGATGTAGTTCCCCGTGCCGAAGCCGGGGATCTTGGCTACCTCCTTGAACAGGGCGCCGAACAGCAGCAGCCAGATGATCGGCTGAAGCAGCGCGAGGAAGATCACGGTCGGCTGACGGTACAGTTCGCGCAGGTAGCGTCCGGTGAAGATGACCCAGGACTGCCGTGCGGGGTTCAGTCGAGCAGTTTTCATCAGACCGGAATCCTTTCCGCTTGCAGGAACGAACGGCCCGCGTAGTGCAGGTAAACGTCATCAAGGGACGGCCGCGCGACCGTAACCGAGCGGACTGGAATGCTGCCCGCCTCGAGGCCGGCGAGCACGGAAGGCAATGCGCGAGGCCCGTCGTCGACCCGCGCTCGCACGAGTGCGCCGTCCGCCGCCGCGCTCGCGACGTGCGGAACTCCGGCGAGTACCTTCTCTGCCCGCTCGGCGAGGTCATGACCGTCGAGCTCGAGCACGACCGAGTCGCCGTGCAGCGCGGCCTTGAGATCGTCCGCTGTGCCCTCCGCGACGATCTTGCCCCGGTCGACAATGCCGATGCGGTCCGCGTACTGGTCAGCTTCCTCAAGGTAGTGAGTGGTCACCACGATCGTGGTCCCCGCGGCGGCGAGCTTGGTGAGCACCGCCCAAAGGTCTGCGCGCCCCTGCGGGTCAAGGCCTGTCGTCGGCTCATCGAGGAACAGCACAGAAGGCCGGTGCACGAGCACTGTCGCGATGTCCAGCCGTCGCCGCATCCCGCCCGAGTAGGTCTTGGCCTGCCGGTTCGCGGCATCGGCAAGGCCGAACGCGTCAAGCAGTTCGGCGGTCCTGTTGCGTAGCCCTCGCCCGTGCAGTCCGTAGAGGCCGCCTTGCAACGCCAGGTTCTCGGCACCGGTCAGCAGGCCGACGGCGCCGCTGTGCTGGCTGACCGCGCCGATCACTGACCGTACTTTGCCTGGCTGGGCCAGCACGTCAAGGCCGGCCACGCTGGCCTGTCCTTCGTCAGGGCGTGACAACGTGGTCAGGATCCTGACCGTCGTGGTCTTCCCTGCTCCGTTCGGACCGAGCAGCGCGTGCATGGCCCCGGCCCGGACCGAGAAGCTCAGCCCGTCGAGCGCCTGCACGACGTCGCCTTTCTTGCCGTAAGCCTTGCGGAGGCCTGCGGCCTCCACCGCGCTGGTCATGACGCGTCTCCTAACGTTGTTCAGTCAGAGAACGACGTTCTCAACTCGAACAATGTTTACTACAGAACGTTGTTCTCGTCAAATACACTGTTCAAATGACCGAGACGCCCGACCCTCCCTGGCGCACCCCGCCCAAGCGCGGTCGCCCGGTGCCCAGGCCTCAGCTCAGCCGTGACGTGGTCGTCGCCGCCGCGCTCAAGGTCATCGAGACGGACGGCGGTGACGCTCTGACGATGAGGCGGGTCGCCGACGAGATCGGCGTCTCCGCGTCCGCGCTCTACGGCTACGTTGCCGGCAAGGAAGAGCTCATTCAGCTCGTGCTCGAGCAGATCATCCAGGAAGCTCAGGTGCCACCCGAGGCGCTCGACTGGCAGGACGTGATCAAGATGTTCGCGAGGGAGATGCTCGGCATCTTCAGGCGGCATCCCGGCGTCGCGGCGCTCACCATGGGCCGGGTGCCTTTCGGCCCGAGCATGCTCGCGGGCAGCGAATACATCCTGTCCCGGCTGCGCGCGGGCGGCGTGCCCGATCAAGTTGCCGCCTTCGTGGGCGACCTCGGTTCTCTCTATGTCGGCGGCATCGCTTACGAGCAGGACGTTTCGCCGGTGACCGAGCCCGCCGACTTCACCGCCCAGGCGCTCGGCTGGCTGAAGTCACTGCCACGCGATCAGTTCCCGAATACGGTCGAGCTCGCGGACAAGCTGGTGGCCGGCTCGGCAGAAGACCGCTTCGAGTGGGGGCTGGACGTCCTGGTACGCGGCATCGCGAGCTACATAACCTCACCGCCGACCGCCGACGCCGGCTGGCCAGAATCCGGCTAACGCCTACAAGATGCCTGCGTAAAGGTCGGCAGCCGTCAGGAGCCGGACGTCGTCCAGGCGGTCGGCCTCGCGAGCCAGCTCCTGGCTGAAGCCGGCGCCGCTGAAGCACAACAGGCGGGCCGTTGCCGAGCCTCGGCGGCCCTGAGCGGTCAGCAGGCCGCGAATATGACGCAATCGCTCCAGATGCGATATATCCATGGTTTCATGCCATTTCACCTCGCCGATCGCGAGTACAGCCTCGCGGTCATGGCTGTCGGGTCCCAGCACCACGACATCCACCTGGCGGGTCTTCTTGCTTGCCGGATCGTTCACCGTGGCTGGCTCGACCCGCGACGGAAAACCGGCGACGATCTCCTCAGGGGCGAAGTACCTGGTCCAGTGCCTGGCTAGCTGCTCGAAATGGGTTCCGAGCACGCTCGAGGTGAAACGCGGCTGGCTTCTTTCCCAAAGGCGCGCCGGGTTCCTGGTGTGCGCGAGGTCGGACCAGATCGGGCGCATCACCGCGTGGTAGAAGGTAATGAATGGTTCCGCGATCTCGTAAGTGGCCTGGTTCTCCCTGAAGGCATCGCCGCATCGCCGGACAAGGCCGCAGTCCATGAGGACGTTGAGCGGATGAGCCAGGTCGCCGGACTTTCTGCCGATATACGCCGCGATTTTGCCCCTGGTCGCGTTGCCGACCGCTATCGCGGCCAGCACCGAGTGGTACAGCCCCAGGTCATGCAGTTCGGCCTCGGCCGCTAGAAGGTAGCGGGCTTCCCTGAACAGCGGGCTCGCCGGGTTCAGCACGGTTCGCAGCATCCAGCTATCGAAGTCACGCGGGCCGGCGGGCACGTCGTCCCTGGCGAACTCGCGCCGGTAGGCGGGAGTTCCGCCTACCACGGCGTGTACCTTCACGGCGAGGTCCGGGTCGGTGATGTTCCAGAACTGCGCGGCAAGCTGATAGTCAAGCGTCGGGACAACGAGTTCCAGGCTGGCTCGCCCGCGTAGCGGCGCGCTGCCGGAAAGCAGCGTGCCCATGAACGTCATGGCCGACCCGCAGAGCAGCAGGCGGCTGCGGCTTCCCTCACGTTCTGCCCGGCGTGGCGCTATCGCGTTCTGGAAAATGGATGGCAGTGCCGCATTTGCCCGTGCCAGGTAAGGGAATTCATCGATCACGACAGGGAGCGGGCGCCTGGTCCCTAGGGCAAGCAGCGCGTCAACCGCCTCGTGCCAGTCGCCGAAGCGCAACGGGGCAGGCAGCCCTAGGTGCAGGCCAAGTGCGACGCCTAGCTGGCGCAGCGATTCGCCGTCGGTCGCTTCCTCCGCGGCGAAGTAGAAGCCCTCGGCTGCTTCGCACAATGCCCGCAGCAAGAACGTCTTCCCCTGCCGGCGACGGCCAGAGACGACGCCGAGCGTCGCTCCCGGCCGTGGGTCACCGGCGAAAGCGACGAGTTCCATCCACTCGACGTCCCGGTCGAAGATGTCGGCCGGCTTGTCCAGGTCATGCTCAAGCGCGCTGCTCATAACTCGACTTATGATAACCGGAGTTATGAGGCCGCCGTGCCGATTAAGGCAGGCGGTAGACGCGGCTGGCGGTTCCGGCGAGGACGGCGTCCTGCCCGGCCGGGCTGAGATCGGCGACGAGCTCGCGCGCCTTCGCGACGACTGAGTCGTAGGTTGCCGTCAGCGTGCACGGCGGCCAGTCTGAGCCGAACATCAGCCGGTCAGGGCCGAACGCGTTCAGTGCGATGTCGTACACGGGCCGGATGTCGCCAGGCTCGGCGAGCACGCCCGAGAGCTTGCAGAACGTGTTCGGGAACTCCGCGAGCTGGCGGATCGCGCTGGTCCAGGCCTGGTCGGGGTTGGCCGGGTCCGCGGGGTTACCTAGATGGTCGAGCACGAACGTGGTGTCCTGGCAGGCCTCGACAGCGGCGACCGCTGCGGGCAGCATGAGAGGCGGCACCACGATGTCGTAGCAGAGCCCGGCGACCCCGACCGCCGCGAGGCCGCGGTGCACCGCCGGGCGCCTGAGCCAGTCCACGTCAGGCTCGATCAGGACCGGATGCCTGATTCCGCGAAGGAAATCGCCGTCAGGCCGGTACTGAAGCGCTGCGATCGCATCGGTGACCTGGTCGGATTCCAGGTCCACCCAGCCGACGACTCCCGAGATCAGGTCACTGGCGGCCGCGAGCTCAAGCAGGCCGGGCGTCTCGGCAGGCTCGGCGACGGTCTGGACCACGACCGTGGCGGTGACGCCGGCCGCAGCCGCGAGCGGGCGCAGGTCAGCTTCGCTGTAGTCGCGCAGCAGCGGCTCGTTCCCCGGCAGGTGAAGCCACGGCTGGTCGTGCGCGCTGAGGTCCCAGACATGCTGGTGCGTGTCGATAATCGTCATCGTTACCTGGAACAGCGCCTGGCGTGAACGGTGACCTGGTACCTCGACCACTTCTTGTGACCGGGCCGGTGACCTGCGTACACCACGCGGTAGCGGCCCTTGCGCCCGGCCTTTACGTGCCAGTACCGCCAGTTCTTCGCTGACGCCTCGCCGTGCCGGTAGAAGAACCGCCGGCGGCGCGGACCCCAGATCGAGACCCGGTAAGCGCGCGAGCCGCCGGAAATGGCCTGGTACCAGACTCCGACGGTGAACTTGTGCCCGGCGCAGACCTGCCTGACCGGCTGATTGACGAGCACGACCGAGGGTGACGCGGCTTCCCCGGTAGCCGCGATGCTCGGCGGGGCCAGGAAGACGAGCGCCGATGCCGCCGCCGCCGTCATCAGGGCTAGCTTGAGGAAGCGCAACGTTATCGGGCTTTCTATCCGATTAATGATGGTAATTGCTGATGTTACTACTTGCAGCGGCCAAAAGAATGAACGCCACGTCATCAATCTTGAGTATGGTCGCCAGGCGGCTTTCGCGCGATCAGGATGTCGCGGTTGATGGCCTGGTCGACGCGATGGGCGAACCGCAGGTAGGGACCGTTGACGAGCACGGTCAGGCCCGCGTCGGCGAGCATGGCAGCGACCGCTTCCCGCTTGGCGACGAACGTGTTCGATGCGAGGCCGATCGCGCCGCCCGGGCGCAGCAGTGCGGTCCAGCCGGGCAAGGCGGCGGCGAGCAGGTCGAGCGGGCTCCTGGCCAGGGCACCATTAGCAGGCGCCCGGCTGCCGTGCTTAACGCCGTACGGTGCGTCGGTCACGATCAGGTCGAACGAGGCAGGCTTGAAGAACTGGCCTGCCTTGACCGTGTCGGCGTTGACCACGTCGAGTAGCTGCGTCTCCCCCGCCAGGTACTCTGCCTTCTCCGCGGCGAACCTGACAGTCATCCGCCGGCCGACCAGCTTGCGATCCCTGCGGATCGGCACGAGTTCGGTCTTGTGCTTGATCAGCTTGCGCTTCAGCCAGGTCTTGATGAACGCCTCATAGGCGTCGAAGTCCTTTCCGTCGAGATCGATGCCGCTGGCGTCCCACCCGTACATGAGCGCCTGGTTAAGCGTCGTGCCCCGGCCGCAGAGCGGGTCAAGCACCGAGAACTTCCCTGTGAGGAAACCGCCAGCGCGGGCAGACGACAGCAGCGTCGCGTTCAGCAGCAGCTTGGTGAACTGCTCGTTGGTCTTGCCCTGGTACTTCTGGATCGTGATCAGGTCATCGTCGAACTTGCCGAGCGGGCGCAGTTCAACCGGCCGCAGCGCGCCGTCGGCTTGCCGCGAGAACAGCGCGTAAGCGGAAGAGACATTCGCGAGCAGCGCGGCGTCGTCCTCGCTGAGCTCGCCGGCCGAGCCGAACGTGACGTACCTGACCCCGCCGATCACCGCCTCACCGATCTCCGTCAGACGCCCGCCGAGTACCGAGTCGCTGAACAACGTCAGCTCGGCGATCGTCAGCGCGACGGCAGAATCGGCGTAGACCCGGTTGCTCGACGGCAAGATCAGCAGCGCGTAGCCGGGCATCAGTGGACCACGCCGGGCGGTGGGTGCCAGCGGCGCCAGGCCGGATGCACGGTCAGCTCGTCCACGGTCAGCTCACCTCTGCGATCGCGGCGGCTACGTGAAAAGGCAGATGCCGAGGGTAGATCATCAGCCCTCTGGCGAGCAGCCTGATTTTCGGCCGCCAATTTACCAGCAACGATTCACTGTAGCGCCAGGCTCCGGCTTCGTCGGAACCGAATCTCGCCGCCATCGAATGTCGGAAGTGCCTGGCATCGCCGCCGTCTTGTTTCCATGAGCGCAGCCATTCGGCGAGCGCATCGTCTCCCTCGAGCATGGTCCAGTTCATCAGCCGCTCGGCGATCTGCCCGGCCGCGTCGATAACGAAGGCGTCGTCGCCCGCTCCCCTGATTTTGTGCACGCGGCCTTCGCTGCGCGGGCCGTGGTGGATGCTGGCCGAACTGAACTCGGCGCCGATCGCCAACGCGGCGACCGCGTGACCGGCCTCGTGCCAGGCCGTCCTGACCACTGCCCGCCGCGCCGGGCCGTAAGTCGGGTAGCAGCCGCACGCGTAGCGCTGCCTGATCCAGGTGTCGTGGACGATCGACTCGTCGTCGTAGCGCATCATTACGGCGAGATCGGCCCTGATCTTCGCGACCGCTTTGCCCTGCGCTGGGGTCAGCATGCGCCGACGATATCCGCCCGCGCGCCGAGCCCGCCGGCCAGCAGGGCCAACGATGCTGCTGGGTCATCCAGAATGGCGAGGCGGGAGAAACGCCAGGTTTGGTCTGTTGCGTTGCGATAACCGGGGGCAGTTGTCTTTACTCTGGCTTTGCATGGCACACTGGAGGCCGGGGTAGGTCGTGGTTGTTGGGCAAATCTATGGTGACTGGGGTCGGGTTTCATGAAGGGCGTCGCGGGGGTCGCAGCCATTGTCGTGATAATGGTCGGAATAGCCGTTTTGGCGGTCCGGATGACGGCGGCATCGAGTGCGCAGGTACCGCCGGTCGCCTACGGTTTCGACGGGTCGAGCGGCTGGCAGCACGGGCACGTCAAACCGCACGACATCGGCTTCGGCGCCGGCGGCAGCCTGTTCGTACGGGGAATGAGCTGGGCGGACTGGTCGCAGCGCACGGCGGTCGGCCACGGGGTCAGGTGGGCAGATAGCTGCATCCCGGATTGCGCCTCCGGTCATTATGTGAAGGTACGGGCGACACTGACGCTTTCCGGTATTAAAGTGCATTCTGGACTGAGGTACTTCTCGAAGCTGACCATGCAATGGAAGGCCAGCGGGAAAACCTGCAAATCAGTTTTCCATTGGCGTCCAGGCGCCGTTCCCGGCGCCCCGCCATTCTGGAATTAGCGGAGCGGGATCTCAGGCCGGTACCGACAGGGACAGCCCGAACCTCCCGCGCGCGTCGGTCCACCAGTGGCGCATGCTCAGGCCGGCGGCGGCCAGTTCCCTGGCTATTCCAGCGCGCCGGAACTTGGCCGAGGTTTCTGTCCGCATCTCCTCCCCTTCGGCGAAGGGAACGGCCAGGGAGATGGCGCGGAGTTCGACCACCTGATCGACCGACGAGCGCAGCCGCATCTCGATCCACTCCGCTGCGGGATCCCAGACCGCCATGTGCTCGAACTGGTCAAGGTCGAAGTTCCCGTCGAGTTCGGCGTTGATGACGCTGAGGATGTTCTTGTTGAAGTCCGCGGTGACGCCAGCCGCGTCGTCGTAGGCGGCGACCAGCACGGCAGGGTCCTTGACCAGGTCCGTGCCGAGCAGGAGGGCGTCACCGTCGCGCAGCCTGGCGCGCAAGCCGGCCAGGAACGCCGCACGCTCGGCGGGAAGCAAGTTTCCTATCGTGCTTCCGAGGAAGGCGACCAGCCGCCGCTCGCCTCCCTCAGGCAGGCCAAGATGCTCCTGGAAATCGGAGAGCACGGCCTGGACGGTCAGTCCCTGATACCTGGCGAGCATTCGTTCGGCGGCCGTCAGCAGGGCCGACTCGCTGACGTCGACCGGCACGTACGAGGTGAGCGTGCCCTCATCGCGCAGCGCGTCAAGCAAAAGCCTGGTCTTGTCCGCCGTACCTGAGCCAAGTTCGACAAGCGTGCTCGCGCGTGTCGCGGCGGCGATCTCGGCTGCCCGCTCGCCAAGGATCGACCGCTCGGCTCGCGTCGGGTAGTACTCGTCGAGCAAGGTGATCTTGTCGAACAACTCGCTGCCACGCTCGTCGTAAAACCACTTCGGCGGCAGCGACTTGGGTATCGCGGTCAGCCCCGCTGTGACGTCCGCGCGCAGCGACGCCTCGAAGAAGCGCTCGGGCAGCCTGCGGTCGATCTGGACGTTCGTCATGGCAGTCGTCCCCCTTTGGCCGGTCGTCACGGGCAGCGGCCGGACCTCCACCCCGGCCGGCGTAGCCTCGAGCACGCTTCCTTGCGGTATTTCCTGCCAGCCGGGATCGTCATCTGAGGGCTCGGAGGCCACGATCACGCCGCCGGCGGCGTGCCGGTAGCAGAGCGAGTCGCCGTCCGCCGTTGCCGCGATCACCGAGCCGTCGGTCAGCAGCAGGTTGAAGCGCCCGGTGCCGCCCGCCGCCCGCACGTCGCCCACGGTTCCTGAAAGCGCTTCGGCCGGCTGTTCGCCCGCACGGAGACGCTTGAGCACGAGGGCCCAGATCAGTGCCGTATCGCTCCGCGACTGAAGCTGGAGCAACTCGGCCGCCGACAGCCGCCCGGCGAGCCGTACCACGGCTGGTTCGCTCTCCGCCCACCCCATCAGCTTTCCGTTGAGGCTGAACAGCCAGGTGCCGTCGGCGTAAGGAGCAGCCGCCGCCGCGCCTGGAGAGGTGCCGGCAGAAGCCGATCTCACCGCGGCGAGCAGCGCGCGCGTACGGGTCACCCGCGCGAGATCGGGCAGCGACTCATCGGCCCACATCGGGCCCTCCCTGCGGTAGCGAGCAGGGACAGGGTCACCGTCCGCGTACCAGCCGACGCCGAAGCCGTCCGCGTTCATGGTCCCGTGCCGCTGCCTGCGGGGCCGCCAGGCTTGCTCGGCGAGGCTGTGCGGCGGTTCGAGCACCAGCGATGAAATGCTGACCGGGTCGCCAAGGTAGGCGAGATGCCGGCACATCAGGCGAAGTCCGCGTCGCGGGCGGTGCGGAAGCCGCTGAAGATCTGCCGCCTGATCGGATAGTCCCAGTTGCGGAACGTACCGCGGCAGGCGACCTGGTCGGCGGAGAAGGCTCCGCCGCGGAGCACCTTGTACTCAGGGCCGAAAAAGACCTCAGAGTACTCCTTGTACGGCCAGGCGGAAAAGCCCGGATAGGGCAGGAAATCGCTGGCGGTCCACTCCCACACGTCGCCGATGAGCTGCCTGGCACCCGAGGGCGCGGCGCCGGCCGGATAAGAGCCAGCAGGCGCGGGCTGCAGGTGCCGCTGACCAAGGTTGGCCAGCTCGGCCGTCGGGTCCTCGTCGCCCCACGGGTAACGTCTTGACCTGCTGGACACCGGGTCGTGCCTGGCGGCCTTCTCCCACTCTGCCTCGGTCGGCAGGCGCCTGCCAGCCCATCGCGCGTACGCGTCTGCCTCGTACCAGCACACGTGCAGCACCGGTTCGGCAGCAGGCACCGGCTCGGTGACACCGAACCGCCTGCGGAGCCACTGCCCGGCCACGTCCCGCTGCCAGAACAACGGTGCCGACAAGCTGGCTCGCTGCCGGTACTCCCAGCCCTCCGGCGTCCACCAGCGCGGCTCTTCGTAGCCGCCTGCCGCGATGAACTCCTGGTAACTGGCGTTGGTCACCGGAGTCGTGTCCAGGTAGAACGACGCAACATCGACGACATGCGCGGGCCGCTCGTTGTCGAGCGCCCAGGGCTCGGTCGAGGTCCCCATCGTGAACGGGCCGCCAGCAACAAGGACCTCTTTTTTGAGCCGCAAAATATCACCGGCCGGCTGAGCCGGCGGCGGTGCGCTGAGCACGGGGCGGCCCGCGCGTAGCTGGTGCGTGGCCAGCATCGTCTCATCGTGCTGCTGCTCGTGCTGCGCGATCATGCCGAACGCGAACCCGCGGTCAACGAGCCGCCCGCCAGTGAAACTCACGCGCTCGAGCAGGTCAAGCACGCGGCCGCGGACATCGCTCGCATACCGCCTGGCCTCTGCGGGCGGCAGCAAAGGCAGCGTCGGCCTGGTAGCACGCGGATGCTCGAACGCGTCGTAGAGCGGGTCGATCTCCGGGTGCATCGGGTCGCGGCCGCCGACGTTGCGAAGCAGCCAGAGTTCTTCCTGGTTAGCGACGTGAGCGAGGTCCCAGACCAGCGGTGACATCAGCGGCGAATGCTGGTGCACAAGATCAGGCTCGTCAACGCAGTCGGTCAGGCCGCTTGTCCTTGTCCTCGCGGCGATGAGGAGGCTGGCGATTTCCTCGCGGAGAAGACTGTCGTCCACGGGGGCTTCGGTCATGACGTTCCCTTTCCTGGACCGGTGATGTCGAGCACGTCGTCAGCGGGGCACCTGCCCCTGAGCACGTATCGTTCGGCGAAATCGCTCAGCGCGGCCGTTATCTGTCCTGGCGTGCCAGAACGGGCAAGAGCCGCCTCGGCGGCGGCGAAGCACGCGGTCGCCGCCCGGCCGATGACCGGGTCAGCAGGGCCCAGCCTGGCCGCGCGCAGCCAGGGCTGCGGCTGCGCGGCGGCGGCTCCCCTGGGCGGCGGCACGCCGGCCGCACCAAGCTCGTACCAGACGGGCTCAACCGCGGCCATCGCCTCCTGCGCCGCGACCGGATCATCGGCAAGCGCGGCCACCAGCGCAACGGGGATGATCCAGCCGTCGTCGCCAGGCTGAGCATCGATCATCCGCAACTCAAAGTGCCCGTGCGCCCGCACCGGCGGGAAGAGCGTGGTCAGGTGGTACTTCAGGTCGTCCTCTGTTGGCCCGGGAACCCCGGTGCCGCGCAGCCAGTCACGGAAGGTAAGCCCGGCAGGCACGGTCCATGCCTCGCCGTCGGGGCGCCGCAGGCAGAGCACCTCGGCGTCAAGCGCGTACCTTGCCAGGTCCGGGCGCGGATCGCGGAAATGGCCGTTGCCCAGGCAGGGCTCTGCCCCCTGTGGTGCCCAGGTGCGGCAAGGATCGAGCCTGGACCAGACGAGTTGCCTGGTGCATTTCCAGCCGGTCGGCCGGCCGCGCCGCAGCGGGGAGTTGGCGAAAGCCGCGACAAGCACAGGCCCGAGCGCGTGCATGAGCCGCCAGCGGAAGGGGAATCCAGATGGCCCCGCATCGTCGAGGCCCGCGTCGACGCAGACCTGGACGGAGGCGGTGCTGCACATCATGAGGCGGCCCCACGGGCCGCGCCGGTCAAAGAATTCCTCCATAGCCGCGTATCTCGGCAAATCGAGCACCCGGCTCGGTGAGCGGTGGAGGTCCAGGCCACGGCCGGTCAGGGTGAGTCCCGCTGAACCGAAGGCCTGCCGGAGAACGTTCATGTCGTCGCTTGCCGCCGCGACGCAGGCTGGGAGGCTGGTCGCTGGAGCCGTGCTGAGCTCGACCTGGCCGCCTGGCTCCAGGGTCAGGAGGCCGGCCCCGGGCAGAACACCCGGCCGCTTGAGATCGTCAAGAAGTTCGCGAACCCTGTCAAAGGGGACTGGCATGCGCGGGTCCGACTCCTCCGCTACCAGCCACTCAAGCTCGGCGCCGATGGTTCCCGGCGGGCCGGTCTTGAAGCAAATTGTCCCGATTAGTCGCTCGGCTTCCAGCTCAGAGATCGGCAAGCCGCCGAGCCCGGCAGGAGAGCTGATGGTGAGCTCCGGCACGTAATCTCCCAACTGTCCGCCTGCGCTGGGCATTCCTCATCTACTTGCCCAATATCAATAACAGATGCCTCTGACAGCCGAGGTTTTGCTGAGCTACGAGCGGACCAGTTCTACCGTCCTCCCCCTGGCCAGCCACAGATCACCGGCCGCATCGGTTGCTTCCTGCACCGGGCCGGCGCCGTTGACCAGTGGCCCGGCATCGTTCATGAAGTACCTGCCGACGACCGGCTGCCGCAGCGGCCAGGAGCTCAGCTTCCCCTGTGGGGTGAGATAGAAGAGCGTGATCACGTGCGAGGCGGAAGCCCAGAACCAGGCGCCGGCGCCTGACTGCTCGCCGGTGAGGTCGCGCACCGGGCCGTAGGCGGCAGGAAGCGTGAACTTGAAGCTGATCCCCGGTCCGGCCTCGTCGGGGCCGTACTCAGGTCCTGCGGTTGCCACGCTCTTATGCCCGTCGCTCGCGTGCCTGTGCACCGCGGCTCGCTGCGTGCCGAGCATGCCGGGCAGCCCCTGGTGACTGACGTCCATCGTCACCGCACCAGGCACCAGCCCGAACACGACCACGGCCGCGGCTATCTTGATCGCCAGGTGCCTGCGGCGGAGCCTGGTGCCGCGCCTGACGATCGCGCCGATGTCGAGGTCGACCGTCTCCGCGTCCTCGTAGTCAAGGTCGATCAGCCCTTGATCGCTCATGAAACAGCCTCCGCACGCAATGCCCCGTCGCTCCGCAGTTTGGCCAGGGCGCGGGACGCGGCGCTCTTGACCGTGCCCGGCGCGATCCTTAGCTGAGCGGCGATCTCCTGCTCGGAAAGGTCGAGGTAAAACCGCAGCACAATGACCGCGCGCTCCCGGTTGGTCAGCCTGGAGAGCGCCCTGAGCACCACGTCCCTGTCGGCGAACGCCGCTACGGCATCGGCACCAGCAGGCTCTTCCGGCATGATCGCGAACGGCTGCTCGCGCCAGGTGCGCCGCCGCCACCAGTCCGTGTTGGCGTTGACGATGCACCGGCGCACGTAGGCATCAGGCTCGCCGTCCCTGATCCGCCGCCAGGCAGCGAAGGCCTGCACGTAACCGTGCTGCGCCAGGTCTTCCGCCCGGCCGCGGTCGCCGGTCAGCAGCTCGGCCAGCCGCACCATCCTGGCCTGGCTGCGCGCGACGAAGGCCGAGAATTCGGCGACCTCGGCCTCGTTTCCCACCGCGCCTGCCTTCCTTTGTTCCCGCGAACGGTACAACGTCGCAGCCACCGGCAAGGTTCTGCCGTCAAACGGATAAGTTAGATCCCACACTGAACAAGGAGCCTCATGAGCGTCGGTAGCCTGGTCGCCTCAGGCCCGCTGCTGCTCGCGATCCCGGTCGCGGCCGCCGCTGGCGCGGTCACGTTCCTGTCGCCGTGCGTGCTGCCGCTCGTCCCCGGATACCTGTCGTACATCACGGGAATGTCAGGGTCGGCGGCACAGACGGCCGAGTCGGCCGGTGAGTCCGTTCCCGCACCTGAGCCGGCTCCGGCACTCGCCGCCGCGTCAGCGGGAGGCGCGGTCGCGGCAGAGCACGCGCCACCACCGCGACCGCGCCTCCCTTCGCCGCCCGCCAGGCCGCCACGCAGCCGCACGATGACAGGCGCCCTGCTATTCGTGCTCGGCTTCGCCGCCCTGTACGCCAGCTACGGCGTGGCGTTCGGCGGAATCGGCATAGTGCTCAAAGACCACCAGGCCGGCCTTTCCCAGGTGCTCGGCGCGGTGCTGATCGTTCTCGGCCTGCTGTTCGCCGGGGTCTTCGACCGGTTCACTGCCACAGGCCGGATCGTCAAGCTGAAGGTCAGGCCCAGAGCGGGCCTGGCAAGCGCGCCCTTGCTCGGGGTCTTGTTCGGCCTCGGCTGGACCCCGTGCACCGGCCCGACCCTCAGCGCTGTGCTCGTGCTGGGGTTGTCCACAGGTACCGCGTTCCGTGGCGGCTTGCTGGCCTTCGCCTACGCGCTCGGCATCGGCATACCGTTCCTCGCCGTCGCGTTCGCCTTCGACCGTGGCGTCACGTTGTTCGGCTTCGCCCGCAGGCACGCTCGCCTGATCACCAGGATCGGCGGCCTGCTGCTCATCGCTGTCGGCCTGCTCGAGGTCACCGGCGTTTGGAACAGCGCCATCCTCTGGCTCAAGCTTCACTGGCTGACGGGCTACAACTCCCCGATCTAGGGGCGGGGCGGCAACGGCGGGCGGCGCTTGGACGGGCGGTCCGTCGTGGCCGGTGGCTGGGCCGACGGGCGGGCCTCAAGGGCTTCCAGTGCCATGGCTACGCCGGTTTCCAGCTGCGTGTCGCGTCCGGCTGCCCAGTCGTCCGGGGTGATCAGGACTTCAATGTCCGGTTCTATGCCGTGGTTCTCGACGCTCCAGCCGAGGTCGGAGAACCAGAACCCGAACTGCGGCACCGTGAACTCCGTGCCGTCGACCAGTTCGCGGAACCCGTCGATGCCGAGCACTCCGCCCCAGGTCCTCGTGCCGATGACCGGGCCTACGCCGACCATCTTGACCGCGCCTGTGATGATGTCGCCGTCGGATCCCGCGTCCTGATCGGTCAGTACGATCACCGGGCCGCGCGGCGCCTCGGACGGATAGCTTTCTGCCCGGTAGGTCTGCGACACCTCCCAGGCCATGACCTTCCGCGTGAGCTTTTCCAGCACGAGTTCCGACGTGTGCCCGCCCTGGTTGGCGCGGACGTCCACGATGAGCGCTTCCTTGCGCATCTCCACGACGAGGTCGCGGTGGAAGTCCGACCAGCCCTGGCTGGACATGTCAGGCACGTGCAGGTACCCGATCCTTCCCTGGCCGAGTTCGCGGGCCAGCGCCCGCCGGCTAGACACCCAGTCCTGGTAGCGCAGGCGGCTCTCGCTGGAGAGCGGAACGACGAGCGCACGGTGCGGCTCGCCGTCGCCTGCCCTGATCACGGACAGCTCGACGGGCTTTCCTGCCGTGCCGACCAGCAAGGGTCCTGGCCCGGTCGCAGGGTCGACGGGCTGGCCGTCGATCGCGGCGATCAGGTCGCCGGCTGCCAGCCCGGCTCCTGGCGCGGCCAGCGGTGACCTGGCACGGGGGTCAGATGACTCGGGAGGCAAGATCCGCTTGATCCTCCAGCCGTCAGTGCCAGGCTCGAGGTCGGCGCCGAGCAGACCGGTGCGCTGCCCGTGCAGGTGGGAGCGGCCTGAAGCGCGGACGTAGGCATGGGAGGTGCCGAGCTCGCCGAGCACCTCGTGAAGGACGTCGGCGAAATCATCGGGAGTGGAGATCTTCCCGAGCAGCGGCCGGTACCTGGCGAGCACGCCATCCCAGTCAACGTCGGCCAGGTCGGGTACCCAGAAGTCATGCCTGACCGCCCGCCCCGCCTCCTCGTACGCGCCCCGCCAGAGCGTGGCGGGGTCGGCCATGAACCTGGCCCTCGACAGGTCCACGCTGACCTTGTCTTCTGAGTTGTCCGAGTCGGCCTTGCGGTTCGCGGGCACGACGAAGACGCGGTGCTGGTCGCCGACGACGAGCTTGCTGCCGTCGCCGCTGACTTCGAACCAGTCGGCCTCGTCGACCAGCTCGCCGCACTTGGACTTCTTGATGTCGAAGTGCTCAAGCGCGGACCTCGGCAGCTCGTCGTCCGGACTGGCCGCGCCGTCGCCGAGCTCACCGGTCAGCGGAACCCGCAGCCAGGCCAGGCCGTCCTCGACGGCACGCAGGTTCGTGTAACGGGAGTCTGGTACCGGCACGGGCACGATGCGGTCGCCAAGTCCTTCGAGGTCGATGACCACGGGAGCCGGCTCGGAATGGTCCTTCGATTCTGCTTCGCCATCCTTGTCGTCGTCCTTGCCTGAACCCGCTGGCCTGCCATCAAGGAACGGGCCGAGCGGAGACGGCTGTGATGCCTTAAGCGTGAGCAGGTAGGGGCGGCTGCCGTAGGGAAAGGCAAGATCGAAGACCAGCGGATCGTGCACGGGATCGAACGAGCGGAAAGAGAGGAAGGCCAGGTACTGCCCGTCGGAGGTGAAGGCGGGCTCCGTGTCGATGAACCTGCCGTCAGTGACATCGGTGACCACCCGGTCGGCGAGGCGCGCGATCCTGAGCTGGCTCTGCCTGCCCGTGGTGCCCTGTGCCCAGGCGAGCCACTTCGAGTCGGGCGCGAAGTCCAGGCCAGTCACCGGCCCGTGCTCTGACCTGGTCAGCTCGGTCACCTCGCCTGAGGCGACGTCGGCGAGCAGCAGCCTGCCGTCGTGGGTCGCTATCGCCGCTACCGAGCCATCGGGTGCCGCCGCGAGATCTGCGGCCCAGCCGATCTCGCCGCCGGCGATACGGCGCCTGTCCTTGCCATCTGCCGAGCTGATTTCCAGGGCGTCCGACCCGTCAGATTCGGCGACCCAGATCACGTTTCCCGTGGTGCCGAGCACCCGAGGCAGCCGGCACGGCGGGCCGGTGACGAGGGAAAGCGCACGGCCTGGCCCGTCCTTGTGCGTCAGCCAGTGCACGGTGCCGCGCACCTGAACGGCGCTGGCGCGACCGCTGTGGTCGCAGCTCAGGCCGTCCAGATGATCTTCGGCCGAGACCAGGCGCGGGCGGAGGCCGCCTGCCGGGGAGCCGAGGGCGAGGTCGAGCCGTTCCGGCTCGCTGTCAGCCTCGAGATTGCTGAGCCGCCAGATATCACCGGCGACCTGGTACACGATCCTGCTGCCGTCCGTGCTCGCGTTGCGAGCGTAGAAGCCGTCGTGATCGGTATGCCTGCGCAGGCCCGTGCCGTCAAGCGCGACCGAGTAGATGTTGCCCGTACCCTCGTAGTCCGCGATGAAGGCGACGCGGTCACCGACCAGCATCGGACCGAAGATCTGACCGGGAAAGCCGGCCAGGATCTGGCGGAACGCCGACGGCGTGCCCTCCGTGACGTCAGCCACCCAGACGCGGCCCCCCGCACCGCCCTTGTAGCCCTTCCAGAACGCGGGCTCGCCGACCCCCGTGTTACACAACGCGACCGAGTTCGCGTCCATGGCGATGTCGTTGACCGGCCCGAACGGCAGCCGCCGCGCCGCGCCGAAGTGCGCGCTGCCGTCGGCGACAGGGATGACGTGCGCCCAGGTCTGGCGGGACTGCTGCCCGGCAGCCGTGGTGGCCAGGATGTCGCCGCCGGGTCCCCAGCCGCGCATCTGAGTCCAGCGATCGGACCAGTAGGTCACCCGTTCCGAGCCTCCCGCGCCCGTCGCGGCGAGGTAGATCTCTGGCGCGCCGTCCCGCCAGCCTGTCCAGGCGACGAGGCTGCCGTCCGGTGACAGTCTCGGGTAGGCCGCGGCCGCCTGATCGGCGGAAACCCGCCAGGCGCTGCCGCCGTCCGCAGGCGCTAGCCAGACGTCGTCATCGGCGATGAACGTCAGCAGATCGCCCCGCAAATGCGGATAGCGAAGATAGCGGGACGCGCTTGCTGAATCGTCATGAGAGTCGGTCACCGGCTCATCGTAGATCACGGAATCAAGTAACCCATCTGAATATCAGTCGTGCCTTCCCGTGTTCCAGTGGCAGATACCAGGCGTAGCTGCGAGACTTCAAAACGTGGCGAGTGCGCGAATGGCCAGGACGGAAAGCTCAGCCAGGCCCGGCGAGGCGGCTGCGCCCGCTGTCACCTCGATCGCGGCCATAGACAGGTTCCGGGTAAAGGATTCGTTCCGTCGCATCTCAGCGAGCCCGCAATTTGCGATGGAGTACCTTTACGCGCGGTTGTTCGCGCGCAATCCCGGATTGCGCTCGCTGTTTCCGCACTCAATGGAGCAGACGCGGGCAAATACGTACCGCATGCTGTCCGGCCTGATCGGGGCGCTTGACGATCCTGATGCCGTTGACCGCCTGCTCGACGGGCTCGGGCAGGACCACAGGAAATTCGGCGTCAGGGAAGGGCACTACCCCGCCTTCTTCGACGCGTTGCTCGCCACGGCCGCCCAGGTGAGCGGTTCAGCCTGGACGGCCGAGGTCAGGGAGGCATGGCGGGCCGTGCTCGGGTATTTCGCCGGCCGGATGACGGCGGCCGCAGAAGCCGACGGCCAGACGCAGCCGGCCTGGTGGATCGGCGAGATCGTCCAGCACGATCAGCGCACGGAGACCGTCGCGGTGCTGACCATCAGGCCTGACAAGCAGTTGCGTTACCAGCCAGGTCAGTACGTGTCCTTGCAGGTCCCGAACTGGCCGAGAACCTGGCGGAAGTACTCGATAGCGAACGCGCCGAGGGAGAACGGCCTGATTGACCTGCACGTGCGTGCCGTGCCCGGCGGAATGGTCAGCTCGGCCCTGGTCAGCCACTGCGGGACGGGCGACGCAGTGACGCTCTCCGCCGCACGCGGTGACTTGCGGGTGCCGGCTGACGCCGACCGCGACATCGTTTGCGTAGCCGGAGGCACCGGGCTCGCCCCGGTAAAGGCGCTCGTCGAGGCGATCGTCGGCGAGACCAGGCAGGGCAAGCGCCGCTCGATCACCTTGTACGCGGGCGCCAGGCACGGCAGCGACCTGTACGACATGCGGGACCTGGCAACGCTACGTCTCGCTTACCCGGCACTGACCCTGGTCCCCGTGACGGAGTTCGGCGCCGGGGCGGGCGCGCAGCAGGGGCGGCTGCCAGACATCGTGGCGAGGCACCCGTCATTCCGTGACACTGAGGTGTACGTGGCCGGGCCGGCCGGGCTGATCAGCGCGACTGTGCGGGCACTCGCGTCGCGAGTGCCCGCGGACCGCATCCATCACGACCCGCTCGACCTGCTCAGGGTTTCAGCGAAGAACGCGTAGATGCGGTGCCAGGCGTCGGCGGCGTCCTCCTCGTTGTAGCTCATCTTCGTGATCTTGGCCAGGACGGCGCCTGCTCCCGTCGCCTGGCTCATGAAGCGGTGCCCCGAGTTCGGGTACACCTTCACGTCGTGCCTGACCTGGAGAACAGCCAGCGCGCGCTGCAGTCGCTCGGGCGGCTTGGTGCCCATCGTGTCCCTGGCGCCGAAGCTGCCCACGACCGGGCAGGCGCCCGCGAGCGCGTCCTCGGCGTCCTTCGGCACATCGCCGTAGTTCACCGCCGCCGCGTCGAAGCCATGACCCGGCGCGCACAGCAACGCGAATCCGCCGCCAAGGCAGAACCCGATCACCGCGACCTTGCCTGTGCAGTCCTCCCGGCCTGCTAGCTGCGCGCGCGCACCGTCGATGATGTCAAACGCGGGGCCAGTGCCGCTCCTGAGCTGCCGGAACGCCGCCATGACACAGCCGGGCCACGACTTGCCCTCATACAGGTCGGGCGCCAGGGCGAGGTAGCCGTGCGCGGCGATCTCGCGTGCCTTCTCCTTGATGTCCCCGGTCAGGCCAAAAGCCTCGTGGATCACCACCACGCCGGGCCACGGGCCGGCCGGCCCGCCGTCACCCGCCGTTGCGCCGTCGCTGGCCGGCACGGCCAGGTAGCCGGGAATGGCCCGGTCGCGCACCACAAACGACATGTCCGTCACGGAGATAATGTAGTGGATTTGCCCGCCGGTCACACCTTGCGCCAGCGCGGCGTCCAGGCGCCCTCCTCGACCGTGTAGTCACCGAACAGGGCAGGCGCCTCGTGCCGCATGATCTCGGCGATCTGGCGGAAAACCAGCCGGATCTCCTCTTCCGCGCCCTTGTCCGTTCGTGCCTCGATCGTGTGGCGCAGCGTGCGGATATTGGCGGACCAGAGCAGGCCCGTCGCGACGCCGTCGGGTGCGAACCGGCGCATGAACGAGGTCTTGTGCTTTTTCTCCTCGAACTTGAGTCCTTCCTCATCCAGGCCGAAATGCCCGGCCATCCAGTGCTGGAATTCCTCCATCTGCCCGAGCAGCGCAGTCGCCCGCTTCATCAGCTCCTCGTCGTCCTGCGCCCAGCCAGGGAACCAGAAGGGGATGTCGCTGAGCCGCACGAACCGCAGCGACTCCTGCGAGATCGCGACACCAGGCCGGTGCCTGACCAGCTCGTGGGTCACTACCCGGCTGACGTTGTGGAGCACGAAGCCGAACATGGCGTGCTCGAGCACCGAACCGTGCATTTGCCGCAGGATGTTCTCCAGGTAAGCCTGGTGATCATTGCGCACCCGAACGATGTTCGGGTTAAGCCCTGGCTCCCAGGCCCGGTAACAGATCTTGCCGGCGAACTCGACAAGATTCTGGGCGTCGTCGAACTCGCCCCTGTCTAGCCGCTCGAGCCAGGTCTCGCCGCTCACCTCGGTCAGGTAGGCGGCAAGCGCCTGATAGTCAAGCTGGGGACGGGAGACGAGGAACACTTCAGGCTGCACGCTCTTCATGCGGGCACCCTACCGGCGCCCGCCGACAGTTTGCCGAGCCCGCCCGCCCGAGCATCGCCGGGGCGATCGGCACCAATCACCTAACCGTGAGTAATTGCTCATGTTCACGTTGTGATGGCGGTCGTGCTGGCGGCCTTTTAGGATCGCAGCACATCGTCTCGGCACCGAAAGGACTTAGGCATGGGCAGGAACCGATTGGCGGCCACCATCGCGATTGGTGTCGCGGCAGCGGCGAGCGTGGTGTCGGTTGCCACGATCGCTTTCGCGGCGCCTGACGCCGCTGGCAAGACCGGCCAGTTCGCGACCTGGAGTGCGGCCCAGACCGCGGCCGGTTTCCGCCTCATGAAACCACTGAAGACCTACGGGCTCCGCAAGGCCGACGAAGTCAGCGTCGCCCGCTGCGAGATCAGCAAGAAGAAGGCCGCGAAACGCAACGTGATCGGCGGTTACGGCCTTACTTACCATCACACGCTGACCCTCAGTCAGAACAACTCGAACGGCCCCTGCGCGAAAGCCGGCCAGTCCACGTCACTCGCCACGTACAAGGTCAGGGGCGCCAAGGCCTACCTGACCGGCCTGTGCGGCAGTGCGCACTTCCCCGCCTGCACCTCAACGAAGATCATCCTGTTCCTGACCTGGCGCAAGGGCGGCGTCTATTACCAGGCGCAATCCTTCGGGGAACCGCGGCGCGTGATCCTCGGCTTCGCCCGCAGCCTCGTCGGGGTCTAGCTCGCGGACAGCGGGGCCCGCCACCGTCGTCAAAGCGACAGCGACGGGCCCCGGCGCGGGCGCTGAGCGCTAACTCGCCCTGATCCAGGTGTTGCTGAAGGCTCCGCTCGAGCTCATCGAGCTGGTCGAGTCCTTGTCCCTGCCCGAGTTGTCGATCATGATGATCTCTACCGGGCTCTGGCTGTCCATGGACGAGCCGTTGTCGGTAGAGGCGGTGTAGTTGATCGTGCCGAAGTCAGACAACGGCAGGATGCCGCCGCTGTTGGTGCAGCAAGGTGCCTCGGTGATGACCTCGGCCGAGGAACGGTCAAAGCCGCTCTCGTTCTTGGTGACGGTCTGGGTCCAGCCCTGCGTGCTGTCCTTCAGCACGAGCGTGTAGGTCTCGGTGCCAGAGAAGGTCACTGAGGCGCTCATCGCGTCGCCAGGCTTGACCGTGTTGCTGTAGTACACGGGGTCGGCGGGATACATCTCGTACCAGCCGTAGTAGTCGGGGGTCCTGCCAGCGCAGTCGGAGTCTGAACCGGTCTGCTCGACCGAGTCGCTGCTGTAGCCGTCGAGGCCGACCCAGAACGCGGCGTACTCGTCGGTGCGCGAGGTGCAGGTCGCGGTCGGCTGGGTCCAGCTTGCCGAGACGCTGGTGAAGTGGCCGTTCGAGCCGGTCACGGCGTAGCCTGACCAGTTCGTTGATTCGGCGGTCGTGCGACCGCCGACACTAGCGACGTGGGCGCCGCCCGCTGGTCTCGTCATGAGGCCACCAGGCACGAAGCCGTGCGATGAGTGAACGATGGGGTGAACCGCGGGGTGGACAGCCGGGGCTGCCGAGGCGGTGGTAGCCGCCATGACCATCGACCCGAACACGAGGCCGAGGGTTCCGATGGGTACGAACCAGCGACGAACCATAGAGCGGGCTCCTTTGCCTTTCCTAGCGCAGGCAGGGTTGATCGCAAGGAGAGGTGTAACGGGTGGATTGCGGTGGATGACGTAACTTAGCGACGTTCCCGCATAAAGACACGAACAGCGCGAACGACCTATGTGATGTGAACGACATAACCGACGTGCCCTATCTGTCCTTGCTTACCCCATCTGCAACGATGGAGTTGCTTTGACGTTATAACGGCGTCCGCCGTCAAAAAATAACGGACACATAACGATTGATGGCCCGCCTGAACCAAACGACTGTGGCTTGCGTCTAATGCGCGCACAACTTCAGGACATTTGCCACGATCATCCGTCCCGCGTTACCTGACGCGGTCAGGATCGACTCTGGGTGGAACTGGACGCCCCAGCGCCGGGCGGCAGGATCCTCGATCGCCATCACGACCTGCCCGGACGAGTCCGCGGCCGCCGGATCGTCCGTGACCGCCGTGACCGAGAACCCGGACCCCGCTGTCAGCGGCGTCGCGTGCAGCGAGTGATACCGCGCGGCCGTGAACGACTCTGGGAGCCCGCGCAGTAGCTCTCCCCCGAGCACCCGGACCGCGCCGGGCTTGCCGTGCGCCGGCGCAGTGAGCAGGCCCAGCTTCCCGCCCGCGTGCTCGACCATGGCCTGCAGGCCAAGGCACACGCCGAAGGCGGGCAGTCCGCGGGCGTCGAGTTCGTCAAGGAGCTCAGAGCAGCCGAAATCGGACGGGCGGCCAGGCCCAGGCGACAGCACGACCAGGTGCGGTGCGTACGTGTCAAGCAAGGTCACGTCGAACCCCGCGCGCAAAGTCGTGACCTGTGCGCCGTGCTCGGCGAAGTAGCCCGCCAGGGTATGCACGAACGAGTCCTGGTGGTCCACGAGGAGCACGCGGATGCCGTCGCCTATCCGGCGCGGTGCGCCCGTCAGGCCAGCAGCGACTGTCGCCTGGGTGCTTACTGGCCGCTGATCTTGATGGTCTTTCGAGGCACTGGCCAGGACCTCGAGTAGCGCGCGTGCCTTGAGCCGCGTTTCAAGCTCCTCGGCCGCCGGCTCCGAGTCGAAAAGCAGCGTCGCGCCCGCCCTGACGCAGGCCAGGCCGTCGCGGATGTGCGCGGTGCGCAGCGTGAGACCGGTGTTCATGTTCCCGTCGAAGCCGATCGAGCCGACCGCTCCCCCGTACCAGCGGCGCGGGCTGGTCTCGTGGTCCTCGATGAACTGCATGGCCCAGGTCTTTGGCGCTCCCGTCACCGTTACCGCCCACATGTGCGTCAGGAAAGCGTCGAGTGCGTCGAACTCCGGTCGCAGCCGCCCCTCGACGTGGTCGACCGTATGGATGAGCCGGCTGTACAGCTCGATCTGCCTGCGGCCGATCACCTTGATGCTGCCAGGCACGCAGATGCGGGACTTGTCGTTGCGGTCGACGTCCGTGCACATCGTGAGCTCTGACTCTTCCTTGAGCGAGGTCAGCAGCGTCCTGATGTTCTCCGCGTCGTCTAGCGGGGTCGCGCCGCGTGCGATCGTGCCGGCGATCGGGCAGGTCTCGACCCGGTCGCCGGTCACCCGCACGTACATTTCCGGCGATGCCCCGACCAGGTACTCGCCCTCACCCAGGTTGATGAAGAACTCGTAAGGCGCCGGGTTGTGCCGGCGCAGGCGCTCATAGAAGGCTGCGGGCGAGCCGCAGCGGGCCCAGAACTCGTGGCTGGGAACGACCTCGAACAGGTCGCCGGCCGCGAACCTTTCCCTTGCTTCCTCAACGACCTTCGCGTACTCGCCGAGCACGGGATCGGGCGGTATTTCACGGACCCCGGGCCTGCGGTCTGGCACTGAACGGGGCGTGGTTCTCGTGAGTCCCGCCGTGGAACGGCCGTCGAAGGCGAAGTCGTAGCTGTAACGAAGCGCGGTTTCCCGCTTCCTGTCGATCACGTAAAGCTCGTCTGGCAGGTGAAGCACCAGATCGCGCTGGCCGTCGCCGCCGCGTTCAGGCCGCAGCCGCAGCGGTTCGAACTGGAATGCCAGGTCATAACCGAAGGCGCCGTAGAGGCCGAGATGCGGATCGCGGGCAGCGAACAAGGCGGTCACTTCCCTGATCGCGCTGAACACCGTCGGCCTGCGTGAGCGCTGTTCTTCAGGAACCTGGCCGACGGGCTCGGGGATATCGACGGTCGCACTGTGTCCGGAGTCCCGGGCGGCGCCGGCCTTGCCGAGGGCGGCGGTGATGGCGGGGAGAATGACGAGGCCGCGGTCGTTCAGTGCCGTCGCGGTGAGGACGCGGCCGCGGCAGCTCAACTCGACGCACGGGTCGATGTAGCCCGTGTGCCAGCGGCTGTAGCGGCCCGGGTACTCCATGCCCGAGCTGAACACGCCGCCGCGCCGGTCATCGACCTGCCTGGTGATCGCGGCCAGCTCATCAGGCTCGAACGGCATCACCGTCCGGCTGACGACGATGCCGCCTGCGGTGACGAACTGGGTAGTGCCGTGCGGCGGTATGGCGCCGAAGTCCGAGCTGTATTCAACGCTCGAGGTCATGCGGTCCGTCCTATCAGGTCAGGACCTAGGCGGACATCAAAAGCGACCGCCCGTGGTCCAGGCGGTCGCCGTGGTGGTTCTTGAGAAAACGCGAACCTGGCCCGCCTACTGGCGGCGCCACCAGTTACTGATGAGGTTCGCGTGCGTCATGGCGAGCAGAGTATCAGGTTCCTTCACTCGAAGTCGGTCAGCGTGCCGATACCGCGTGCTCGTGCGGTGTCGTAGGCCAGAGCGGCCGCGGCCAGGTCTTCGACAGCCAGGCCGAGGGACTCGAAGATCGTGATCTCGCGTTCGCCTGCCCGGCCCTGCGCTCCTGGTTTCGCGGCGAGCAGGTCGCCTAGCTCGGCCTTAAGGTGGTCAGGACCGATGGCGCCTTCCGCCGCGGCAAGCACGTAGTCGCCGGCTTCGGCGATGACCGACTCGCGGCTGTCGCCGTAGAGGGCCGCGCTGGCGACCGTGGCCGTGTCGAGCTCGCGCTGATCGGGGAGGCAGGCACCAACAGCGTTGAGGTGAGTGCCCGGGCTCAGCCAGTCCCTGTTGATGACGGGCGCGGCCGAGTTCGTCGCGGTGACGACGATGCCGGCGCCGGCAATGGCCTGCTCGACGGTCGGAGACGCGACGAGCTTGGTGCCGCCTGCTTGCGCTGCGTGCGTTGCCGCGAAACGGGCGGCCTTGTACGTGGTACGGCCGGCGACCCGGATCTCGGCCAGCTTCCTCGTGCTGCTCAGCGCACGGAGGTGGGAACTGGCCTGGACGCCCGTGCCGATGATGGCAAGCACATCGGCGTCCGCGCTGGCGAGGATCTCCGTCGCGATGACAGAGACCGCCGCGGTCCTGATCTCGGTAACGGCGGAGGCGTTCAGCACGGCAAGCGGCTGGCCGGTTTCCGAACTCGACAGAAGGACGATGCCCTGGTGCGTGTCGAGACCGAGCGCGGGGTTGCCGGGGGTGATCGTGATCGCCTTGAGCCCGTAGCCCGCTGCCTGGCCCTGCTGGTATGCGGGCATGACAGCCATCAGGCCTGGTGCTCCCGGTGGCTTGAGCACCGAGCGCAGCGGCTGGAAGACCTCGCCGTTCGCGCGGGCGATCAGCGCGTCGCGCATCGCGTCAGCGCACTCGCGGTAGCCGAGGACCTCACGGACCGCGTGGCCGGAAAGTACAAGTAGCTTGGTCACCTCTTAATCTTGCTCGGCAGGCGCGGTGTCGGTGATAGCGGCTCCGCTGGCCACGGCGACCGGGGAACCGCTGCCGACGGCCGGTGCCAGCGCCAGCTCCTCAGGACGGTGCCCGCCGGGTACCGGCTTGCCGACGATGCGGTAGACCTCGGAAGAGTCCACAGTCTCGTGCTCGAGCAGAAGCTGAACCAGCTCGTCGAGCTGCGCACGGTGGTTGCGGATCTGCTCCACAGCCGAGTTCTCTGCCTCGCGCAGCAGCCTCGCCACTTCCGTGTCGATGACGGCCTGGGTCTCCTCGGAGAACGGCCGGCTCGATAGCCCGCTCCCGCCGCCGCCAAGGAACACCGACCCGCCCTCCGGGTAGCCGACGGGGCCGAGCTTCGTCGACAGGCCGAACTCCCGAACCATCTTGGTCGCCAGGTCGGTCGCGGTGGACAGGTCGTTGGCCGCGCCGGTCGAGCCCTGACCGAGCACCACGAGCTCTGCTGCCCTTCCGCCGAGGCGGCCGGCGAGGGTCTCCCTGAGGTAATCCTCGCCGTAGAGGTGCCGCTCGATGAGGGGTAGCTGCTGTGTCACGCCAAGGGCCTGACCGGCGGGGAGGATCGTGACCTTCGCGACAGGGTCGGCGTGATCGGAGAGCGCGAGCACGATCGCGTGCCCGCTCTCGTGCACGGCGACCGCGTGCTTTTCCTCGGGAAGCAGCACGTTGGAGCCTTCACGGCGGCCGAGCAGTATCCGGTCGCGCGCATCGTCGAAGTCGGTCGCGTTGATGATCTCCCTGCCGCGCCGGACGGCGAAGATCGCGGCCTCGTTCGCCAGGTTGGCGAGGTCCGCACCGGAGAATCCTGGCGTGCCCCTCGCGACGATGGTCAGGTCGACGTCCGGTGCAAGCTGCTTGCCGCGGCAGTGCACGGCGAGGATCGCCGAGCGCTCTTCGAGCGTCGGCAGCGGGATCGTGATCTGGCGGTCGAACCTTCCTGGCCTGAGCAGGGCAGGGTCGAGAACCTCCGGACGGTTCGTCGCCGCGAGGACGACGATGCCCTGAGTCATGTCGAAGCCGTCCATCTCCGACAGGAGCTGGTTCAGCGTCTGCTCGCGTTCGTCGTTGGCGACCACCGCGCCCGAGCCTGCCCTGCGCTGACCTATCGCGTCGATCTCGTCGATGAAGATGATGGCCGGGGCCCGCTTGCGGGCCTCGGCGAACAGGTCACGCACCCGCGCCGCTCCGACGCCGACGAACATCTCGACGAAGCTCGACCCGGTGACGGAGAAGAAAGGCACGCTGGCCTCGCCGGCAACCGCCCTCGCGAGCAGGGTCTTGCCCGTGCCGGGCGGGCCGATCATCAGCAGTCCTCGCGGCGCCATCGCGCCGGCCCGCTGGTACCTGTCCGGGTTCTTCAGGAAGTCGACGACCTCGTTGATCTCTTGCTTCGCGCCTTCATAGCCGGCCACGTCAGAGAACTTGGTGCTCGGCCGCTCGGCGTCGAACACCTGTGCACGCGACCTTCCCACTCCGAAGACGCCTTGCAGCCCCGCCGATCCCCCCGCACCGCGGGACATGCGCCTGATGAGCCAGAACACGAAGATCAGCGGGGCGAAGATGACCAGGAGATAGAGCAGGATGCCGCCGAGCGAGGAACTGCTGCCGCCGTAGGTGGGCTTGACGCCCTTGGCGACGATCGCGTTGTAAAGGGCCTGCGTATTGGGCGGGCCCACGGTCGTGAAGTTGTCGCCGTCTTTCAGCGTGCCTGTGATCGTGCTGTTCGCGCCGTTCTGGGTGCTGCCGATCTCGACGGTCTTGACCTTGTGCTTGGCAAGCTGGCTCTGGAACTGCGGGTACGTCAGGCTTTGCGTCGCCGAACCCAGGCTAGGCAGGAAGAAGTAAAGCGCGAGCATGGCAACCAGAGCGATCGGCCACAGCCAGTGCCGCCACCCAGGCGGGGGCGGCGGCGCGGTCGGCATCGGCTTGTCACCTGGCGGCGGCGGACTCGGCTGCTTGCTCATAAGTCATTCTTACGCTACGGAAAGAGCGCTATGACCGCCGATGCGCTGGTTACCCCGCAGGCGACACAGGCGGTCCGCCCTGAGCGCGCGTGCCCGCCCCACCCGGAGTCCTCAGCGTGGGCAAAGCACCCAAATCGTCAATCGCCACAACATCAGTGTCCCTCCGATGCTGTAGAAAGCGCGCAGCGAACAGCATCGGTGACCTCCTGATGCTGCGGGAACAACGTCAGGTGGGCACCATTGCTGTTGCACCGGGCGGCCAGACAGCATCGCCGGCCCGTAGATGCTGTTGGAATTGCGCACCTGAGCGCGCGTGCCTCCGGTCAGGCGGTGGCG
>DATJLT010000398.1:0-3459 GCA_035509195.1 Streptosporangiaceae bacterium | reverse complement strand
GAAGCCCGACGTGTACACCAGGATCACGGCCAGGTAGGTATTCACCAAGCCGAGGCTGGCCATGATCCGGTACAGCGGGATCAGCGTGGCGTAGGCGGGCAGCAGCAGCGTTGCTAGCACGCTGACGAATATCGTCCGCTTAAACCTGAAATTGAGGCGGGCGAAGGCGTAGGCCGCGAACACAGCGATCGTCACGGTCAGGATCATGGCCACGCCGGACTCGATTGCCGAGTTCAGCAGCGACCTGCCAATCTGCGTGGCCACGCCGTTGCCCGCCCCGCCGATCCCGAGAATGTCGCGGTAGCTCGTCCCGGACAGCGGCGACGGCAGGTAGTGCGCGGGCTTGTTGTCCGCGCCCGACAGCGTGCTCAGGCTGGTATTGAGCGCCCAGTAGATGGGAAACAGCGACCACACCAGGATCACCGCGATCGTGATCACGTGCCCGGCCACCTTGACTGTGCGCCGGGCTGGCCGCCGGCCCGCCAGGCCATGCGCCACCTGAGTCACGGCCCCGGCCGCCCGCTCGCCCGTGGTCATGATGCGGCCTCTGACCGGCGGTAGAACAGCGCCAGTGCGGCCATTGAGAGCAGCGCGGTGGCCAGGGTGATCAGCAGGGACAACGCGTAGCCACTCCCGAAGTTGAGGTTCTCGAAGGTCTGGACGTACGTCTGCAGCATCACCGAGGAGCCCAGGGGAGCGATGCCGTTCAGTATGTAGACCTGATCAAAGATGTTGAGGGACAGGACGAGCGCCTCGACGGTGCACACGGCCAGCGCGGGCCGGATCAGCGGCAGCGAGATACGCACGAACGACTGCACCGGGCCGGCGCCGTCTACTCGCGCTGCCTCATACAGGTCCGGCGAGATCGACTGCAGGGCGGCGAGGATCACCACCGCCGAGAGCGGGGTGATCTGCCAGACCTGCACTATCTCGATCAGCACCACGGTGAGCCACCGGTCGAGGCCTAGCCACACGTGATAGCCGCCGATCAGGTGCGCGGAGTGCAGCGCGCTGTTCATCACGCCGAATGTCGGGTTGTAGATCCAGTTCCAGATGACGGCCTCGACCACTGCGGGCAGCGCCCAGGGCAGGATGACGAGGGCCAGGACGACGCCGCGAAACCGGAAACGCTGTCTGAGCGCGAGTGCCATGGCGGTGCCGAGAATGACGGACAGCGCGACGCCGACAACGACGTAGACCGCTGTGTTGACCCACGAGGTGGTGATAGCCGGGTTAGCGAACAGCGCCCGGAAGTTTCCGAGGCCGGTGAACTGGGTCGGTGGGTTAAGCGGCATCACCCGGAAGAACGCTTCCACCGTGGTGTCCGCCGTCGGGACGAATGACAGCGCCCCGATGAACACCACCAGCGGCGAGAGCAGGAGGTAAGGAAGCAACCTGCCTCGGCGCGCGGCACTCAACGTCAGATCTCCCTGTTGCCTGGTCTGGAATACCGTCTGCTGCCGAGACTTCCTGTTGCACGACCGGCGGGTACTCGGCTGTACCCGCCGGTCGTGTGGCTGGCAGTGCCGCCGCTACCGCTCAGCCCGAAGACTTGAGCTGGGTCACCGTAGCGGCGATGGCGCTGATCGCCTGCGGGATGGACTCCTGCCCGGCGGCCGCTTCGTGCAGGTTAGTCTGCACGGCCGCGCTGAACTGCGTGTACCACGGTGGCGCGCCGTTCGGGAACGGCGCCTTCGCATGCGCCTTGAGGATGGCATCGAGCTGCGAGGCCTGCTCGACGTCACCCGCCTTGATCATCAGGCCGAAGCTAGACAGCCTGGCCGGCAGCGGGAAGGTGCTGACCACGTCCTTAGAGCCGTTCAGCCCCGCCCAGTCAGCCTGGTTCTGCGTGGCGGTGAACCACTTGATGAACTTCACCGCGCCGGCCACGTTCTTCGCCGTCTTCGGGATTCCGATGCCGTCGGGGTTGGCCACGTTGCCGCCGACTCCAGTCGCGCCGGGCGTCGGGATGTACTCGGTGTCGTTCACCACGCTCGAGGACGAGGGCACGTTGTAGATCGAGGCGACACTGCCGGAATAGTCGCACATCTCCGCCGCGACCCGGTTCTTCGCCATCTCGGTCGTGAAGCCCTGGTAGTCAGACTCATTGATGTTGCCCTTGGGCACCAGGCCGCTCTTATAGGCATCGACCATCCAGGTCATCGCCTTGTATCCGGGCGAGCTCGGGGAGGTGAACGCCGGGGTGTCTTGTGCAGTCAGCACCTGTCCGCCGAATGCCGCCGTCATCTGGTACCAGCAGGTCGACAACCCCTCGGCGGTGGCGAAGTGGATGTCGAGCGGGTTTGCCATGCCGTTGGCCTTGCCCACCGCCTTCAGGTCAGTCGTGAACTGAGACAAGGTCGTCGGCATCGTCTTGATGCCGGCCTTGGCGAAGTCCTTGGTGTTCACCGTGGTGACCAGGAACGAGGAGTCGAACGGCATGCCCATCAGCTGCTTGTTCGAGACGAACGTGTCGATCTGAGGCATGTCCGCCTTGAGGCTGGACACGTTGAAGTACTTGTTCAGCGGGTAGAACCAGCCCGTCTTCTGGTACTCGCCGACCTTTGACCAGTCAACGTCGGCGGCGTCGGCGAAGTAGCTGTTGGCCGACATAGCCGCCGCGAT
The DNA here is from genome assembly GCA_035509195.1 of Streptosporangiaceae bacterium. Classification (GTDB taxonomy): domain Bacteria; phylum Actinomycetota; class Actinomycetes; order Streptosporangiales; family Streptosporangiaceae; genus Chersky-822. The sequence goes on along the minus strand of DATJLT010000398.1, from coordinate 834 downwards.
CTTGGTCTGCAGGTCGTCCCAGCCAATGTTCACCCAGTTCACCTTGATGCCGGTCTGCTTGGTGAATTCCGCCAGCAGGGCCTTGGGCGGGGATGGATAGGCCACGGCCACCGTAATCGAGTTGGCCGAACTAGAGTTGCTGCCGCTGCTCGAACCGCAGGCGGAAGCTACTGTGACGAGGCCAGCGCTGAGGATGAGCACGCCCACCCGTCTGCTGGCGATGCCTAGATTCTTCATCTGTCTCTTCTCTCGCGAGGCGCACAGCCAAGCACGAGCCGGCGTGCAGTCAGGGCGGCGCGGTGCGTAGTGAGCGAGCCTCGGCGCGTCCGGCACAGAACATCCAGGCTGGCACGATCGATTACGCTCATATGTCGCCAATCTAGAGTGATTTCAGTCACCGACGCAAGACCGGAATTGCGCTATCTGCGGGCAACCGTGCAAACCTCGGCACTGCCGGAGGCCCTTGGTCGGCCGTGGCGGAACATGGCCAAGCAACCGACCTGCACCTATATGCTCTTTTCCATGCACAGAGCTGCGCGGCTGAGCGCGATACTCGAACGGCTCGCCGATGGCGGTTCGGTAGCCGTCGCCGACCTCGCCGACGACCTGGACGCATCCCCGGCCACAATTCGCAGGGACCTGGTGATCCTGGAGCAGCAGCGGCTGCTCGCGCGAACCCACGGGGGTGCCACTGCGCACGCCGTCTCGTACGAACTGCCGCTGCGCTACAAGGGCGTCCGGTACGCCGAGGAGAAGCGGCGCATCGCCCGCGAGGCGGCGGAGCAGGTGTCCGAGGGGATGGCGGTTGGCCTTACGGGCGGAACCACCGCGACT
>DATJLT010000397.1:0-4876 GCA_035509195.1 Streptosporangiaceae bacterium | reverse complement strand
CAGAGTCCGCCACGACTCCCTCGGGCTGCCGCCCGCCGGGTAGTAGCTCTGCGGGATCTCGACCTCCCTGAACTCGACATCGTCGGGCCGCGCGACCTTGAAGGTCTCGCAGATGCCGAACTCCTCGATGAGCCTGGCAATTGCCGCGCCTTCGCTGCCGTAAACGCGGACCTCGATACCCGGATAGTTGCCGACCGTGACGAAGCTGGTCTGCACCGAGCAGATGGCTCCGCTGGCGAACTCGCCGATAAAGATATCCCCATCGTCAATATTCACCCGGGCCATCTGGCCCGTATCGAGGATCATGCGCTCCGGGACGAAGTTTCGCATCACGCCGACTACCGCCGTGAGGTCCGAGTTCATGAACCAGTGCCCGATGTCGATCACCGGCGCCCCGTACCCCTCAAGGGAGGCCACCTGCAACGGCCTGTCACCGGCCCGTTCACCGCTCCTAAGCGGCGACTCGGGCTTCAGCCACTGCGAGTTCTGCTCGTAAGCGTTGTAGATGTAAGGCGTGCCGAGGCTGCCCGAGTCGATCAGGTGCTTCAGGTAACGAACCGCGGGGCTGTAGCGGAACGTGAGCCCGACCTTGGTCTTGAGTCCCTTAGAAGCGGCCAGGTCGGCCGCACGCCGGACGTCGCGGAAATCGTGCGCGACCGGCTTCTCGCTGAGCACGTGCTTGCCGGCCTCAAGCGCGGCCATATTGATCTCGAAGTGCTGCGCGTCCCTCGTCACCACGTCAATGACCTGAATGTCGTCACGCGCGAGCAGTTCGGTGTAGTCGGCGGTCGCGATCTTCGCGCCGAACTTGTCCTTGGCCGCCTGCGCCCGGTCCAGGTCCATGTCGCAGACCGCGACCAGGTCGCAACGGGGATCGCGTACCCAGCCGGGCAGATGCGCCCAGTTCGCCCACCGTCCGGCCCCGACGACGCCTATACCGAGTCGGCTGCCTGCCATTCTATTTTCCCCACTTCCTCATGTCGCAGGCACCGCGTGCGGTGCCCTTCCCCGCTAATCGCAAGAAGCTCGGTATCCCACGAACGGCACTCGCCGGTCACGAACGGGCAGCGCGCCGCGAACCGGCAGCCAGCCGGCGGATTGATCAGGCTCGGCGGCGAGCCTGGAATGCTCCTGAGCTGACCTCGCTCCCCGCCTTGCGGCAGTGCCTCAAGCAGCGCCCGCGTATACGGGTGGGCCGGCTTGGTGATGATCGTCGCCGAGTCGCCTTCCTCGACGATCTGCCCGCCGTACATGACCACGATCCGGTCGCAGACCTCGGTGATCACGGCCAGGTCATGGCTGACCAGGATCATGCTCATGCCGGTGTCCCGCTGGAGTTCGAGCAGGAGACTCAGGATCTGGTCCTGAATGATCACGTCGAGGGAGGTCGTCGGCTCGTCGGCCAGCAGCAGCTTCGGCGCCGACGCAAGCGCGATCGCGATCAGCGCCCGCTGCAGCATCCCGCCGCTGAACTGGAACGGATAGTCCTTCATCCGCTGCTCGGGCGCCGGAATCCCGACCCGCACCAGCAAGCCGATCGCCCGCTCGCGCGCCTCTTTCGCGGGCAGCCGCGCGTGGGCGGTCACCGCTTCGAGAAGCTGGTCGCCGATGGTCCGCACCGGATTCAGCGCGGTCATCGGGTCCTGGAAGATCATCGCCAGGTGACTGCCCCTGAGCTGCTGCAACTGATTCTGCGACAGCCTCAGCAAATTAGCATCGCCACGGGGGTGATAGATCACCTCGCCACTTGAGTAAGTGCCCTTACGCGGCATCAGGCCCATGATCGTCCGGCAGGTCACGGTCTTGCCGCACCCGCTCTCCCCCACGACACCGAGTACCTCAGCCTCGTTAACGGTAAGGGTGACGCCGTCGACGGCCCGGACAACGCCGTGCCGCGTGGCCAAGTACGTCCGCAGATCGCGAACACTCAGCAGGGCTCCGCCGCCGGAAGCAGCCGAAGCTGGCACGCCGCCGGAGGCGGCCGAGGCTGGCGTGCCGCCGGAGGCGGCCGAGGCTGGCACAGTCACCGGTCACCTGGCCTGAGGATGTCGGCGAGGCCGTCGCCGATGAGGCTGAACGCGACGCCTACGAACACGATCGCGAGACCGGGCAGGGTAGCGATCCACCAGGAAGACAAAATGTAGTTCTGCCCGTCTGAGATCATCGTGCCCCACTCGGGTGCCGGCGGCTGGGCGCCGAGCCCGAGGAAGCCGAGCGACGCCGCGAGGATGATGTTCCCGATCGCGTCGACCATGGAGAACACGATCACCGCCGAGGCCGTGTTCGGCAGGATGTGCCTGAACATGACCCTGAGCCTGCTGTAACCGAGCGCCCGTGCGGCGAGCACGTACTGCTGTTTCTTCGCGACGATGGTTTGGGCGCGCATGATACGGGCGTAACTTACCCAGCTAGTTATCCAGATGGCGACGAACATGTTGAAGATGGAAGGGCCGAGCATCGCGATGATCGCGATGATCAAGACCAGGAAGGGGAACGCGAAGAACAGGTCGACGATCCGCATCAGCACGTTGTCGACCCAGCCGCCGAAGTAGCCGGCGACCAGCCCCACGATCGTGCCGAAGACCAGCGTCACGCTGGTCGCGCCGAACGCGATCGCGAGGTCGATCCGCCCCCCGTACAGGATGCGGGACAAGATGTCGCGGCCGAACTCGTCGGTGCCGAGCAGGTGCCCGGCCGTGAACGGGGCGGCGAGCGGATGCAGGGCGTCGATGGCGATCGGCGACTGGCTGGTGAACAAGGGCGCGCCGACGATGAAGATGATCGCGACCGCCAGCATGCCGAGGCCGGCGAACAGCACGAACCTGCGCCTGCCCGTGCTGCGGCTCCGCCTGGCGGTGCGCTCGGCGACCTTGAGCAAGGCTTGTGACGGGTGAGTTGCCCAGCCAGTCTGGGTCGGCACGGTGTCGCTCATTCTCCGATCTCCTGACCGACACGGGGGTCGAGAGCGGCCTGAGTGATGTCGGTCAGCAGGTTGATCAGGACGATCAGCACCGCGAACAGCAGCGCCACCGCCTGCACGACCGGGTAGTCGCGGTTGGACACCGAGTTGACCAGTAGCTGGCCGAGTCCTGGCAGCGAGAACACGTTCTCCACCAGCACGGTGCCGCTGATCAGGTAGGCCAGGTTGACGCCGTAAACGGCGACGACGGAAAGGACAGCGACCCTGAACACGTGCCGCCGCAGTACCTTGACGTACGCGATGCCCTTCATCCTTGCGGTGTCGACGAACTCGGCCTGGAGGGTGGTGATGGTGGCCGCGCGGAGGCTGCGGATCAGGACGGTCGAGAATCCGAGCGCGATCGTCAGGGCCGGGAGGAACAAGTAGTAAAGGTGCCCGAGCAGCCCCGACCCGAAGCCGCTGATCGGGAAGATGGAAAGGTGCACGCTGAACGCGAGCAGCAGCATGATGCCGAGCCAGAAGGCGGGCATCGCGAAGCTGATCGTGAAGAACACCCGGGTGGTCTGGTCCAGGATGCCGCCACGGCGGACGCCGGCGAGAAACCCGAGCGGCAGCGAGATCACCGCGGCCAGCACCGCCGCGTAAATGACCAGGAACACCGTGGGCGCCAGGTGCTGTGAGATCACCGAGGTAGCCGGCTCGTTGTAAAAGTAAGAGAAGCCCAGGTTGCCGTGGAACAGGTGGTCCATGAACAGGCCGTACTGAGTCCAGATCGGCTTGTTCAGCCCGAGCGAGTCATCGATCGCGGTCGCTCGCTGCTTGGTGTAGCTGCTGCCGAGAATGGCCAGTGCCGGGTCGCCGGGGATCAGCCGAAGCAAGAAGAACGTCACCAGCGTGATCCCGAACAAGATCACGACCAGATGCACGAGCCGCCGGGGCAATGTCCCGAACCGGCTCACAGTACGCCTCCTGGAAATTGGCGGAAAATGATCTTGGTCTTGAGGGTTGGCCCGGGAGCGCGGCGCGGGCCGTCAGCAGGCGCCGCGCCCCCGGAGGCTGTTACTTAGAGCCGACCGTGAGCGTTTCCAGCGACAGGTCGTAGTTCCCGAGCGGCGTCACGTGGAAGCCGTGCACCCAATCGCCGACGCCGTAGCGGTACGGGCTGTAGTCGGTGACGATGAACGGTGACTGCTGGTAAACGATCTGCTGAATCTGGTCGTAGTACTGCTGGCGGATGGCCGGGTTGAGCTCGGCCCGCGCCTCGGCGACCAGCTTGTTGGCCTCGGGCGAGCACCAGTAGCTGTTGAAGGCGTTGGCGCCGCCCTGGCAGTCGGCACCGAAGGTGGCGACCTCGTCGGGGTCGATGATGTCGTTGGTCCAGTAGCGCTCGCCGAACTCCGAGTGCCCGCCGTCTTCCTTGTCGTAAGCGGTGAGCAGCTCGTAGGACTGGATCGACAGGTTGATCCCGACCTGGGCGAGCTCGGACTTGACGACCACGGCCTCGGCCTGGCCGGCGACATCGCCGCTGACCGTGATCATGAAGGCGCTGAACCCGTGCGGGTATCCGGCCTCGGCGAGGAGCTTCTTGGCCTTGGCTGGGTCGTACGGATACGGCTTGATCGCCGAGTCGTAGTACTCCATCTTGTACGGCATGAACGAGGCGCCGGGGATCGCGTCGCCCTGGTAGGCGAGCTTGACGATGGCCTGCCGGTTAATGGCGTAGTTGATGGCCTCGCGGACGAGTTGCTTCTTGAACGGGGCGAAGTGCTCGTCGAGCTGGATGAAGTCCACCCTGGTCGAGGGGAACAGGTCAACGTGCAGGCCTGAGGTGCTGTTGATCTGGCTGGTCAGGTTGCCTGGCGGGTTCTCGATGACGTCGGCCTTCTTGCTCTCCAGCATCAGGACGCGGGTGTTGTCATCGGGAACGATCAGGTACTTGACTTCCTTGATCTTCGG
>DATJLT010000396.1:0-4977 GCA_035509195.1 Streptosporangiaceae bacterium | reverse complement strand
TTAACGCGCGTGTGCGTTAGTCTCCGGCGCGAGCGCGACGACGACGCCTTACGGACGGCTCACCGGTACCTAGCACATACGATGACGCAAGGTGATTCCATCTGCAACTCTGGCAGACCTCGACAACGTACACCTTGAACTCGCCGTATTCGGCGGCCATTTCGTCAAGCTCCCTGCCTTGCTTCACCCTTCCCTCGTACTGACCTAGCTCGTCACCGTACACGTAAGTAACGTGGGTTAGCTTAGTTTTGCGGCAAATCGGGCATCTGGTGTCGGTCGGCTCGCCGTGGAACTTCGCGGCTCTCAGCAGGTAGGGATGCGCGTCGCAGACGTCGGTGACCGTGGTCCGGCCGGAAAGCACAGACGCGAGCGTCGCTCTCCGCGCCAGCGCGTAGTCGACCACCGATCGCCTCATGACCGACAGGTTACGACGGAATCGCGCCTGGGCCGATACCCGAGCAAGGCTGAACTTGCGCTAGAGCGCTCCACGACATATCTTTCCGATGTATCGACTCGATACATCGAGTAGATACGTTCGATCCGGATTGGGGGCACGAGGGCAGATGAGTCAGCGAACCGGCGTGCTCGAGCTCGCTGTCCTCGGTTTGCTGCACGAAAACCCGATGCATGGATACGAGCTTCGCAAGCGGCTGAACTCCGTGCTGGGAGCGTTCCGTGCGTTCGGGTACGGCTCGCTTTACCCGTGCCTGAAGGACCTGCTGGCACGCGGCCTCATCGTCGAGGAAAGCGTGCCACCCGATCCGGCGAAGCCGCTGGCCGGGCGCCGGTCAAAGATCGTGTACCGGCTGACCGCTGACGGCAAGGAGTACCTGCAGGACCTGCTCGGCCAGGCTGGCCCCGCCTCATGGGAGGACGACGGGTTCGGCGTCAGGTTCGCGTTCTTCGGGCTTACCCGTGCCGACGTGCGGATGCGGATCCTCGAAGGCAGGCGCAGCAGGCTAGAGGAGCGAGTCGAGGCGTTCCGCGCCGCGCTCGCGAGAACCAGGGAGCGCGTCGACAGCTACACCCTCGAGTTGCAGCGGCATGGGCTTGAGTCGGTGGAGCGCGAGGTTCGCTGGCTGAATGAGCTGATCGCCTCCGAGCGACGGGCGGACGCCGAGTCCGCCGGGCAGCAAGGAGACGCCCCCGTAAGCGGCGCGGAGGGCCAGAGCGGCCCCTCGCACCGAGAATAAGAAAAGGAGCAATCCTCATGGGTTCGGTACGCGTAGCCATCGTGGGCGTAGGGAACTGTGCCAGTTCTCTCGTCCAAGGCGTGGAGTACTACAAGGACGCCGACCCGGCTAGCCGGGTGCCGGGCCTTATGCACGTGGTGTTCGGCCCTTATCACGTAAGTGACATCGAGTTCGTCGCCGCGTTTGACGTCGACGCCAAGAAGGTCGGCCGTGACCTCGCCGAGGCCATCGTCGCCAGCGAGAACAACACGATCACGATCTGCGACGTCCCGCCGACCAGCGTGACCGTGCAACGCGGCCCCACGTACGACGGCCTTGGCGAGTACTACCGCGAGATCATCTCCGAGTCAGACGAGACCCCCGTCGACGTCGCGCAGGTTCTGCGTGACACCAAGGCCGACGTGCTGGTCTCTTACCTGCCCGTGGGTTCGGAAGAGGCCGACCGCTATTACGCGCAGTGCGCGATCGACGCCAAGGTCGCCTTCGTCAACGCGCTGCCCGTTTTCATCGCCTCCGACCCGACCTGGGCGGCGAAGTTCACAGAAGCGGGCGTCCCGATCATCGGCGATGACATCAAGTCGCAGGTAGGCGCCACGATCACCCACCGGGTGCTGGCCAAGCTGTTCGAGGACCGAGGCGTCGAGTTGCTGCGCACCTACCAGCTCAACTTCGGCGGGAACATGGACTTCATGAACATGCTGGAGCGCAAGCGCCTGCAGTCCAAGAAGATTTCCAAGACCCAGGCGGTGACCTCGCAGATCCCGCACGAGATGGCCAAGGCGGACGTGCACATCGGACCGTCAGATCACGTGCCCTGGCTAGATGACAGGAAGATGGCTTACGTGCGGCTCGAGGGCAAGTCGTTCGGCGACACCCCGCTGAACCTCGAGTACAAGCTCGAGGTCTGGGACTCCCCCAACTCCGCCGGAGTGATCATCGACGCGGTACGGGCCGCGAAGATCGCCAAGGACCGTGGCGTTGGCGGCCCCGTGCTGTCGGCTGCCTCCTACTTCATGAAGTCGCCGCCCGAGCAGTACAGCGACGAGGACGCGCGTGAGCAGGTAGAGAAGTTCATCCGCGGCGAGGCCAGCAGGTAAAACGCGGGCCGGCAGCAACCCCCGCGTCGCGCCAGCGCGGGGGTTGCCAGCCGGACGGGAAGACCCCGCGTCGATGCCTTGGGTAAATGCGCTGAACGGGCCCGTGCGGGAACTCTCCGCCCCGCCCGAACCCGGCGAACCCCCCATCCGGGTGCGCGCCGGGCACCCCGCCTAGGCCCCGCACCCCCGCCCAGCAGCATCAGATGGCCAGCGATGCTGCCCGCCCCACCCCGGCAACAACAACAATGTCCCAGGGACGTCGCGGGAACAGCATCAGATGGCCACCGATGCGGTCAGATCCGCCCCGCCAGCAGCAACGCGGGGCCACCGATGCTGCCACCCCCCGGCACCCAAGCCCCACCACCCCCGGCACCATGCCCCGCCAGCCCGGCCCCGTCGGTCAAGCCGCCCCGCCCGGCCCGCCCGGCGCCATGCCGGGCCGCCTGGCGGCCAGCCACCCTAACCGGAGATCAAAGCCTTAGTCTGTTGACGTGCCACCCCGGTCATCGTTTATCGGCGATCTGCGTACCGTGCTCGCGAGCGGCGGGTTCAGGAAGCTGTACTACACACGCCTGATATCGCAGACGGGCGACGGCGTGTTCACGGCCGGACTTGGCACCTACGTGTTCTTCAACGCGACCTCGTTCCCTGACCCCGCGACCGCGGCCATCTCGTTCGCCGTGCTCTACCTGCCTTATTCGCTGATCGGCCCGTTCGCCGGAGTGTTCATCGACCGCTGGTCGCGGCGGCAGATCCTGGCCTGGTCGGCACTGGTGAGGGCCGCGTTCGTGGCGCTCGCTGCCGTGTTCATCGCCAGCGGTACCCTCGGGCTGCCCGTGTGGATCGCGGCGCTTGTCGTACTCGGCGTGAACCGGTTCTTTCTGTCCGCCTTGTCAGCCGCCCTGCCGCACGTCGTGGACGGTGACGAACTGGTGATGGCCAACTCGGTAGGGCCGACCTCAGGCACGGTCGTGGCATTCATCGGCGGCATCGCGGGCACGGGCGTGCACATACTGACCGGAGGAGGTCCCGTCGGCTCGGCGATCACGATCTTCATCGCCGGCGTGTGCTACTTCCTCGCCGGGCTTTCCTCGCTCAGGATCGAAAGGTCGTCGCTCGGACCATCGCCGGCCGAGGGAGCAGATCACGGGAGCGTCGGCGCCGAACTCGAGAACGTGGCCGCCGGTCTCATTTCAGGATTGCGGCACGTGTGGGCACGGCGGCCTGCGCGGGGCGCGCTCGCGGCCACCGGAGTGCACCGTTTTCTCTACGGCATCGCGCTGCTGATGTCGATCTTGCTTTACCGCAACTACTTCTACCACTCGTCGCACAACTCGAACACGGCTCTTGGCGGCTTCCTTTCCGTCGTGATCAGCTCGGCGATCGGCTACGGCCTCGCGGCCTGGCTGACGCCGGTCGCAACCAGGCGGATGACCAACGAGACCTGGATCACGTCGCTGCTCGCGGCAGGCGGCGTGCTGACAGCAGTGCTCGGACTCGGGTTCAGGCAGGCCGAGTTCGTGGTGATCGGCTTCGTGCTCGGCGTCGTCGCCCAGGGAGTGGCTATCTCGACCACCACGATCCTGCAGCAGGAGATGGAGGACGAATACCGAGGGCGGGTGTTCTCGGTCAACGACATGGTCTACAACACCACGTTCGTGGTCGGCGCGGCGATCAGCGCGGTGTTCATGCCGAGATCGGGGCATTCGCTCCCGATGCTGCTCGTCGTCGGGGCCGGATACGTGCTCGGCGCGCTCGGCTACCGGCTTATTTCTGGCCCTCCGCCCACTCAAGCAGTTCCCGTGCCGCCTCCTCGTGACCGAGAGGGCCACGTTCGAGCCTGAGCTCTAGCAAAAACCTGTAAGCCTTTCCGACCAAAGGACCAGCAGGGATATCGAGCAGTCGCATGATCTCGTGCCCGTCGAGGTCGGGCCTGATCGCGGCGAGCTCTTCCTGCTCGGCCAGTTCGGTGATCCTGGCTTCGAGTTCGTCGTAGTTCCTTGCCAGGCGCTGTGCCTTGGCGCGGTTCCTCGTCGTGCAGTCGGCCCTGGTCAGCGCGTGCAGCCTGGACAGCATCGGGCCGGCGTCTGTCACGTAGCGGCGGACTGCCGAGTCGGTCCATTCTCCGCTGCCGAAGCCGTGAAACCGCAAGTGCAACTCGATCAGCCTGGCCACGTCGGCGATGACATCTGAAGGAAAGCGCAGCGCCCTGAGCCTGCTCTTGGCCAGCTTCGCGCCGACAACGTCATGGTGATGGAAGGCCACCCGGCCGTCGGGCAGCAGCGACCTGGTCTTCGGCTTTCCGATGTCGTGCAGCAGCGCCGCGAGGCGCAGGCGCAGGTCCCTGTCAAGGTCGTACCTGGACTCGAGCGCGATCGCCTGGTCGAGCACGGTCAGAGAGTGCCGGTAGACGTCCTTGTGCCTGTGGTGCTCGTCTACCTCGAGCCGCAGCTTAGGCACCTCCGGCAGAAAGTAATCCGCGGCGCCTGTCCTGGTGAGCAGGTCGATCCCGGCGGAAGGGCCGCCCGGGCGGGCGGCTAGCAGCAGCTTGGTCAGCTCGGCGGAAATCCGCTCGGCAGAGACGATCTTCAGCCTGGGCGCGAATTCGGCCATCGCGTCCTCGGTCTCCTTCACCGCCGTGAACCCGAGTTCCGCGGTGAACCTGGCGGCGCGCAGGATGCGCAGCG
>DATJLT010000395.1:0-2904 GCA_035509195.1 Streptosporangiaceae bacterium | reverse complement strand
TCATGAACATCCTGATCGACTCGACGATCAACAACAGCCTGAGCTACCGCATGGTCGACGGCCAGCCACCAACCCCGACACCATCCCCGAGCTCAGCAGGCTAGGTCAGGCCCTGACTCGGCGGGTGAGGATGGCGCGGGTGGCGAGATCCTCGTCACGCGGGTACCTGACCTCCTCCAGGCAGAGCGGGTGAGGCAGGGCGACGCGGACGGCGGGATCTCTGACGCCAGCGGCGAGAACCTCGGCGACCCAGCCAGGTGGCCGCGCGCCCTCTCCAACCGACAGCAGGGCTCCGGTGAGCGCTCTCACCATGTTGTGGCAGAAGGCGTCGGCGATGAAGGTACCTGTCAGGACGCCAGGCTCGGTTCGCTGCCAGTCGAGCCTTAGCAGTTCCCTCACCGTGCTCGCGCCTGGCCTGCGGCGGCAGAAGGCGGCGAAGTCGTGCTCGCCAACGCAGCTCGCGGCCGCCTCGTTCATGAGCGCTTCATCGAGGGGTGCCCGATACCAGAGCGTGTCCCTTCGGCGCAGCGGGTCGGCATGCGACTGGTCGTCGCAGACGCGGTATGAATAGCGTCGGCTGAGCGCCGAGAACCTGGCGTCAAAGCCAGGTGGTGCGAGGTCAATCGCACGCAGGCGGATATCCGGGGGAAGCAGCTTGTTCAGCCGGCGCAAGGCGACGCCGACGACCCCGTCCCAGATCTCGCCAGGGACGTCAAGATGGGCTACCTGCCCCCGCGCGTGAACGCCGGCATCGGTACGGCCTGCCACCGTCACCTCCGCCGGATACGGTGACCTAAGCACAAGATCGAGCGTGCTTTGCAGCACGCCCTGGACGGTCCGCACGCCTGGCTGAACCGCCCAGCCGTGGAACTCAGAACCGTCGTAGGCCAGGTCAAGCCTGAGCCTGACCTGGCCTACCTTGTCATCCGTCGTTACTCTCCGTCGGATTCCCCTGCTCCGTCGCCTTCGCCGTCATCCTCAGCCCCGGCGGTGCTGTCCTCGGCGGTGCTGTCCTCGGCAGTGGTGTCCTCGGCGGTGCTGTCTTCGACGGTACTGTCCTCGACCGGACTGGTCTCGTCAGCAGCGCTTTCGGCAGCGGCAGCTTCCCCGGCAGCTACGGCTGCGGCGCCTGCCGCCGCCGTCGTGGCACCTGGCCGACGAGCACGGCGGCGCTGCTGCTTCGCAGCGGCGGCCTCCGTGACCAGTTCGATCACGGCCATCGGCGCGTTGTCGCCCTTGCGAGGACCGATCTTGGTAATTCGCGTATAACCGCCTTGACGGGTCGCATAGCTCGGCCCGATGTCGTCAAAGAGGGTCTTGACTACGGTCTTGTCGGTCACCATCGTCAGCACCTGACGCCGTGCGTGCAGGTCACCCCGCTTGGCGAAGGTAATCAGGCGCTCGGCAACCGGCCGCAGCCGCCGGGCACGCGCCTCGGTCGTGGTGATCTTGCCGTGCTCGAACAGCGCAGTGGCCAGGTTCGCCAGCATGTGCTGCTGGTGTGCTGCGCTGCCGCCCATTCGGCGACCCTTGGTGGGCGTGGGCATCGTAGGACTCTCCTTGATTAAGCGTTACTGCTGTGCGTTACCGGCCGACTGGATCTCCGGCCAGTCAGTACTCCTCGGTTTCGACGTAACTGTCGTCGTCGTCGGCACCGTAGCTATCCGCCGCTGTCCCCGGGTCGAAACCGGGCGGGGAGTCCTTGAGTGCCAGGCCCATATCGATCAGCTTCTGCTTGACTTCCTCGATCGACTTCGCGCCGAAGTTCCGGATGTCGAGCAGATCCTGCTCGCTGCGGGCGACGAGTTCGCCCACGGTGTGAATGCCTTCGCGCTTCAGGCAGTTGTACGAGCGGACCGTGAGGTTCAGCTCCTCGATCGGCAGCGCCAGATCGGCGGCCAGCGCGGCATCGGTCGGTGACGGACCGATGTCGATGCCCTCGGCCTCCAAGTTGAGTTCCCTTGCCAGGCCGAACAGCTCAACCAGCGTCATGCCGGCACTCGCGACGGCGTCCCTCGGCCGCATGCACGGCTTGGTCTCGACATCGAGGATCAGCCGGTCAAAGTCGGTCCGCTGCTCGACTCGGGTCGCCTCGACCTTGTAAGTGACCCGGAGTACCGGGGAGTAGATCGAGTCGATCGGAATCCTGCCGATCTCCTGGCCGGGCTGCTTGTTCTGCTGGGCGGAGATGTAGCCGCGACCGCGCTCGACGGTCAGTTCCATCTCCAGCTTGCCCTTGGCGTTGAGCGTTGCGATCTGCAGTTCGGGATTGTGCACTTCCATCCCGGCAGGCGGGGCAATGTCCGCGGCGGTAACCACGCCAGGACCCTGCTTGCGCAGGTACATGTGCACGGGCTCGTCGTGCTCTGAGGAGACGACGAGTTCCTTGAGGTTCAAGATGATGTCGGTGACGTCCTCTGATACCCCTGGCACGGTAGAGAACTCGTGCAGCACGCCTTCGATCCTGATGCTGGTCACAGCGGCGCCAGGGATTGAAGAAAGCAGCGTACGGCGAAGCGAGTTGCCGATGGTGTAGCCAAAGCCAGGCTCGAGCGGCTCGATGGTGAACTTCGAGCGATACTCGCTGACCTGCTCTTCTGTGAGGGTGGGACGCTGGGCGATCAGCATTGCGTTGTTCCTTTCCGCCTGCCCGCTATTTGACAGGCGAGGAGGTGCGGTGCCCTCAGGGCACCAGTTACTTCGAGTAGTACTCGACGATCAACTGCTCTTGGACGAGCGTGTCGATCTGAGCACGAGACGGCAGGGCATGGATGAGGATTCGCAGCTTGGCGGGGATGACTTCCATCCACGCGGGCACGGTACGGTCGCCTGCCTCCGCCTGCGCGACCACGAACGGCGTGAGCTGGCGTGACTTCTCTGCGATCTCGACGATGTCGCGCTCGC
>DATJLT010000394.1:0-6815 GCA_035509195.1 Streptosporangiaceae bacterium | reverse complement strand
GTGACCTCGGCAGGGGCGCCGGTCCGGGAAGTGACCTCGGCAGGGGCGCCGGTCCGGGAAGTGACCTCGGCAGGGGCGCCGGTACGGGAAGTGACCTCGGCGGGGACGCCGGCCGGGATGCCGCCAGGGGCGCCCGCGGGGTCCGAGGGAATGCCGGCAGGAACGTCGAAGGTGGCGCGGCGCCAGCCCAGACGGTGACGCCAGGCCAGTACTGCCACGATCGCGATGACCACGACCGCCGCCCCTACCGCCAGGCCCATCCCGACCGTTCGCTCGACGGCGGCGTAGGCCGAGCCGGCCAGGTAACCGAGCAGGCTGTAACCGATGCCCCAGATGACGCCCCCGATCACGTTGTTTACCAGGAATACGCGAAAGCGCATCCCTGCGGCCCCGGCGGCGGCCGGCATCAGCGCACGCAGGACGGCCACGAAACGGCCGCCGAGAACGGCGGCACCGCCACGGTCTCGCAGTCCGGCTCTGACCCGGTCAACGGCACTGGGCATCCGGCTGAGCAGCCGGGAGGCGAAAATCCGGTCCCCGAGCCGACGTCCGATCTCGTAGCCAGCCAAGGGTCCTGTCACCGCCGCAGCTACAACGATGGCCATCAGCACCGGCAGCGAGAAGTGGCCGCGACTGGCCAGCACGCCACCGATGACGACGGCCGTCTCCCCTGGCAGCACGAACCCGAGGAAGATCGCCGTCTCGCCGAAAACCAGCGCCGCGATCAAGCTCAGAGCGACCGGCGAGCTTACGTGGCCGAGCGCTGAAGTGATCCAGTTCACGTCTCTCACCGCCCTTCAGCTTCGCGCCAGTACGCCTCGCTGGCCGATACCGTCCCGGATTGTTGCCTGTTTGGCCATAATGCCTCCTAGACTCGGCGCCGGACCATCAGCACCCGGCTTCGGGGAGGAGACCGCTGATGCCAGCAAGTTCCCAGCCGCCTTCGTCGTCTGGCCGGCCGCCAAATTCTGGTCGGCCGCCAGTCTCCGGCGTGCCGCCGTGGGCGATCAGCGACTCACCTGACACCCCTGGTTCGCCGGACGTAGGCGGACCGCCAGCAGGTCCGCTGTGGTCGCTCAGCGAGCCCGCTCGCGAGCCGGGCCCGCCCTGGGCGGCCAGCGAGCCGCCGCCTGGAGGCGAGCCTCCATGGCAGGCAGGCGCACCGGGCACCGGCCCCGTCGGCGGCCGCGCTACTGGCCAGGGCGGTGGTCACGCCAGCGGACCTGGCGGGGCGAACGTTCCGCCCAGGACGGTACCCGCGCGGCAGCCATCTCAAAGACGCGGACCGGTCCCTGGCGGGGACGCCATTCCGCGTCGGCCTCAGCCAAGGCAGCCAGGCGTATCACCCGGGCGCCCGACCCGACCCGGCCCTGCAGGCACTGGACGGCAAGCGCCCATGCCGCCCTCGTCACCACCCTCTGCATCTAGGTCGCAACAGCCAATGCCGCCCGCGATGGCACCGCAGACAGCCCCGCATCAGTTGCCGCGCCCGCAACCGCCCGCGCCGCAAACACCGCCCATGCACACACCGCCCATGCACACACCGCCGCCGTATCCGCCACCGCAAACACCAGCGCCATATCCGCCGCTCTCGCAGACGCCGCCGCCGTATCCACCGCCCGCGCAAACGGCGGCCATGCAAACACCGGCCATGCAAACACCGGCCATGCAAACACCGGTCGCGCAAACGCATGTCCCTGAGGTACTGATGCCGCAAGCGGGGCTTGCCGGGTCACCGACCGGGCTTGCCGGGTCGCCAGGGACTCGCTCGCTGCCGATGCCAGGACCGGCAGGCGGCCAGCCGGTCAGCTACGCTTCGGGCGAAGCGGCACCGAGCACGGGCAGCCTACCAGCGATCACCGGCGGTCTTATCCGCCGTCAGGGCACGTTCACCAGCCGGATTACCAGGGACGGCTCGAGCGGGTACCCGGCCGAGCCCGCCAGGTATCAGCTCTACGCCTCCCTGGCCTGTCCCTGGTCGCAGCGCACGCTGATCGTGTGCCGCCTGCTTGGCCTCGACCGCGTCATCGGGCTCACGCTGACCGATCCGGTCGCTGACGAGGACGGCTGGCGGTTCGCGGACGAAGTTGGCGGCGACCCGCTGACCGGCGCGCACCGCCTCTCCGACCTGTACCTGGCCACCGACCCGAACTACCCTGGCCCGTTCAGCATCCCGCTGATCTGGGACATGAAGACCCGGCGCGTGGTCAGCAATGACGTCGCCCAGATCACCGTGATGCTCGAGACCGAGTTCAGGCAGTTCCACAAGCAAGGCGCACCTGACCTGTACCCGTCGGCTCGCCGTCGTGACATTGAGTCCCTGGCCACGCTGATCTTCCACACGGTCAATACCGGGGTCTACAAAGCTGGCCTCGCTACAACTCAGGCCAGTTACGATCAGGCCGCCGAGGCGGTGTTCACGACCATGGACGCCCTTGAGGAACGACTGGCGAGGCGCCGATTCCTGCTCGGAGACCAGCTCACCGAGGCCGACATCCGCCTCTACCCGACTCTGGCCAGGTTCGACGCTGTTTACTACCAGATGTTCAACTGCAACTTGCGAAGGCTGGCTGACTACCCGCAGCTCTGGGGATACACCAGGGACCTCTACAACCATCCCGGCTTCGGTGAAACCACCGACTTGGCTCAGATCAAGAGACACTACTATCAATCGGTCGAGTGGATAGAGCGTAACCGTGAGCGGGACAAACTAGGAATAATACCTATAGGCCCCCAAATAGCTTGGGGTGACCCACACGGCCGAACGCGCATGCCAGGCTGAATCCGGCACCGTTCGCCCCGCCCGGGCGGGTAGCCTTAGCGACAGGGGTTTTTCAGGCTAATCATTCTCCGGAAGAGGCGATGTCGGCCGTGTCTGCCGAGTTTCCGCATGCGCACCCGCAGGCAACTTCAGGTCAGCCGGGTGACCTAGCTGGCGATCATCCGAGCAGGCCAGCGGACTTCGGCGCGAACGAGTGGCTCGTCGACGAGCTCTATCAGAAGTACCAGGCAGACCCCGCCTCGGTCGACCGCGCGTGGTGGAACTTCTTCGCCGATTACAAGCCGGTTCCTTCCGACGGAGGCGCGGCCGACGCTGCTGCCTCGTCTGGTCCGCTCACGGCGGACGCTGCCACGGAGGGGCCTGCAGGAGTCACCACGAGCCAATTGGTCAATGGTCATCAGGCTGCTCAGCCGGTGGCGCGGCCAGCGCCAGAACCGCCTCAGCCCGCCCCCGCAGCGGCGGGTCAGGAGCTGATCAAGCTGCGCGGGGCGGCGGCGCGGACCGTCACCAACATGGAAGCCAGCCTGGCGGTGCCGACCGCGACCTCGGTGCGCGCGGTGCCGGCCAAGCTGCTGGTGGACAACCGCATCGTGATCAATAATCACCTGGCTCGCGGGCGTGGCGGGAAGATCTCGTTCACGCACCTGATCGGCTTCGCCGTCGTGAAAGCGCTCGCCGCCATGCCGGAGCTCAACGAGTCGTTCACGACGGCCGACGGCAAGCCGATGCTGGTCAGGCCCGAGCACGTCAACCTGGGGCTCGCCATTGACATCCGCAAGGATGACGGCAGCCGCCAGTTGCTCGTCCCGAGCATCAAGGTCGCCGAGCAGATGGACTTCGGGCAGTTCTGGCTGGCTTACGAGGAAATCGTGCGCAAGGCCCGCAGCGGCAAGCTCGCGGTCGAGGATTTCGCAGGCACCACGATCAGCCTGACTAACCCTGGCACGATCGGCACCGTGCACTCGGTGCCAAGGCTGATGCCAGGCCAGGGTTGCATCATCGGCGTGGGCGCGATGGAGTACCCGGCGGCGTATGCGGGCGCGTCAGCGGAAACGCTGGCCAGGGACGCGATCTCGCAGACCGTGACGCTGACGTCCACCTACGATCACCGCATCATTCAGGGCGCTCAGTCAGGTGAGCTGCTGCGGGTAATCAGCGGGCTGCTGCTCGGCGAGAACGGCTTCTACGACGACGTATTCGCCGCACTGCGGATCCCCTATGAGCCGGTGCGCTGGGTACGCGACATCCCCGCGGGCCACGAGAACGACATCAGCAAGGCTGCCCGCGTTCACGAACTGATTCATGCCTACCGCGTCCGCGGGCACCTGATGGCTGATACTGACCCGCTGCAGTACAAGCAGCGCAAGCACCCTGACCTCGACATCAACGAGCACGGCCTCACCTTGTGGGACCTGGAACGCGAGTTCGCGACCGGCGGTTTCGGAGGCAAGCCAAGGATGCTGCTGCGCGAGATCCTCGGCGTGCTGCGCGACGCTTACTGCCGTACGGTCGGCCTCGAATACATGTACATACAGGAGCCGCGCGAGCGGGCCTGGCTGCAGGAGCGAGTCGAGCGCCCGCACTCGGACGCCGACAAGGATGAGCAGCTCAGGATCTTGTCCAGGCTGAACGTCGCCGAGGCGTTCGAAATGTTCTTGCAGACCAAGTACGTCGGCCAGCGCCGGTTCTCGCTTGAAGGCGCCGAGTCGCTGATCCCGCTGCTTGATGCCGTACTCGGCGAGGCGGCGATGCTCGGGTTGCACGAGACCGTGATCGGGATGGCGCATCGTGGCCGGCTTAACGTGCTGGCGAACATTGTCGGTAAGTCCTACGGGCAGATCTTCAACGAGTTCGAGGGCTACGTCGACCCGAGCAGCACCCACGGGTCAGGGGACGTCAAGTATCACCTGGGCGCGGAAGGCAAGTTCAAGGCGGCCGACGGAACCACGATCCCGGTCAGCCTGGTCGCCAACCCGAGCCATCTGGAAGCGGTCGACCCGGTGCTCGAAGGCGTCGTCAGGGCCAAGCAGGACATGCTCGACCTGAGCACTCAGGGCTACACCGTGCTGCCCATCCTCATTCACGGCGACGCCGCGTTCGCCGGGCAGGGCGTGGTCGCCGAGACGCTCGAGCTTTCCCAGCTTCGCGGGTACCGCACAGGCGGCACCGTGCACATCGTGGTCAACAATCAGGTCGGCTTCACCACTGACCCGCGTTCTTCCCGGTCAAGCGTGTACAGCACAGACGTCGCGCGCACGATCCAGGCGCCGGTCTTCCACGTGAACGGCGATGACCCGGAGGCAGTGGTCAGGGTAGGAAAGCTGGCGTTCGCCTACCGCGAGGCGTTCGGCAAGGACGTCGTCATTGACATGGTGTGCTACCGCCGCCGTGGTCACAACGAGGCCGACAATCCCTCCTTCACCCAGCCGCTGATGTACGACATCATCGACTCCAAGCGGTCGGCGAGGAAGCTCTACACCGAGGCGCTGATCGGGCGCGGAGACATCACGCTGGATGAGGCAGAAAACATCCTGCGCGACTACCAGGCCGAGCTCGAGCGGGCATTCACCGAGACCCGCGAGGCCGCTACTCAGCCGCCAGAGCCTGGTTCCGTGCTGGCCGCTCCGCCCGCTGCTCCGGTCGCCATGGACCACTCCTCGGTGCCGACGGCGATCAGCCTGGAGACCGTCAAGCGGGTGATCGACACGCAGCTCAGCCTGCCGCCCGGTTTCACGCCGCATCCACGGCTGGCGCCGCAGCTATCCAGGCGGGCCACGATGGTCGAGCACGACGAAATCGACTGGGCGACCGGTGAGCTGCTGGCGTTCGGCGGAACGCTGACCGACGGGCACGGGGTCCGCCTGGTCGGGCAGGACACCAGGCGGGGCACGTTCGGGCAGCGGCACGCGGGCCTCGTCGACCGGCATTCTGGCGAGGAGTACACCCCGCTGCGGCAGCTCAACAATGGCAGCGCCAAGTTCCACGCCTACGACTCGCTGCTGTCGGAGTATGCGGCGGTCGGGTTCGAGTACGGCTACTCGGTGGCCAGGCCAGACGCGCTCGTCTGCTGGGAGGCGCAGTTCGGCGACTTCGTCGACGGCGCTCAGACCATCATCGATGAGTTCATCTCCTCAGGCGAGCAGAAGTGGGGCCAGCGTTCCGGCGTTGTTCTCTTGCTCCCCCACGGTTACGAGGGCCAGGGACCTGACCACAGCTCAGCGCGGGTCGAGCGGTTCATGTCGCTGTGCGCTCAGGACAACATGACCGTGGCGATGCCTTCTACTCCGGCCAACTACTTCCACCTGCTGCGCTGGCAGGTGCTGTCCAACCGGATCAAGCCGCTGATCGTGTTCACTCCCAAGTCCATGCTGCGGCATAAGGCGGCGGTGTCTTCTGTCGCGGACTTCACCAGCGGGTCATTCCAGCCGGTGCTCGGCGACCCATCTGGCGCGGATCCTTCGGCCGTCAGCCGGGTGCTGCTTTGCTCGGGGAAGGTGTACTACGACCTCGCCGAGCAGCGGGCCTCGCAGCAGCGAGGTGACGTGGCGATCCTGCGGGTCGAGCGGCTTTACCCGCTGCCTGTGCCTGAGATCGCGGCTTGCCTGTCCGCTTACCCGAACGCGATCGAGTTCACGTGGGTGCAGGAGGAGCCGGTGAATATGGGGGCGTGGCCGTACCTGGCGACGCATTTGCAGCACCAGCTCGGACTCGGGCTCTCGGTCCTGGCGCTGCCGGAGAGTTCCGCCCCGGCCTCGGGCTCGGCGAAGAAGCACGCGCGCGAGCACGCCGCGCTCGTTGAGTCCGCGCTGAGCTAGCCATGTACTTCACCGACCGCGGCATCGAGGAACTGACTGAGCGGCGCGGTTCTGAGGAGGTTTCGCTGGCCTGGCTGGGTGAGAAGCTGATCGAGTTCGTTGACTTGCACCCAGAGCACGAGGCTGCGATCGACCGGCTGGCGGTGTGGCTGGCCCGCGACGACGACGAGGACTAGCGGCGCCGGTGCCGCCGCCTCCGCGGCGCGCAGAGGATTGGC
>DATJLT010000393.1:0-14358 GCA_035509195.1 Streptosporangiaceae bacterium | reverse complement strand
TGTCGCCGCCGACCGGGAACACCAGGACCTGATCAGGGAAACCCTGAGCCAGAGAATCCGCGACGAGGCAGCGCTGAAGGATCGTCACGACGTCTTCCGTGACCTCGAAGACCCGGCGGTCTTCGACTGCGTCACGGCCTTCTGCGGCCGCGTCCGCCAGGTACGTGCTCACCTGGACCAACTCGGCGGGATGAGGTCCGCGCAACAGCGCGAGGGCTGGTTCCTCGACGCCGCCTCGATCTACTGCGAGGCCGTCCAGGCCCTCAGCGCCAGCCTGTCGCAGCCGGAACTGACCTCTGCGGGCCTGCGGTCCTTCCGCGACTACCTCGCCGCCTACGTCGCGCGAGACAGTTTCATCAAGCTGGCTGCGGACACGGCGAGGCGCAAGGAAGACCTGGCCAAGGTCACGTACCTGGTCCGCATCAAGGGCCCGCGGGTGGAAGTCAGCCGTTTCGAAGGCGAACCCGACTACAGCGCCGAGATCGCTGAGACCTTCTCACGGTTCAGGCAAGGCGATACGAGGGATTACCTGATCAAGTACCGGGGCTGGCCTGGCATGAATCATGTCGGGGCGCAGATACTTGACTTCGTCGCCCGCCTGTACAGCGACGAGTTCGGCGCCCTCGCCGAGTTCGGCCGCGAGCACGCGGGTTTCCTCGACCAGGCGATCAGGCGGTTCGATCGCGAGATCCAGTTTTACCTCGCCTACCTCAGCTACCTCGCCCCGATGCGAAGCGCCGGCCTCAGCTTCTGCTACCCGGAGCTGACCGGAGGAACCGGAGGAAGCGGCAAAGACGTCTCCGCGACAGGCACGTTCGACCTCGCACTCGCCGCCAAGCTCGCCGGCGGGAACAAGACCGTCGTCACCAACGACTTTCACCTGGCAGATCCCGAGCGCGTGATCGTTGTCTCAGGCCCCAATCAGGGCGGCAAGACCACTTTCGCCAGGACCTTCGGGCAGCTCCACCACCTCGCCGCGACGGGCTGCCCCGTTCCTGGCACCGCCGCCAGGTGCTTTTTGGCGGATCAGCTCTTTACGCATTTCGAGCGGGAGGAAGATCTCGCGAACCTGACAGGAAAACTCGAGGACGACCTGCTCAGAATCCAGCGGGTCCTCCGCGCGGCCACGCCGGACAGCATCGTGATCATGAACGAGATCTTCACCTCGACCACGCTCAGCGACGCGAAATTCCTCGGCGAGCAGGTCATGAAGAAGGTTATCGATCTTGACCTGCTCTGCGTCTACGTGACGTTCGTCGAGGAACTCGCCTCGCTCGGGCCGACGGTCGTCAGCATGGCCAGCACGATCGTGCCTGACAACCCGGCCGAGCGCACCTACAAGGTGCTGCGAAAGCCGGCCGACGGCCTCGCCTATGCCCTCGCGATCGCCCGCAAGCGCCGCGTTACCTACGAGCAGCTCACAGAACGGCTGAGCCAGTGAAAGCCCACCTGCTCTACGAAGAACAAGACTTCGACTTCGCCGCGGAACTCCCCGCGCACCACAAGGACCTCATCAGTGACCTGGAGCTGAACACGCTGCTCGCGGCCATGAGCCAGGGCGACAAGTTCCTGCATGACGTCTCCGCCCGCGTACTGCTGACCAGCCTGACCAACCTGAACGCCATCAGGTTCCGTCAGCAAATACTCGCTGACTGCCTCGCCGAGCCTGACGTGATCCGCGCGATGTACGACATCGCCGTGGGCGCTCTCGCGGACAAGCGCAAGGTCTGGGGCTACTTCTCGACGAACTCCCCGGCCAGCACCCTGCACGCTGCGGTCAGCCAGCTCGAGGTGCTGATCGCCAGGCTCAGGCAGCTCAGGTCGGTCGCCGACGAGCACGCGGGCAAGTTCAGGTCGGCCGGGCTTGCCGCCTTGTTCGCCGGGCTCAAGCGCGACCTCGACGACGACTACTTCGAACTGCTTAACCGCCACCTGAAGCAGCTCAGGTTCCGCGGCGGGGAGTTGCTGAGCGTCGAACTGGGAAAGGACAACGGCGGCACCGGCTACGTGCTGCGGTCAGGCGTAGCCAGACGGAGCCTGAAGGAAAGAGTCGGCCTCGCACCCAAGACGGTCTACTCGTTCACGCTCGCTCCCCGCGACGAGGCCGGGGCTGAAACCCTCGCCGCGATGACGAACCGCGGGCTCAACCAGGTCGCTAACGCCGCCGCCCAGTCCGCCGACCATGTCTCCAGCTACTTCTCCATGCTGCGCGCCGAGCTTGGCTTCTACGTGTGCTGCCTGAACCTGAACGACCAGCTCACCGCGAGGAATCAGCCGGTGACCCTCCCCGTGCCCGCCGATCCTGACTCCGGCGACCTGGCCTGCGCAGACCTGCGGGACGCCTGCCTCACCCTGCGCGCGGGCGACGCGATCGGCAACGACGTCAACGCGGACGGCAAGTCCCTGGTGATCGTCACCGGCGCGAACTCGGGCGGCAAGTCAACGTTCCTGCGCAGCGTCGGGCTGGCCCAGCTCATGATGCAGTGCGGCTTGTTCGTGGTCGCCCGGTCCTTCAAGGCCAGCGTTCGCACCGGGATCTTCACGCACTTCATCAGGGAAGAAGACCGCGACATGATCAGCGGCCGGCTCGATGAGGAGCTGAGAAGGCTCAGCTCCATCGCCGAAGACCTCAAGCCAGGCGCACTGATGTTGTTCAACGAGTCGTTCGCGGCCACCAACGAGCGGGAAGGCTCAGAAATCGCCCGCCAGGTTGTCGCCGCCATGCTGGAGTCAGGGGTAAGGGTCCTTTTCGTGACCCACCAGTTCGACTTCGCTGACAGCTTCCACCGGCGGCAGCTTGGCACGGCCCTGTTCCTGCGGGCGCCGAGGCAGCCAGACGGGCAGCGGAACTACAAGCTCGTCGCGGCCGAGCCGCTGCCGACCAGCTTCGGCGGCGACATCTACCACCGCATCGGCGGATGGAACTAAGCGCAGGCGCGCTCGGCGCGGCCCTCGGCAGGCTGGCCGCGCTTGGCAAGGAAGCGGACGCCGCGGCACTCGACGGCCTGCGCGAGCGACTGCTCAGCCAGCGGCTGCGCGTCCTGATCGCCGGCGAGGCCAAGCGCGGCAAGAGCACGCTGGTCAACGCCCTGCTCGGCCGCGCTGTGCTGCCGTCAGGCGCGACGCCGCTGACCGCGCTGCCGACCACGGTCAGGTACGGCACAGAGGAGTCGGTTACCGCCGTCTTCGCTGACCGCACAGAGCGCCTGCCGCTGGCCGCGCTCGGCGAACTCGTGACCGAACGCGCCAACCCCGGCAATCGCAAGAACGTCGTCGCGGTCACGGCCTGGGTCGACTCGCCGCTGCTCGCGAGCGGCATCGAACTCGTCGACACCCCTGGCACTGGCTCGGTCTTCGAGCACAACACGGCGGCGGCGGAGACGGCACTCGCGACCCTCGACGCGGCGGTGTTCGTCCTGACCGCTGACCCTCCGGTGTCGGCCAGCGAACGAGACCTCATGGAGCGTGTCGCCGGCCTGTCCGCCACCATGTTCGTGGTCCTGAACAAGACTGATTACCTTCCGCCACAGGACATGGAGGAAGTGCTGTCCTTCAGCGCTGACGTCGTGGCGGGCGCCGCTGACCGCGGCATCCGCGTCTACCCGGTCTCGGCCCTCCGTGCTTTGTCCGCCCGCGGTGATCCAGGCTTCGCCGAGTTCGCGGCCGCTTTCGCCGCGTATGCCGAGAACGGCCGCCTCGCTGACCTGCGGTCCTCGGTCGCGGCTCAGGCCGGGAGGATCGCGCGCGGACTGCGCGACGAAGCGGAACTCGCCAGGCGGGCGGGCGAACTGGTCGCCGCACGCAACGACGAGCGGGTCACCGCGTTCGCCGCCAGGCTGACGGCCGCGGCCGAGGAGGGGGCTCGCACGGGAGTCCTGATCGAAGCCGAGTCGCGGCGGATGCTCGCCGAGCTCAACTCCTCAGCGGAAGAGGAAGGCCGTCGCGGCACCGCCCGCGTGGCGTCGGCCATCGAGGACCTGCTCGCCGGAGAACTGGGCTCGGCGCCGGCCTGGTCAATCGAGACCGCCGGACGCGAACGCCTCAGCGAACTGGCCGTACGGGCGGCAGAGGAGTGGCGGCAGCAGCAGGCGGCAGTGCTGGAGACCGGACTCACCGCTCTCGACGACCGGCTCACCGCGACCCTGAGCGCCGAACTCGAGCAGGTGCGCGAGGCCGCGGCTGAACTGCTCGGGGTCAGGCTGAGCGCTCAGTTCTCCGGCCCCCGGCTGGCACCTGACCTGCGCTTCTTCTATCAGGAACGGGACGAGGCCGGGCAAACCGAACTGCTCGCCGGCGCGATCCGCCGGCGGCTTCCCGGCGAGGCAGGCCGCAACCGCGCGAAGGCCAGCCTGCGCAGGGAAACCGGCTCGCTGGTGCCGCAGCAGTTCGGCCGGGCCCGCGCCGACCTGCAGTACCGCCTCGCGGAAGCGGCCAGGCGGCTCGCCTGTCAGACCGAGGCAAGATACGAAGAGGGAACCAGCCGCCTGCGGCGCGCTCTCGATGATGCCTTCCGCCTCCGCGAGGCGAGCGCGCCGGAACTCGCGGCCAGGGACGCCGAACTTGACTCGAGGCAATCGGCTCTTGATGAACTGATCCGATTGCTGGAACCTTAGGAGAATGCCCGATCAGCAAGACCGGCCGAGCGCCGAGACCAGGCTGTTCCGACACGTGCTCGTGGGCTGGGACGGCTCGCCAGATTCCGTGGCAGCGTTCCGTGCGGCGGTACGCCTCGTCGCAGGCGGATCGGTGACCGCTTTAGCGGTGCTGCCGCACAACCATCAGCCAGAGGCGTACCTCGATCACCCGGTTCGCGAGGAAGATCACCTGAGGGAGGCGTTCGAGTCCGCTCGGGCGGCCACGGCCGGATCGGCGTCGGCGTCGGTCAGCTTCCGCACGGCGATCTCCGCCCACGTGGCCGAGGCCATCTGCGAATACGCCCGCGACCACGCCTGCGACCTGGTCGTGATCGGCAGGCACGGCCAGGGCAGCGTCCTGCACGGCAAGCTCGGGCACGTTCCCGGCTCGGCCGCGAAGATCAGCAAGCTTCCGGTACTGCTGATCAGCGCCGCAGCCTAGGCTCTGTACGTGCCGCTGCTCCTCGTTGACCTGGACGACACGCTCATCGACCGCTCTGGCGCTTTCGCGCGCTTCGCGCGCGAGTTCGCCTCGTCCCACGGCGGCAGTGCCGGCGACGCGCGCTGGCTCTTCGAGGCCGACAGGAACGGCGAGGAGGCAAGGGACAATCTGGCCGCGATGATGACCGAGCGGTTCGGCCTTGACCGGCTCGGAGCGGCCCGCGTGCTTGCCGAACTGCGCGCCGGGCTGGTCGAGCAGATCGTTCTCGACGATCTCGTTGCCCTGGCGCTCAGGGAGGCCAGGGCGGCCGGCTGGGTGCCTTTCGTGGTCACCAACGGAGACGTGGACCAGCAGGAGCGCAAGCTCAGGCGCACCGGTCTTGACAGGGAAGTCGCCGGCTGGGTGATCTCGGCGGGCGTCGGACTGCGCAAGCCTGATCCTTCGATCTTCCGGCTGGCGGCGGCGAGGGCAGGCGAGCCGCTTGACGGTGCCTGGATGATCGGTGACTCCGCCCAGGCGGACATCGGCGGCGCTCGGAACACGGGCCTGGCGAGCGTCTGGCTGCACCTCGGCCGGTCGTGGCCGCTCACCGCGTTCGAACCCGATCACCGGGCCGGCGACTTCCCTTCCGCCGTGCGGATAGTCCTGGGCTCCCTGGGCTAGCCTGCGCCATGGTAGCTTCGAGGACAGCTGGGCATGACGTCAGGTTCGCGGGGTGTCGCCGGTGGGGAACTGGGTTCTGGCCGTTGACCTCGGCGGGGAACCTGTGGCCGCTGCCGTTGCTCATGGCAGCGTCGTAGAGATCCTCGAGTTCCGCAAGCCGTTAGGACCAGATCCTGGCTCTGTGCTCGCGGCCGCCTGCGCCGGGGCCTCATCGGGCCGCGATCCCGCGATCCCCTCACAGGTGATAGTCGTCGTCCCCGCCGGGGTCTCCGGCCGGGCACTCGTCGCCATCGGTGCCGTCGCCGCGTCAGCGGGCCTGCCTGTGCCCGGATACGCGGCGCGCCCCGCCGCCATCGCCGGGCAGATCGCGCCTCACCTGGCGTACGGGTCATTCGCGGGACTTATCGACCTTGGCCCTCACGGCGCCGAAGTCGCGGTGCTGCGCCGGACCCCTGCCGGGTTCGAGCTGGCTGCTCCCCCTGGCGTCCTTGAGCGGCCTCCAGGTGAGCTTCCTGACGTCAGCGTCCGGCGCACGGTGAACCAGTTCCTTACCACGACCTCGGATGCCGGCCTGCCTCCCGGTTACCTGACCGCGGTCTATGTCACCGCCGGCCGCGGCTGTCCCGCCGAGATAGCCGATCTCCTCCAGCGCGTACACGGGATTCCCGCCTTCGTGGTCCCAGACGCTGAGGTCGCCGCCGTCAGGGGCGCCCTGGATCTCCTGGCACGCCAGGCACCCGGTGAGGGGCGAACCGACCTGCTGTCAGGTCCGTGGGTCTGGGTGCTGTTCACCGCGATCATGGCGGTCGCCATCATCGCCGTAGTTTTGTCTGCCGTCACCTGGTCGCGGTTATGGCGGCCAGCGGCCCTGCTATCCACGATTTGTAGTCGTACTGCTACTAGTTGTAATCTCTGATCCAGTGAA
This sequence comes from Streptosporangiaceae bacterium, assembly GCA_035509195.1. Lineage (GTDB taxonomy): Bacteria > Actinomycetota > Actinomycetes > Streptosporangiales > Streptosporangiaceae > Chersky-822. The sequence goes on along the minus strand of DATJLT010000393.1, from coordinate 7,694 downwards.
GTCCATGCTGTGCCCTGTGCTGGTGGGGCGTGAGGCGGAACTGTCCGTGCTGACCGCCGCCCTCGACAAGGCAGAATCCGGCGAAGGCGGAGTGGTCTTCCTGGCCGGAGAAGCGGGTGTGGGCAAGTCGCGCCTGGCCAGGGAACTGAGTACGCTCGCCGCCTCGCGTGGTTTTGCCGTGCTCACCGGCCGGGCGGCCGAGTCGGCTGTTCCCGTGCCGTTCCGTCCCGTGGCAGAGGCGCTGATGCGCGCGGCCAGGGGCGGGCTGACTGCCGATGCGCCGCAACTCGCCGACTACCGCCCGGCCCTGGGCTCGCTGGTACCTGAGTGGAAACGCACCGGGGACGGCAGCGCGGAGATCTCGGGAATCATCGTGGGCGAGGGAATCCTGCGGCTGCTGACGCTGCCGGGGCGGGCCGGCTCCCTGCTGGTGCTCGAGGACCTTCAGTGGGCCGATCCGGAGACGACGGCGGTCGTCGAGTACCTGGCTGACAGCCTGGCCGACTCGCGGGTGGTCTGCCTGGCGACGGTGCGGGACGACGAGCCGTCGGCAGGCCTGGATGCCATGCGGTCGATGGTCGCGCGGCGTGCGGCCGCGGTAGTCGGAGTGCCCAGGCTCACGCAGCAGTCACTAAGGCAGATGGCCGCGGCATGCCTCGGTGCGGCCGAGGTGCCTGCGACGCTTGACGGACTGCTCGCCGACTGCGACGGGCTGCCGTTCGCGGTGGAGGAAATGCTGGCCGCCGCCGGCGCCGGCGACCAGGACGATCAGGCCTGGCTCGCGGCTGGCGTCCCCGACTCGATCGCCGGGTCGGTAAGGAACCGCCTGTCCGCGCTCGGGCCCGCCGTCAGCAATGTGCTCGGCTCCGCGGCGGTGCTCGGGCGGGAGTTCGATCCGGCTCTGCTGACGCCTGTCGCAGGCACGGCCGAGTCCGTGGTGCTCGACGCGCTCGACCAGGCCTGGCAGGCCATGCTGATCGAGCCGGCCGAACCAGGCGGGTGGATGCTGAGGTTCAGGCACAGCCTGACCAGACGGGTCATTCTCGATGACCTGCTGCCCGCTGACCGAGCCGACCGGTCAGGCAGGGCCGCCGCGGCGGTCGAGGCCGCGCACGCCGGCTTGCCTGGCGACTGGTGCGAACTGGCCGCCGAACTGCATCAGGCGGCGGGCGAGCGGGTCAGGGCCGCAGAACTGATGCTCGACGCCGGCCGCCGCGCGCTCAGCCAGGGGGCGCTAGGCACGGCCATCACCTTGCTTGACACGGCCAGCACGCTAGCCGGGCGAGCGCCGGAAGCCGAGCCGATGCTGGCAGTTCAGGTCGATGAGGTCTTGTTCCAGGCGCTGGCGCAGGCCGGCGACTACAGCCGGCTTACGATGACGGCCGACCGGCTGATCAGCCGGCTTGACCAGGCGGGTGCCGACCGGCGACGGCAGGCCCAGGCCATGATCATGACCGCACGCGCGAGGCACCGCGCCGACCCGGGCGTTGCGGTCGCTCAGCTCACGGCGGGCCGCGACATCGCCGCCTGGCTCGGCGACACCGAGCTTCTCGGCCGTGCCGACGCGGCCGCCGCGCGCTGCGCGCTCGAAGACGGCGACCTGGAAAAGGCAGGCGAGCTGGCGGGCCGGGCACTTGCCAGCTCCGAGTCGGCAGGCCATGCGGACTGGGCGGCAACCGTCGCGATCGAGTCCCTGCTGGTTATCGGCCGCCGGGAGCGGGTGCGTAACGTCGCGGCCGCCCGCTCGGCTTTCGAGCGGGCCATCGAGATAGGCCGGAGCCAGGACTGCCCGGTCGGTCTCATCGACGCGCTGCACGAACTGGGCACGGTCGAGATGTTCGAGGGCGGCACCGGTGATCAGCTTGCCGAGGCCAGCGAGCTTGCCCACGCGGCCGGCGCGCTTTCCGCCGCCACGGCGATCGACCTCAAGCTAGGTCTCACCTGGTGCCTCGGAGGTGACCTCGAGCGCGCTCAGGCGACCCTGCGGCAATGCGAGCAGCAGGCGGCCCGCATCAAGGCGCGCCGCGAGCAGGCGCTGGCGATCTGCGCACAGGCCTTTGCCAGCGCCATCGGGGCCGACCGGGCAGCTACCGAACTCGAAGCGGAAAGAGCCGAGCAGGTCCTGCCTGGCAACCCGGAAATTCACTTCACCGCAGGAGGGCTCGCCAGGGTTACTGCCTCGCTGTTCGCCGATGATCTTCCCCGCGCCCTGGCCGAGTGCGCAGAGTCGGTAACCCACGCGACGCGAGTGCCTGCCAACGCACCCCGGTTTGCCTGGGCCTTTTACCCGCTCCTGCGAGCCATCACCGGCGATGACGGCGTGTCCGCACTCGATGAAGCCCGCGCGACAAGCGCCGCCGCTAACTGGAACCACGGATTCTTCGCCTATGCCGAAGCGGTACTGGCCGGCCGGGCAGGCGACAGGGAACGGGCATCGAAGCTGGCCGACGAGGGCCAGGCACTGCTCGCGAAGTTCGCGCCCAGGTGGAATCACCTGGCCAGGCGGCTGGTCGCGCCGTGCGCGCTGGCCGACGACTGGGGCGAGCCTGCGGCGTGGCTGCGCGAGGCTGCGGCTGAGTTCGGCGCGAGCGGCCACCACCGCCTTGCGGGCGCCTGCCGCAGTATCCTGCGCCAGGCAGGTCACCCGGTACCGCGATCGCCGCGCAACCACGCCCAGGTGCCTCCCCAGTTGCGCAGGCTCGGGATCACCAACCGCGAGATGGACGTGTTCAGGCTCGTCGCCCAGGGCCTGCCCAACGGCGAGATCGCACGCCGGCTGTTCATCTCGCCGAAGACAGTTGAGACCCACGTCGCCAGCCTGGTCAGCAAGACGGGGCAGACCTCGCGCAGGGAACTCGTCGCGCACGCGGCCAGGACCGTCCCCGCGCAGGGCTCAGAACCTCGGTAGCGAATCTCGCTACGACTGGCTGCCGAGCTCAGGCCCGGTGAGGGCGGGCGTCACCCACCACTCAGAGGCGATGCTCAGGCCGCAGGCGAGGAGAGCTTCCCGCTTTTCCTCGTCCAGGTGCCCGGCGACCACGACGACCTGGATCGCGCCCCTGTCCTTCGCCTGCTCGGTCGCTGCCCGCAGAAGCTGCGCCCCGGCGCTACCCCACCGGCCAGGTTCCACCACGAAGTCGTCGATCTGGCAGGTACGCCCGCCCGGATCGTAAACGGCTGGCGCATCTCCCATGAAGCCAACGACAAAGCCCGTGACCACGCCAGAACTCTCGCTGACGAGCGTGATCACGTCCTCCTTGCCGATCAGCTTCGCCAGGTACGGCCCTTGCTTTTTCTCCGCGTCAGGCGCGGGGGCCCAGTAGACCGGCTGGTAGCCGGAGTACTGGCGGCGCTTGGCACTCGCTAGGGCGACGATCGCGTCTAAATCGGCCTGCGTCGCCGCTCGAACCTGATCAGTCATGCTTCACAGTCTCCCACTGCCCAGGGCAGCCCAGCCGGCTGGTTGACTATCTTCCGCAGAAACACCTATTTTAGGATGGAAGGTACGATTTTTCGGCGGGGCGGGGATGGCAGTGGTTGGCTCTCATCGGAGAGGGAACTGTCCGGCCCGCCGGCCCCGTGCGCGCCTCCTGGCAGCGGTCGCGCTCGCCATCACGATGATCGTCGCCATGACCGCTGATGCCGCTCTCGCGCTGCCGCCCGCTCCCAGCGCGGCGAAGGCCGATATGGCCAGGCTTTTCGCTTTCTACAACAAGGCCACGGGCCGTATCGGCGGCTCCTGGTGGCAGTCGGCGGTCGCGCTGTCAACTCTCGAAACCTACCAGCAGGCCACCGGGGACCGTTCCTATGAAAAGGCGGTTCCCGCGGCGTTCGCCCGCTACGCCCGCAGTGACTTCGAGAATTCCTACAACGACGATACGGGCTGGTGGGGTTTGGCCTGGCTCCAGGCGTATCACCTCACGCGCTCCCGGTTTCCCCGTGCCCGTGAGTACCTGGCCATGGCGAAGACCGACGCCGACTACATGCATCGGTCCTGGGACAATAGCTGCGGCGGCGGCGTGTGGTGGACGACCGCGAGGACATACAAGAACGCGATCACCAACGAGATCTTCCTCGAGCTGACCGCCTGGCTGCATAACAGCATTCCCGGAGACACGAAGTACCTCGCCTGGGCCGAGTCCGAATGGGCCTGGTTCAGCGGCAGCGGAATGATCAACGGCAGCGACCTCGTCAACGACGGCCTCGACGGGCAGTGCGCGAGCAATCGCCAGACGACCTGGACCTACAACCAGGGAGTCATCCTGGCCGGCCTCGCGCAGCTTTACCTGGCAACGGGAGACGTGAGTCACCTCCGCGAAGCCGAAGCCATCGCCACGTCAGCGATACGTCGCCTGACCGTCAGCGGAGTATTGCACGAGCCATGCGGCGAATCGGCCTGCGGCCAGAAGCCAGGTGACGTCCAGTCGTTCAAAGGGATCTTCGCCAGGGACCTCAAGGTCCTCGCGGTCACGGCCAGGACCAGCCAGTTCAACTCTTTCTTCACGGCCCAGGCCAGGTCGGTCGAGACCAGCGATACCAGGAGTAACCACCAGCTAGGGTTCCTGTGGCACGGGCCGGTCACCGGCGTCTCCTCCTACAGCCAGGCCAGCGCCCTCGACGCGATAGTCGCCGCGATCAGGCTGCCGGGTCGCGGCGCGGTACTGTCGGCTGCGTGACTGAGCCGATCAGGCGGCTGGCCGGGCGGGTGCTGGTGATCGACGACGCCGGGCGGGTGCTGCTGCTGCACGGGTTCGATCCGGCGCGGCCCGACCGGCCTTACTGGTTCACGGTCGGCGGCGGCGCGAAGGAAGGCGAGACCCTGGCCGAGGCGGCCGCTCGCGAACTTGGGGAGGAGACCGGCCTGCGGGCCAGTGCACGGGAACTCGGCGAGCCGGTCTGGCATGAGATCACCGAGTTCAGCTACCAGGGTCGCCGCTACCGGCAGGAGCAGGACTTCTTCGTGCTCCGGGTGCCTGCGGCGGAGGTCAGCGCCGGCCGGCTCGACGACGAGGAGGCCGCTACGGTTGACGACTGCCGCTGGTGGACGGCGGCCGAGCTCGACGCCGCCGCCGAGCGGTTTTACCCGGCCGAGCTGCCCGGCCTGGTCAGGGCCGCTCAGGCAGAGAAGATGCCGTAGCCGAACCCCTCTGCCCTGGCCAGGCCGTCCGCGACGCTGACTCCGTGCACCGCTACCGGCTGGAAGGATCCAGGCGATATCGCGCAGGAAACAGGCTCGCGCGAAGGATTGATCACGACCAGGTGCGATCCGCCGCGCAGGTAAACAAGCGGATACCCGGCGTGCAGCACCCGCACGGTGCCCCCGGTCCGCAGCGCGGGTATCTCACGGCGCAGGGTTATCAGGCGCCTGACGTGATGCAGCAGCGACGATGGCTCGGCCCGCTGCGCGGCCACGGACGGCCGCGCCGGATCAGGGTCGACCGGCAGGTAAAGCTCGGCCGCGGCAGAGAACCCGGCGTTGACCCCGCCATCCCACTGCATTGGCGTTCGCGCCCCAGCCCGGTTCCAGCCAGGCCAGATTTCGCTGCCCTCGACAGAGGGCAGGCCTGGCAAGAACCGCATGCCGATCTCATCACCGCAATGGATCCCCGGCAGGGTCGGCCACGTCAGCAGGAACGCGAACAACGGCCAGAGCTGACCGGCCGTCCGGTCACCGCAAACGGGCCGGTTGAAGTCGTGGTCGGAGGAAAACAGGGCGATCAGCCCGGCGTCCCCGATCTCGGCGGCGTCGTCGCGCCAGGCGGCAAGGAACCGGCTGGGCGAGCCGGTCCCTTCGGCGCTGAAGTAGCACGGCCCTGGCGACGGCACGCCGGGCAGCCGCATCCCCTGCCCGTTGTTGAACAGTGATCCGTGCTCGGGTCCGACCGCGAGATAGAAGTCCGCGTGGAACCCGGCAGGCACGGACACCGAAGGCCGGTTCCACTCGGAGAGCAGCGCGGCGTCCGGGTAGGCGCCGTCTAGCCAGCCGCGTACCTCCCGCCACAGCAGTGCGGTTTCATGCTGATCCGGGTCGTCTTTCACCAGCGTGTTCGCCAGGTCCACCCGGAATCCCGCGACTCCGAGTTCCAGCCAGTGGCCTATCACCTCGACCAGCGCGGCACGGTTAGCGCGAGGGCCGGGAGCATCGACGGGCTCTCGCCATGGCTCGGCCTCGTTCCTCCGCGCGTACCCGAAGTTAAGCGCGGGCTGAAAGGGAAAGAAGTTCGGCAGGTACCAGCCGGGTCGCGAGCCTGGCGAGGCTACCCACTGCGGGCCTGGCGACCCTTCCTCTGCCTCGCCCTCTCCCGGCCAGGGCACCGAGTCGGACGCCGAACCAGCCGCGTGCCCCGGCCTGGGGTACCTGACAGGCCCCGTCACCTGCTCGGGCGAAGCGAAAATGTAGCGGTGGTCCGCCGGGTCATCGCGGGCGGCGAGAAACCACGGATGCCGGTCTGACGTATGCCCGGCCACCAGGTCGAGCAGCACCCGGATCCCCCGTGACCACGCTGCCTCGGTCAGCGCTACCAGGTCGTCGTTGGTCCCGTACCTGGCCGCGACAGAAAAATAGTCGCTCACGTCATAGCCGGCGTCCCGCATTGGCGAGACGAAACAGGGATTCAGCCAGAGCACGTCCACTCCGAGCCAGGCCAGGTAGTCCAGCCGCTCGACGATGCCGCGCAGGTCGCCGATCCCGTCGCCGTCGGAGTCGCTGAACGACTGCGGGTAGATCTCATATGCGACCGCTCGCCGCAGCCAGCCGGGGACGCCGTTCATGCGAGCCTTCCCGCCGCCCTTGACCGGCCGCGGAACTCGGCCACCACGTCGGCGCCGCGCCGCACCGTGACGTCGTAGATGCCGCTGCGACCGAAACTCACCCGCTCAGAAGCGGTCGCCACGAGGACGTCCCCCTCCCGCGCCGGCGCGACAAACGAGATATCAGCCCCGGCGGCGACGGTGACCACGCCCCGGCTGTTACAGGCACATGCGAACGCGGTGTCCGCCAGCATGAACAAGTAGCCGCCGTGCGCGATCCCGTGACCGTTGATCATGCCTGCCGTGATCCGCAGGCTCACCTCAGCGGCCCCGTCCCCGGCGCTCAGCAACTCCATTCCGATCCGCAGCGACGCCTCGTCCGCCGCGAACATCTTCACGGCCAGCGTCTCCCTGTTCTCCATAGCTGCATCCTGCCCCAACGCCCGCGCTGTTGCCGATGAGGTATTTGGATACTGTGGGGGTTATGCCCCTTCCCGCCGCCCCCGTCCGAATGCCCGGCGTCGTGATCACCAACCACGAGTTCGAAGTGCCGCTCGACCACGCGAATCCGGCCGGCGAGCAGATCACCGTCTTCGGCCGGGAACTAGCCGCGACAGAGAACGCCGGCCGTGAGGACCTCCCCTGGCTGGTTTACCTGCAAGGCGGCCCTGGCAGGCAGAGCCCTCGCCCGGTCAGCAGGAAGACCGGCTGGATCGACAGGGCGCTGCGCGAATACCGCGTCTTCCTGCTCGACCAGCGCGGCACTGGCCGGTCAACCCCGGCCAGCCGGCTGACGCTCGCGGCCAGGGGCGACGCCAGGGCGCAGGCCACGTACCTGACCCATTTCCGTGCCGACTCGATCGTCGCCGACGCCGAGCTGATCAGGAGAAGGCTTACCGGCGGCAGGCCGTGGAGCGTTCTCGGGCAGAGCTTCGGCGGCTTCT
>DATJLT010000392.1:0-14471 GCA_035509195.1 Streptosporangiaceae bacterium | reverse complement strand
CGGTCGGCACTAACCCTGTCTACATCAGGTACCAGAGCCAGATCATGAAGGGTACTAATCCGGACGGAAGCCAGTACGCGGACCAGGTGTACTGGGTGTCTTACTTCCATGCGGGCGAGGCCGTGCACTACTTCCCGAGGTACAGCTACGGGTCGCAGCAAAGTCTCGGCTGCGTCGAACTGCCTTACAACGAGGCGAAGTGGCTCTGGCCCTACATGCACTACGGAACGCTGGTCACGGTCACGCCGACGTAACCAGCGCCTCGGCCTTTCGCGAGGCGCCTGACCGGGGCTTAATAAGTCCTGGCGGGCGCCTCGCCCGCGCTAGCATCAAGAAACACGATCCGGGACCTTCGAAACCAGGGAGTCAGCCGTGCCTGCCGACAAGCTTCACATCACTCTCGCCGGACGCGAGCATGTGGTGGAAGCAGGCACGACGGCCGGCGAAGCGATCGAGGCCCATTGGCCAGCGGAGAAGGCTGAAGGTGTGGTCATCGCCGCGCGGGTCAACGGCACCCCGCGTGACCTGGCTCGCCTGCTCGCCGAAGGTGATGACGTCGCGCCGATCGGCATCCGCTCACCGCAGGGCCTCGCGATCATGCGGCACTCAACCGCGCACGTGCTTGCCCAGGCTGTGCAAGACCTGCATCCCGAGGCGAAGCTCGGCATCGGCCCGCCCGTCGAGAACGGCTTTTATTACGACTTCGACGTTTCTGAAGCGTTCAGCCCTGAGGATCTGAAGATCCTTGAGCAGCGGATGCGGCAGATCGCCAAGCAAGGCCAGCTTTTCCGGCGCCGGGTCGTGACCGAAGGGGAAGCACGAGCCGAGCTCGCTGCCGAGCCTTACAAGCTTGAGCTGATCGGGTTGAAGGGCGGCGGCTCTGACGAGGAGATGGTCGAGGTCGGTGGCGGCGAGCTCACCATCTACGACAACCTGGACGCCGCGACAGGCGAGGTCAAGTGGAAGGATCTCTGCCGGGGTCCCCACGTGCCGAGTACCAGGTACCTCACTGCCTTTAAGCTGATGCGCTCCGGTGGTGCTTATTGGCGGGGAAATGAGAAGAACCCGCAGCTTCAGCGGATTTACGGGACAGCCTGGCCGTCGCGCGAGCAGCAGGAACAGTATCTGACCATGCTCGCAGAAGCCGAGAAGCGCGATCATCGCAAGCTTGGCGCCGAACTCGACCTGTTCTCCTTCCCGATCGAGATCGGCAGCGGCTTGCCCGTGTTCCACCCCAAGGGCGGCACGATCAGGCGGGTCATGGAGGACTACTCGCGCCGGCGTCACGAAGAGGCCGGGTACGAGTTCGTGACCACTCCGCACATCACCAAGTCGACACTGTTCGAGACCTCTGGCCACCTGGACTGGTACGCGGACGGCATGTACCCGCCGATGGAGATGGAGGGCGCGAAGTACTACCCGAAGCCGATGAACTGCCCGATGCACATCCTGATCTACGCTTCGCGCGGGCGGTCTTACCGCGAGTTGCCGCTGCGGCTTTTCGAGTTCGGAACCGTGTACCGGTACGAGAAGTCGGGAGTCGTGCACGGGCTGACACGGGCGCGCGGGTTCACTCAGGACGACTCGCATATCTTCTGCCGGCCCGACCAGCTCGCCGATGAACTGGCCAGCCTGCTCGACTTCGTGATCGGCCTGCTCCGTGACTACGGACTGACCGAGTTCGAGGCCGAGCTCTCGACCAGGCCGGAGAAGTTCGTCGGTGAGATCGCCGAATGGGACGCGGCCGAGGCCGCGCTCAAGCACGCGCTCGATCAGTCAGGGCTGACTTACGTCATCGCCGAGGGAGAGGGCGCGTTTTACGCCCCGAAGATCGATGTGCACGTCAAGGACGCGATCGGGCGGAGGTGGCAGCTTTCCACGCTGCAAGTGGACTTCCAGGAGCCTGGCCGGTTCGGGATCGAGTACACCGCCGCCGACGGGACCAGGCAGCGGCCGCAAATGATCCACCGGGCGCTGTTCGGGTCGATCGAGCGGTTCTTCGGCATCCTCGTCGAGCACTACGCGGGGGCATTCCCGCCCTGGCTGGCGCCGGTGCAGGTGGTGGGCATCCCGATCGCCGACCACCATGTGCCTTACCTGGAGGACGTCGCTTCGCGGATGCGCAAGCGGGGGATCCGGGTGCAGGTCGACACCGGCACCGACCGGATGCAGAAAAAGATCAGGACGGCACAGCAGCAGAAGGTGCCTTACATGTTGCTGGCCGGTGACGACGATGTGGCGGCCGGCGCGGTGTCGTTCCGTTACCGCAATGGCGAGCAGCGCAACGGCGTGCCCATTGACGAAGCCATCGACGAGGTCGCCCGCGTGATCGCGGAGCGCGTCCAGATCTGAACGCCGCCCGGCGGGCGGGGTCCGAGCCCAGCTTTCCCGCGCCGAGGGCCTGCGACCTATGCTGCATGCATGTCGCACAGCGGAGCCGATCGGCCAGAGTCCGAGGCGGGAGAAGTCGAGTACGCACCGCAGGCCGGCGCCGGCGGCGCCGACGGATTTCAGCGGCTCTGGATGCCTCATCGGCTCGCGTACATCAAGGGGGAGAACAGCGCAGAGAACGAGGGTTGTCCGTTTTGCGCCATCCAGGCGCTGCCGGACGCCGAGGGCCTTATCGTCGCGCGGGGGGTCCTCGTTTACGCGGTACTCAACCTTTATCCCTATAACAGCGGGCACCTGCTGATCTGCCCGAACCGGCATGTGGCCGACTACACCGGGATCGACGAGGCCGAAACCGCGGAACTGGCCAGCTTCACCAAGGCGGCGATGACCGTGCTCCGCGCGGTCTCCGGTGCGCAGGGGTTCAACATCGGCATGAACATGGGCAACGTGGCCGGCGCGGGCATCGCCGCGCACTTGCATCAGCACGTCGTCCCCAGGTGGGGCGGTGACGCCAACTTCATGCCGGTCATCGGCCAGACCAAGGTCCTGCCCCAGTTGCTCGCCGACACCCGCGACATGCTCGCCAAGTCCTGGCCGGCCGAGTAGCAGGGGCACTAGCGGCTTTACAGCATCGGCGGGCCAACGTTGCTGCTGAGGGGCCGGGTTCGAAGGACAACGATGGAACCTTGATGTTGCTCCTTCATCATCGGGGGGCCAACGTTGTTGTTGCCGTCGGCCAGGCAACAGCATCAGGGGGCCAACGTTGCTGCCTAGAGGGCAGTATGTCGGATTTGTCCCTCCGGCCCCCGGCCGGCGGGACCGCCCCCCGGCCGCCCCCCGGCCGGCCGGCGCGGCCGGCGCGGCCGGGGAGCCAAGCCGAGAAGCCGCGTCAGTCGTGCTTGGCCTCGGTTACTACCTTGTCGGCCAGGTGGGAGGGAAGCGGCTCGTAGCGGAGGTAGGAACGCGAGAACGAGCCGGTGCCCTGGGAGATGGACCGGAGGTCGATCGCGTACCTCACCAGTTCGAGTTCGGGGATCTCCGCCTTGACCAGGGTCCGCCCGCCTGCCACCGACTCGGTGCCGAGCACGCGGCCGCGCCGCGAGGACAGGTCAGACATCACGGCACCGACGTAGTCGTCTCCGATCAGCACGGAGACCTCGTCGACGGGTTCGAGTAGCTGCGGTGTCGCCTTGTCCGCGGCGTCGCGCAGCGCGGCCCGGCCGGCTTTCTGGAAGGCCATGTCCGACGAGTCAACCGAGTGGGCCTTGCCGTCGTAGAGCGTGACCTTGATGTCCACCATCGGGTACCCGGCGATGACACCCTGCTCCATCTGGGTGCGGACGCCCTTTTCTACGGACGGTATGAACTGGCGGGGGACCACGCCGCCGACGATCTTGTCGACGAACTCAAGGCCGCTGCCGGAGGGGAGTGGCTCAAGTTCGATGTTGCAGATCGCGTACTCGCCGTGACCGCCGGTTTGCTTCACGTTGCGGCCGAGGCCCTGGGCCTTTCCTGCGACGGTCTCGCGGAGCGGCACCCGCAGCGCGGTCGTTTCCACCGCGACGCCGTAGCGGCTGCCCAGGCGGTCAAGCAGCAGGTCGGAGTGGGCCTCGCCCATGCACCAGAGCACTAGCTGGTGGGTCTCCGCGTTGTTCTCCAGGCGCAGCGTCGAGTCCTCGGCGACTAGCCGGGCCAGCGCCTGCGACATCTTGTCCTCGTCCGCCTTGGACTTCGCGACGATCGCGATCGGCAGCAGCGGCTCCGGCATCGTCCACGATTCCATCAGCAGCGGCTTTTCCTTGTCCGACAGGGTGTCGCCGGTTTCCGCGCTGGTCAGCTTGGCCACGGCGCAGATGTCGCCGGCCACGCATGACGAGATGGTCCGCTGGGTCTTGCCGAGCGGCGACGTCAGCGCGCCGATCCGCTCATCCTCGTCGTGGTCGGGGTGCCCGCTGGCAGACCGGCCGTGTCCTGAGACATGCACGGTAACGTCGGGTCGCAGGGTGCCTGAGAACACGCGGACCAGGCTGATCCTGCCCACGTATGGGTCGGAGGTCGTCTTGACGACCTCGGCGAGCAGAGGGCCGTTCTGGTCAGCGGAAATGCCGCTGACCGGCTTGCCGTCAGGGGTGGTCACCGAGGGGATCGGATGCTCGGCTGGGGCAGGGAATGCCTGCGTCATAAGCTCGAGCAGTTCCTGCAGGCCCACGCCCTGCTGCGCGGCCACAGGGATCACCGGATAGAAGCTGCCACGTGCGACCGCCTTTTCCAGGTCATCGATCAGAACCTTCTGATCGATCACCTCGCCGGACAGGTACCTGTCCATGAGGCCTTCGTCTTCGCTCTCCTCGATGATCGACTCGATCAGCTCGCCGCGAGCCTCGGCCATCCGGTCAAGATCGCCTTCCGCGGGGTCGCGTTCCGTGCGCTTACCGCCCGCGTACTCGAAATAGCGTTCGGACAGCAGCCCAATGAGGCCGTTGACCGTGCCCTGGCCGTCGCCGACAGGCAGGTAAAGGGGGGAAACCGAGTTTCCGAACGCTGACCTGCACGCTTCGAGTGCTTCGTCGAAGTTGCCGCGCTGGTGATCGAGCTTGGTGATCACGACCGCCCTCGGCGTGCCTGACACCGCGCACTCGTCCCACAGCATTGCTGTCAGGCCGTCAACACCGTCCGCCGCCGACACCGTGAACAAGGCGGCGTCCGCCGCCCGCAGCCCGGCCCGCAGGTCGCCCATGAAGTCGGCGTAACCCGGCGTGTCGAGCAGGTTGATCTTGATGCCCGCGTGCGTGAAAGGCGCCAAGGTGAGGTTGACGGAGCGCTGCTGCCTGATCTCGACCTCATCGAAGTCGCTGACGGTGCCGCCGTCTTCCACCCGGCCCATCCGCTGGATCGTGCCTGTGTTTGCGAGCAGCGCCTCAACCAGAGTCGTCTTCCCAGCTCCAGAGTGGCCGACCAGCACGACGTTCCGCACGCTCTCGGGCTGGCCGGCCGCCGGTGCCCTGCCAGCGGCCCCTGCTGTTGCCTTGTCCGCCATACCACCGCCTCCTTGCGTTCATGTTTGGCTGCTGCTTGTGCCAGCCTTTACCCATGGCGGGTCGTCCACAAGCCCTCGGAGCGAACTGGAAGGTAATCCACAGCGGCGGCGCGGTGGTGAAACTGATCGATTGCCCGCCAGTAAGATCAAACGGACATGCTGAAAGCACTCAGGCCTGGTCTTGGCCGCCTGCTCACGCCGGTTGGCAAGGCTCTCGCTAAAACACCGATTACCCCGAACATGCTGACCGTGCTCGGGGCCGTGGGCATGGCCGCCGGTGCGCTGGCGCTGTTCCCGACCGGGCACTTGTTCGCAGGCTGCATGGTGTGCACCGGCTTCGTGCTCACCGACATGCTCGACGGAGCGCTCGCCAGGATCCAGGGCACCACTGGCAAGTTCGGCGCGTTCCTCGACTCGACGCTAGACAGGGTCGGGGACGCTTCGGTGTTCGGCGGGGTCGCGATCTGGCTCGCGACCGGCGGGCACGACAGGCCGGTCGCCGCGGTCGCGCTGTTCTGCCTGGTCGCCGGCCTGCTCGTGTCGTACGCGAAGGCGCGGGCCGAGGGGCTTGGCGTCAAATGCGACGTAGGCATAGCCGAGCGGACCGAACGGTTGCTCATCGGTCTCGTCGCTATCGGACTTGCCGGACTCGGCGTACCGTATGTGCTTGCCATCGGGCTCTGGATCCTGGCCGTGCTCAGCGCGATCACCTTCGGCCAGCGCGTGCACGCCGTCCGCAAGGCGACCCAGTCGGTGCGAACCTAAGTGCGAACCTAAGCTTCGGAGGTATCACGTGCCGGGGACGAAAGTGGATATGAAAGCCAAGCTCACCGGCGTTGCGTACGCACTCGGCTGGTCGGTGCTCTGCCGGGTGCCCGAGCCGGCCGCGGCCGGGGCGTTCCGCTTCTTCGCCGACCTAGCGTGGCGCAGGCAGGGACCGAGCGTGCGGGTGCTCGAGGGCAACCTGCGCCGCGTCATCGGCCCGGAGCCGAGCGGCAAGGAACTCAGAACCCTGTCCAGGGAAGCCATGCGCTCTTACGCCAGGTACTGGCTGGAAATCTTCCGGTTGCCCGTGATGTCTGTTGATCGGATTTGCGCGGGAATGCACGAATCGGGCCAGGTCGAGGAAATGCTCGGGCACCTCAAATCCGGCCGGGGCGTGGTCGTGCCGCTGACCCATACGGGGAACTGGGATCAGGCAGCCGTCTGGGTCATTAACCGCGGTGCCCTCTCGTTCACCACGGTCATGGAGCGCCTTGAGCCCGAGTCCCTTTACCGGCGATTCTTCGCCTTCCGCGAGGGTCTTGGCATGGAGGTGCTGCCAGCCTCGGGCGGTACTCATCCGTTCGGCGTGCTCGCCAGGCGCCTGCGCGACGGCAAACTGGTCGCGCTCCCTTCTGATCGCGATGTCACTGGCAGCGGCGTTGAGGTTGACTTCTTCGGGGAAAGAGCACTGATGATGAGCGGCTCGGCGGCCCTCGCCGTGCAGACCGGTGCCGCGCTGATGCCCGCGGTGCTCTGGTTCGAAGGCGATGGCTGGGGCGTCCACGTATTCGAGGAGATCCCTGTGCCTGCCGAAGGCGACAGGTGGCAGAAGGCCGCCGCGATGACGCAGGAGGTCGCGCGCCGGTTCGAAGAGGGCATCAGGCAGCATCCAGCCGACTGGCACATGCTCCAGCGTGTCTTCGTCGGTGACCTGGACGCTGACCGGCTCGCCGCCGCCAGGGCGAAGGTCGCGGCCCGCCAGCGGGCCGCTGAGAAGAACGGCAAGCCTGCCGACCCGATGGACGCGGAGCCGATGGACGCGGAGCCGATCGACGCGGAGCCGATGGACGCGGAACCGTCAGAGACGGTAGAGGCCGAAGGGACAGGCGCGTTGTGAGAATCGGCTTGGTCTGCCCCTACTCCTGGGACGTGCCGGGGGGCGTGCAAGAGCACATCAGGGACCTCGCCGAGGCCCTGATCGATCTCGGGCACGAGGTCTCCGTGATCTCGCCCGCCGACGAAGAGCACGACCTGCCTGGCTACGTGGTCCCCGCAGGGCGGGCGGTCGCTGTTCCTTACAACGGGTCGGTCGCGCGGCTCGCGTTCGGTCCGCTGTCGGCTAACCGGGTCAGGCGCTGGGTCAAGGACGGCGGCTTCGACCTGCTTCACGTGCATGAGCCGGCCGCGCCTAGCCTGTCGCTGCTGGCCTGCTGGGTGGCCGACATTCCGATCGTGGCGACCGTCCACGGAGCGACGCTGCGCTCGCGGGTGCTGCATGTCGCCGAGCCGATGCTGCGGTCGGCCCTCGAGAAGATCAACGGCTGGATCGCGGTGTCAGAAGCGGCCCGCAGCACGCTGGTCAGGCATCTGGGCGGTGACGCGGTCCTGATACCCAACGGCGTGACCGTCAGCCGCTATGAGAAGGCCGAGTCGCTGCCCGGCTGGCCGGGCGAGGGCGGTGCCATCGGGTTTCTCGGCCGCATGGACGAGCCGCGCAAGGGATTGCAGGTACTGCTGCGAGCCTTCGAGGAGGTCGGTGCCGAGCGGCCTGGCCTGCGGTTGCTGATCGCGGGACCCGGTGATGTCATGGAGGTGGCCGGCCGGGTGCCGCCCGCTCTCCGTGAGCGGGTCGTGCTGCTGGGGCAGGTCGCCGAGGCAGTCAAGGTGCAGGTTTATCATTCGGTCGACGTGTTCTGCGCGCCGAATACGGGGGGCGAGAGCTTCGGGATCGTGCTTGCCGAGGCGATGGCGGCAGGGGCGCCGATCGTGGCCAGCGATCTCGACGCGTTCCGCCGTGTCCTGCGCGGCGGCCGGGCCGGCGAACTGTTCGACAACGGCAACGCCGGAGACCTCGCCGCCGCGATCGGCCGCCTGCTCGATGATCCGGGGAAGCGGGCCATGCTGTCTGCTGCCGCGTCCGCCGCGGTGCGCGACTACGACTGGCCGAAGATCGCCCGCGACGTGCTGAAGGTCTACGGGGCGGTGCTGCCAGGGGCGGCGTTGTCGGTGGTGAGCGCCTGATGGCACCGCTGATCAGCGTCCTCATCCTGCTCGCGGTCGCGATGATCGGCGTGTACGTGTCCTGGCGTGCTGGCCGGCTCGACCGGCTGCACACCAGGCTGGAGACCGCCCGGGCCTCGCTCGACGCGGCGCTGGTCAGGCGCAGTTCCGTGGCGCTCGAACTGGCTGCCTCAGGTTTGCTCGACCCGGCGACCAGCCTCGTGCTCGCCGACCACGCGCACAGCGCCCGCTCGACCAGCGAAGGCAGGGAGCTAGCGGAAAGCGAACTGACCAGGACGCTCCGCACGGTACTCAACCAGCCGGACTTCCGCTCGTTCCTCGAAGCCAGGCATCGCGACGGTGCCGACGAACTGCTTGACGAACTCGAGTCGACCGCCCATCAGGTGTTCCTTGCCAGGAAGTTCTACAACGCCGCGGTCGCCAGGACCATCGCGGCCCGCCGGCGCTGGCTGGCTCGTGTGCTGCGGCTCGCCGGAACCGCGCCGATGCCCGAGTTCTTCGAGATTGACGACACGCTCACACCGAGCGCGATGGACGAGCAGGGAACTGACATGCCCCACCTCGCGGGCTGAACGGCCCTTCAGCGACCTACCATAGAGATAAGGCATCGTTCTCAAGGTAAGGAATTCCCGTGTCAGTCCATGGCGCACCCGGCAGCACCACCACTCCCGACAGCCTCGCGAGCAGCGCGGCCGCACTGCCATCCACCGGCACGCAGCGCGTCAAGCGAGGCATGGCCGACATGCTCAAGGGCGGCGTGATCATGGACGTCGTCACCCCGGAGCAAGCCAAGATCGCCGAGGACGCAGGCGCGGTAGCGGTGATGGCGCTCGAACGGGTGCCCGCCGACATCAGGGCGCAGGGCGGGGTAGCGCGGATGAGCGACCCCGACATGATCGACGGCATCATCGCTGCGGTCTCGATCCCGGTCATGGCCAAGTGCCGGATCGGGCATTTCGTCGAGGCTCAGGTGCTCCAGGCGATCGGCGTGGACTACATCGACGAGTCCGAGGTCCTCACCCCGGCCGACGAGGCACATCATGTCGACAAGTGGGCCTTCACCGTCCCCTTTGTCTGCGGCGCTACGAACCTGGGCGAGGCGCTGCGGAGGATCACGGAAGGCGCCGCCATGGTCAGGTCGAAGGGCGAGGCGGGCACCGGCAATGTGATCGAGGCAACCAGGCACATGCGGAACATACGCGCCGAGATCAAGCGTCTTTCCACCTTGCCTGAAGAAGAGCTTTTTTCTGCCGCCAAAGAGCTCCAGGCACCCTACGACCTGGTAGCTGAGGTCGCAGGGGCGGGCAAGCTGCCCGTGGTGCTGTTCACCGCGGGAGGGATCGCGACGCCCGCGGACGCTGCCATGATGATGCAGCTAGGGGCGGACGGTGTCTTCGTCGGGTCAGGGATCTTCAAGTCGGGCGACCCGGCGGCCAGGGCCGCCGCCATCGTCAAGGCGACGACGTTCTACGACGACCCTGAGCTGATCGCCAAGGTCTCGCGCGGCCTGGGCGAGGCTATGGTCGGCATCAACCTGGACACCCTAGCGCCGCAGGAGCACTACGCCGCACGCGGCTGGTGAGCCCAAGGCCTCTGACCGTGCCTGCTGCCCTCAATCTGGGGTTTGCGGATGTGTGCCGCCCTCAATCCGGGGTTTGTGGGTGCGTGCTGCCCTCAATCCGGGGTTTGCGGGTGCGTGCTGCCCTCAATCCGGGGTTTGGGGGTGCGCGCGCCCCATCAAACCTGGGTTTGGTGTTGGCCGGCCGGTCCGGCCGGGTCGGCCGGGGCGCCGGCGCGGGGCCTCAGGGGGTGGTTCAGGGCGTAACCACTGCGTTGACTACCGCTTCCGTGTCGGTTAGGTCGGCGAGGACGGCGTCGGCGCCCGCGGCGATGAGCTCAGCCTCGGAGAAACGGCCTGTCGCCACGCCGACGCTCCGCGCGCCGGTGGCGCGGGCTGCCTCGATGTCCAGCGGGGTGTCGCCGACGAGGATCGTGGCCTGGCCGTGGAAGCTCTTCCAGTGCGTGCTCGTTGCCCGGCCACGTGCCAGGTGCACGAGATCAGCCCGCACCGCGCTTTCGTCGCCGTAAGCGCCTATGTCCAGGTCGAGGTACTTGAGCAGCCCGAACGGCGCGAGCTTGACCTCCGCCATCGCCCGGACGTTGCCCGTGAGGACCGACTGGAATGCCGACCGGCTGGTAAGGGCGCCGAGCGCCGCTGATGCCCCTGGCATAACACGGCCTTTGGCTTTGACCATATCCTCGACGGCCGGTGCCAGGCGGGCGAGAGCGGCCTCGAACCGGCTTACTTCGCCTGGAGGGTCGGGGACGCCGGCCGTGGCCAGCACGTCGAGCACGATCGCGCGGTCTGTTCGGCCGGCCATGTCCGCTTTCTCGCCTTCAGGCGGAAGGTCACGACCGTAGAGGTCGCGGAACGCGAGCTGGTAGAGATGGATACCTACGCCGCGGGTGTTCACAAGCGTGAAGTCGACATCCCAGAGCACAAGAAAGCTGGACACGCCGGAGAGATTACCAGCGCTGGTGAGTGCGGCTGCCGACTAGACTCGGCTGACTGGGGGCGACAGCCGGAAGCGGGAGGTGCGTGTGCCTGGCCGGATCCGCGACGAAGACCTTCAGCTAGTGCGTAACCGCTCGCCGATCGCTGAGGTCGTCGGCGAGTACCTGCAGCTACGCAACGCCGGTGGCGGCTCGCTCAAGGGGCTTTGCCCGTTCCACGAGGAGAAGACGCCATCGTTCAACGTCACCCCCGCGCGTGGCCTGTGGTATTGCTTCTCGTGCGTCGAGGGCGGCGACGTCATCTCGTTCGTCCGCAAGATCGACAGCCTGGACTTCACCGAGGCGGTCGAGCGCCTCGCGGCCCGCGCGGGCATCGAACTGCGCTACGAGCAGGGCGGTCATGTCCCTGGTCAGGAGCAGTCGCGGCGCCGGCGTCTGATTGAGGCGCACCGGGTCGCCGCCGAATTCTACGCCGAGCAGCTCCTGACTCCGGCAGGCCGGCCTGGCAGGGAGTTCCTGAGCGCACGGGGATTCGAGCTGACTGACGCCCAGCGGTTCGGCGTGGGCTTTGCCCCTGACGACTGGGAGGTCACCACCAGGCACCTGCGCGGGCGCGGCTTTACCGAAGATGAGCTGCTCTCAGGCGGACTCGCGGGACCTGGTCGGCACGGGATCCTGGACAGGTTCAGGGGACGGCTGATCTGGCCGATCAGGGACCTGTCTGGCGACGTGATCGCGTTCGGGGCACGCAAGCTGGCCGCCGAGGACAACGGGCCGAAGTACCTGAATACCCCGGAGACGCCGATCTTCAAGAAAAGCTCGGTCCTTTACGGTGCCGACCTGGCCAAACGTGACATCGCCCAGCGGCGGCAGGCGGTCATCGTCGAGGGCTACACCGACGTCATGGCCTGCCACCTGGCGGGCCTCACGACCGCGGTGGCGACGAGCGGCACGTCTTTCGGCGAGGGGCATATCGGGATCTTGCGCCGGCTGATCATGGACGACCGTCAGCTCTGGGGAGAAGTGATCTTCACGTTCGACGGCGACGCGGCGGGCCGGCGGGCGGCATTGCGTGCGTTCGGGATGGAGGAGCGGTTCAGGACGCAGACGTTCATCGCCGTGCAGCCCGATGGTATGGACCCCTGTGACCTGCGGGTCAAGGAAGGAGACGCGGCCGTTCGCGACATGGTCGCGAGCCGGGTTCCGCTGTACGAGTTCGCGGTCAGGAGCGCGATCAGCGATTATGACCTGGACTCTGCCGAGGGCCGGATCGCGGCGCTAGACGCGGCAGCGAAGATCGTCGCCGGGATCAAGGACGTGGCGCTGCGCAAGGTCTACGCGGTGAAGGTGGACCGGTGGCTTGGCCTGATGGATGAGAACCTCGTGCTCAACAGGATCGGCGCGCATATCCCTGGCGGTGCCTCAGGTGGCCGTCACAGGCCCGCGCCTGTGCCCGCGCCTCGGGTTCCAGAGACGGCGGTTTACGATCCGTCCGACCCGGTGACGAGCCTGGAGAGACAGGTGCTCAAGCTGGCCCTGCAGCGACCCGCGCTGCTCGGGCCTGCCTTCGACGGGCTTACCGTCGACGTATTCACCGCACCTTCGCACCGGGCGGTGCGCGACCTCGTGGCCGGCTGCGGCGGCGTCGCCTCGGCCGTGTCGCCACGCGAGTGGGTGGAAATGCTGCTCGACTCCGCACCGCACGACAACGCAAGGAAGTTCCTGACCAGGCTCGCGGTCGAGCCGGTCGAGGCGCCGGGCGAGAGCGGCGAACCCGACACCCGCTACGCCAGCGAACTGCTGAGCCACCTGGAGGCGATGGCCGTGTCAAGGAGGATCGCGGTGGTGAAAACCAGGCTTCAGCGCATGAACCCCGTGACCGAAGAAAGCGACTACAACCACCTGTTCGGCGACCTGGTGGCGCTTGAGCAGCGGCGTAAGCTACTGCTCGAACGCGGGGAAGATGCCTGAAGGTGGGGTTGTACCTGGTCAGGGTGAGTCTCAAACTAACCTCCAGGTGACAATTTTCTAATCTCGCGACGGAGCGTAACTGCCGCAGACTGTTGTGCATGACCACAGCGCTTGCTCCAACGGCGGATCAGGTAACCGACCTCATCGTGCGCGCGCGGGAGAGCGGCACCGTGAGCCTCCCCGAACTCAACGCGGCCTTCGAACGGTCAGAGCTGCTGCCTGACGCCATCGACGAGATCCTGCGCGTCCTGGCCGACGACGGCGTCGAGATCACCGAACCCAGCTCGGAGGACGGTGACCTGGATGAACCTCGGGCGTCCGCCAGTGCGGAGCGAGCCCGCCGTGCGGGCACCAGCGACCTCGTGCGCATCTACCTGCGCGAGATCGGCAAGGTGCCGCTGCTAACCGCCCACGACGAAGTGGAGCTGGCCAAGGCCATAGAAGCCGGCCTGTTCGCGCAGGAAATGCTGTCATGCGATCCCGGCGCCACGGGGGAGGCGACCGAGTACGAACTCGGTGTCATCGCTGAGGAGGGGATGCGGGCGCGGCAGCGCCTGATCGAGGCCAACCTCAGGCTCGTCGTGTCGATCGCCAAGCGGTACATCGGCAGGGGCATGGTGTTCCTTGACCTGATACAAGAAGGGAACCTGGGCCTGATCAGGGCCGTCGAGAAGTTCGACTACACCAAGGGCTACAAGTTCTCCACGTACGCGACCTGGTGGATCAGGCAGGCGATCACCCGCGCCATCGCCGATCAGGCGCGGACCATCCGCATCCCCGTGCACATGGTCGAGACGATCAACAAGATGGCCAGGGTCCAGCGTCAGTTGCATCAGGACCTGGGCAGGGAGCCAACGCCAGAAGAGGTCGCGCTCGAGATGGGGATGGCGGCCGACCGCGTCGCCGAGATCCAGCGGATAGCTCAGGAGCCGGTGTCGCTCCAGGCTCCGATCGGCGAGGAGGACTCCGACCTCGGCGACTTCATCGAGGACGCCGACGCGGTGGTGCCGATCGAAGCGGCCGCTTTCATGATGCTCCAGGACCAGCTAGAGCAGGTGCTCGACACTCTCTCCCCGAGGGAGCAGCGGGTCATCCAGCTCAGGT
Organism: Streptosporangiaceae bacterium; assembly: GCA_035509195.1. Taxonomy (GTDB): domain Bacteria; phylum Actinomycetota; class Actinomycetes; order Streptosporangiales; family Streptosporangiaceae; genus Chersky-822. The sequence continues at coordinate 448 of DATJLT010000392.1, read as the reverse complement.
TCGGGCTGATCGACGGGCATCCGCGCACGCTTGAGGAGGTTGGCAGGGACTTCGGGGTGACGAGGGAGCGCATCAGGCAGATCGAGTCAAAAACCCTGATCAAGCTCCGCCACCCAGGCCGCGCTCAGATGCTGCGCGAATACCTGGCAACGTAGCCGAGCGCGAGGTTCGACCTGCGCGAGCAGACCGCCCGTCGCACGCAGGCCGTCCGTCGCTCCAGCGTCCCCGGCCTGCCGGCCTGCCCGGCCAACACCAAACCCCAGTTTGATGGGGTGCGCGCAACACCAAACCCCGGTTTGATGGGGTCAGCTGTTCGGCTCCCGGCCCCGGCCGGCCCCGCCCGGCCCCTGCCGGCCCCGCCCGGCCCCTGCCGGCCCCGCCCGGCCCCTGCCGGCCCCGGCCGGCCCCGCCCGGCCACCCACAAACCCCGGATTGAGGGCAGCACACA
>DATJLT010000391.1:0-7740 GCA_035509195.1 Streptosporangiaceae bacterium | reverse complement strand
GGGGAGAATTTCATGACGTTCGATGCGCTGGCTGCGTTGCGCGCTGCGGGCAACCCGGTTGACCTGCTGACGAAGGAGCAGCAGGAAGTCTTCGCCTCACTCACCGAAGCCGAGGTCGAAGTGCTGAACTCCATCAAGAGGCGCCTCGACAGCCTGGAGGACGCCGACGTTACCGCGCACGACGTCAAGCTCATCTGACCGGCCGCGGCACGGCCGGATATCCAGGACTACGGCACAAGCGGCGGCGAGCCGAACGGTCGCTTCAGGGGACGCCTCCGTAGAAGACGCGCTCCATGACCGCGCGGGCGCGCCGCGCCGCTTTACGCCAGTCCTGCACGAGGTCCTGCGACGAGTCAGGCGGGTATCCAAGCAGTCTCGCCGTGGCGGCGAGGTCGGGCTGCGCCAGCGGCAGCACGTCGGAGGCACGCCCGGTCGCTAGCATGATCGCGTTCCTGATCCTCGCCGCGAGCCGCCACGACGCCGTCAGCGCTGCCGCGTCCTCACCGCGAAGCAGCCCGGCCTCTCGCGCCGCCGCCAGCGCGTCAAGCGTGCTCGTCGTCCGCAGGCCAGGCACCACGCCGCCATGCTGAAGCTGAAGCAATTGCGCCACCCACTCGGTGTCGGTCAGCCCGCCGCGTCCGAGCTTGACATGAAGGGCGGGATCGACTCCGCGCGGAATCCGTTCCGCCTCCATGCGCGCTTTGACGCGCTTGATCTCCCTGACGGCGAGTTCTCCGATGCCTTCTGGCGGAAACCTGATCTCGTCGGCGAGGGCAGCGAAAGCCTGCCCGAGGCCGGCATCCCCAGCGACCGGCGCTGCCCGCAGCAGCGCCTGCACCTCCCATGGCGCCGCCCACCTGTGGTAATAAGTGCGGTAAGCGTGCAGCGTCCGGACCAGCGGGCCCTGCTTTCCTTCAGGCCGCAGATCGGCGTCGAGCCGCAGGGACGGGTCGGGCCGCGGCCGCCCGAGTATCTGCCTGAGCCCCTCGGCGACGGCGTGCGCGGCCCTGGTCGCGACTTCCTCAGCCATGCCGGGAAACGGCTCGTAAACGAAAAGCACGTCCGCGTCGCTGCCGTAACCCATTTCCTTTCCGCCATAACGCCCCATCGCAACCACGCACATCCTGGCAGGCAATTCCGGCCCGGCGGTCCGCGCCACCGCCCGTTCTGCGACCTTGAGCGCACCCTCGATCGTGACCGAGGTGATCGTGGTCAGCGCCGTCGAGACCTCGTCGAGATCGCTGAGCCCGAGCACGTCGGCGGCGGCTGTACGGAGAAGCTCGCCGCGCCGCAGCGCAAGCAGTCCGGCCACGGCGTCCCCATCGGCCTTACCGTGACGCCGCAGCACCGCCTGCGCCTCGGCTGTCAGGCTGTCTCTGGCCCGTGGCGCGAGCAGGCTCTCGTCGGCGAGCATCTCGACCGCGCCTGGTGCTCGCAGCAGCAGGTCGACCGGGTACCGGCCAGAGGCCAGCAGCCTGGCCATCCGCCAGGCCACGTTGGTGTCATCACGCAGGAGCCGCAGATACCAAGGCGAGCTGCCTAGTGCCTCGCTGACCTGCCGGAAGGCGAGCAGTCCCGCGTCCGGCCTTGGCGCGTCCGCGAACCAGCCGAGCATGGCAGGAAGCAGCGCCCGCTGTATCGCCGCCTTGCGGGAGACTCCGGTGGTCAGCGCCTCGATGTGCCGCAGGGCACCCGCGGGGTCTACGTAACCGAGCGCCTCGAGCCGTTCCTTCGCAGCCTGCGAGGTCAGCCTGATGACGTCGCTTGGCAGCCGCGCGACGGCGTCGAGCAGCGGGCGGTAGAACAGCTTCTCGTGCAATTGCCTGGCCACCGCTGCATGCTTGCGCCACTGCGCGGTCAGTTCGGCGGCCGGATCGCCTGGCCGGTCGGCCAGGTAGCCGAGCGACCGCAGCGCCCGCCCGAGCTGGCGCAGCACGGCCTCGTCCTCCGGCAGGGAGTGAGTCCTGCGAAGCTGGCGTAGCTGAAGCAGATGCTCCACGGCGCGCAGGAACCGGTAGGAGCCTGCCAGGTTAACCGCGTCCTGCCGGCCGACGTAGCCGCCTGCCGCGAGCGCCGCAAGAGCGGGCAGCGTCGCGGGATCACGCAGCGTGTCGTCGGCCCTGCCATGCACGAGCTGCAGCAGTTGCACGGCGAATTCGATGTCACGCAGCCCGCCAGGACCCAGCTTGAGCTCCCTGTCCGCGTCCCTGGCCGGCAGGTTCTCGACGACGCGCCTTCGCATGGCCTGAACGTCGGAGACGAAGCCCTCGCGGTGCGCGGCCTGCCAGACCAGCGGCGCGAGCGCGTCAAGGTAGTCCTGCCCTAGTCCGGCATCACCGGCCACTGGCCTGGCCTTGAGCAGGGCCTGGAACTCCCAGGTCTTGGCCCACCGCTGGTAGTACGCGACGTGGCTGGCCAGGGTCCGCACCAGTGGACCTACCCTCCCCTCAGGCCGGAGGCCCGCGTCGACAGGGAACAACGCGCCTTCTGTGCCGCTGTCCGAGCACACCCTGATGACCGCGCTCGCAAGCTGGGTAGCGGTGCGCAGTGCGTCCCCGTCACCATCGCCCGCGCCTTCCGCCACGAAGATCACGTCAACGTCGCTGGCGTAATTCAGTTCCCTCGCGCCGCACTTTCCCATCGCGATGACGGCCAGCCTGCAAGCCGGGGCGTCCGCTGGAAGCTGTGACTTAGCGATCCCGAGCGCTGCCCTGATGACCGCCGCCGCGAGGTCCGCGAGTTCTGCCATGACCTCATCTAGCGAAGCCGCGCCGGTCAGGTCCCTTGCCGCGAGAGCGAGCAGCCGCCGCCGGTAGGAGATCCGCAGTTCTTCCGCGGTGGAGACGGCGAGTTCCCCCCGCGCTGGTTCCGAGTTCCTCAGCAGGCGCCAGTCGTCCTTGTGCCTGCGCAGGTGCTCCCCGAGCGCCGCGCTAACGCCGAGCACGGTGATCAGCCTGGTCCGCAGTTCGTACTCCGACCGCAGCGCGGCCCGCAGTTCTTCACCAGGTACCAGCGCCGCGAGCCCCGCCAGGGCCAGGTCAGGATCGGCCGCAGCGGCGATCGCCGTAACCAGGCCCGCGTCAGCGCCGCTCACGTCAAGTCCGAGTTCTCCGGTCAGCAGCCATTCAGCCCGCGCGGTGTCGGCAAACCCGAGCGCGGCCAGTCGCCCGGCCAGCGTCGCTCCGCGGGGCATCGTCACTCAAGCACCGTAGCGCGAAGCTCAGGTCAGCAGCAGTACCGCGTAAGCCGCCAGCCAGTGCTCCACCGCGTAGTCGTCGCCGAGGACGTGCGGCAGCGACGCGTCGGCGTGGATTTCCGCCGCCTGGCGTGCGACCGGGATCCGCTCGTCGCCTTCCTGGAGGCTTTCCGCGATCCGCCGCCAGCACCAGGCACGGCTCGCGTTCAGCCCGTGCAGGTGGGCGATCTGGCCATCCGAGGAATCCGATACGACAGCGGCTCGGAATATGGCCTCCGGCCGCCGTTCCGCGATCCCTGGCAGGAAATCGTGCAGCCAGTCAGCGAACTGATCTCGCGGCAGGAGCAGCGTCATCAGCTCGGCCTCGACAAGTGCCGGCGAGAGGAAATCGGACCCTGAAGGCTCCCAGCCCGCCGGGCAATCCCTGTCGGACCCGAACCAGCGGGCGACGGCTCCGGTGATCGCGGTCGCGAGCCGTGCGTCCCCCGCCGCCGATCGCGCTCGCGCGTAAGGCAGCGCCCTCCCCAGCCCGAACGCGCTGTTACCGTGCACGCCGTGCCTGACGGGATAGGTAGCCTTAGGCAGCCAGTTAAGGAACTGGTCATTGAGCGCATCCGCCAGCGGCATCAGCGCCTTCGACCAGCGCGCTGCGGGCTCGGACTCAAGCTGCGCCACCTCGTGAACGAGGGTGAGCGCCCACCCCCACCCGTAAGGACGCTCCCGCCGGCCGTCAGGCCCGCCGATGTACTCGGCCTCTTTGAGCAGCGCCACAGGGTCGAACTGCCGGTCAAGCGTCTCAACGATCTCCCCGACAGGCACGAGGTCCTTCGCCGTCCGCAGCAGCCGCACCAGCAGCCAGTGCATCTCAACGCACGAATGCCAGTCGTAACTGCCGTAGAACACGGGGTTGATCTCCCTGGGCCGCCTGGGAAGGTCATCAGGCCCGGTCATCGTGTGGAAGAGCCCGACAGGGAACTCCCGCCCGATGTTCTCGATGGCTACTCGCACATAGCTGGCGGCGTTCTGTTTGAGAAGTTCACTCCACTGCGCCACCCTCTGACGTTAGTCGCTCAGCAGATTGTTCGCGATCTTCTCGACCTTGCCGGTGTCGGCGAGTGCGGGCTCAGCGTGACCGCCGACCGTGATGCCGTACTGGAAGCAGCCGGGGACCTGGACGGTCGCGCCAGGCTCGCCCTTCACCGGGGTGAAGGTGAGGGTATAGGTCTCCCAGATAGCCGGGCAGCTCATCCAGCCGCCGGGTGATGCGGGGGCCGAGTTGAGCACGCGGGCCAGCTTGCTGATGATGGCGTGCTGGCGGAAGGTGCGGCGCTCATGGCCGACGCCCGTGCCGTAGATGACGGCCCTGATGGTCACGCTCTTGAAGTGATCAGCGTCCAGGTGCTCGGCCGCGGAGCGCGGCGGATACCACACAAGTTGGGCGTCGGTGCGGATGCCAGCGTGGCCGTGACGGCCGGCGACGACCTCGACGAGCAGGTCGATCTCCTCGTAAGCGGCCGGGGTGTGCCTCGGCGTGTAGTCGACCTCTTTCTCCACTCGCCAGTGGTCGGTGAACTCGCCGCTGCCGGTCCGCGTCATGCCCTCCGGGTGGTGGCGGTCAAGGAACCTGATCACCGCGCGCATGGGCCGGTCAGCGGTGAAGATCCTGTGCACATCGAGGTAAGAACTGGCGGCGATCGTCTCGACCGGGTGGCGCAGGTCGGCTGGCACGTGCTTGCCGGTGAACCGGCGTGTCCCCGGCGGCAGGACGGCGATGGCCAGGAACCGGCGGCCGAGCCTGCGTGCCTCCGCGCGGGTCGCGAACGGCGGCTCGCCCTGCTGCGCGGAAGCCGGCGCCTGGCGGGCGGCTTCGCCCTCGCGCGGTGAAGCCGCCGTCGGGCTGCTGGCGCCGACGAGGGCCAGCGCGGCGAGGCCGACGACCGCGAGGCCGCTGTAGGTCGCCGTCGCCAGACCGCGCGGCGGATGAAGCTGGTCCTTGCTCATACGCTATAGGACGCAAAGGACAGGGGAACGGTTCCTACAGGATCGACAAATACCTGTCCAGTTCGAACTCGGTGACCTGACGCCGGTACTCCTGCCATTCCTCCCGCTTATTACGCAGGAAGAAATCGAACACGTGCTCGCCGAGCGTCTCGGCGGCAAGCTCGCTGGTCTGCATCACGTTGCAGGCGTCAGACAGGCTCTGCGGCAGCGGCGAGATGCCGAGCGCGCGGCGCTCTGCGGGCGTCAGCGCCCAGACGTCGTCCTCGGCGCCAGGCGGCAGTTCGTAGTCCTCTTCCACGCCCTTCAGTCCGGCCGCGAGTATCAGCGCGAAAGCCAGGTAAGGATTGCAGGCCGAGTCGAGCGAGCGGAATTCGATCCTGGTCGCGTTGCCCTTCTTCGGCTTGTACATCGGCACCCTGATCAGCGCCGAACGATTGTTGTGACCCCAGCAGATGTAAGCGGGGGCCTCGCCGCCCGCGCCCGCGATCCGCTCGGTGCCGCCCCAGAGGCGCTTGTAGGAGTTCACCCACTGGTTGCAGACCGCCGTGATCTCCGCGGCGTGAGCCAGCAAGCCGGCGATGAACGCGCGACCGGTCTTCGATAGCTGAAACTCGCCGCCCGGGTCGTAGAACACGTTGCGGTCCCCCTCGAACAGGGACATATGCGTGTGCATGCCAGAGCCGGGATGCTCGGTGAACGGCTTGGGCATGAACGTCGCGTAGACACCCTGGTCAAGTGCGACCTCTTTCATCGCCAGCCGGAAAGCCATGATGTTGTCTGCCGTGCTCAGCGCGTCGGCATAACGCAGGTCGATCTCCTGCTGGCCAGGCGCTCCCTCGTGGTGACTGAATTCGACCGAGATGCCCATGGTCTCGAGCATCTCGATCGCGGACTTGCGGAAGTCGCGTGCCGTGCTGTGCGGAGTGTGGTCGAAGTAGCCGCCCTGGTCGATCGGCCTGGGCTTGCCACCCGGCTCCGGCCGCTCGCGCAGCAGGAAGAACTCGATCTCCGGATGCGTGTAGAACGTGAAGCCAAGCCCGCTCGCCTTCGCCAGGGCGCGCTTGAGCACGTACCTGGGGTCGGCGTGCGACGGCTTGCCGTCGGGCAGCAGGATGTCGCAGAACATCCGGCCCACCCCGGTAGAGCCGTCTGGCAACGGCATGAGCTGGAACGTCGAGGGGTCCGGCTTGGCGATCATGTCGGCCTCGTAGACCCTGGAGAAGCCTTCGACGACCGAGCCGTCGAAGCCGATGCCCTCGGCGAACGCGCCTTCCAGCTCGGCCGGCGCCACGGCTACGGACTTGAGCTGCCCGAGGATGTCGGCAAACCAGAGCCGCACGAACTTGATGTTGCGCTCCTCAAGGGTATGGAGCACGAATTCTTCCTGCCTGTCCACGTCGACAGTCTGCCTGGTCCAGGTTTCCTGGTGGTAACGCGACCCGCCGGTTAGGGATGGATCTACCCTGCGGGGCCTTTGGAAGATCCGGATTTAAGCTGTTGGGGTGCCTGAGATGCGGATTGCGCTAGCGCAAGTGAACTCCACCGTCGGCGATCTTGACAGCAACTGCGACGCCGTCATCGCCTGGACGGCCAGGGCGGTCGCGGCCAGGGCCAGGGTCGTCGTGTTTCCCGAGATGATGCTCACCGGTTACCCGGTCGAAGACCTCGCGCTGCGCGCGTCCTTTGTTGACGCCTCGATCGCCGCGCTCGACCGTACAGCCGCCAGGCTAGCCGCAGAGGGGCTAGGCGAGATCGCAGTAGTGGTCGGGTACCTCGACAGGAAGGCGGGCATCAGGCCGCGAGTAGGCCTGCCCACCGGGGCACCGCTCGATGCTGCCGCGGTCCTGTACGGGGGAAACGTGGTGCTTAAGTCGGCGAAGCACCACTTGCCGAACTACGGCGTCTTTGACGAGTTCAGGTACTTCGTACCTGGTGACGTGCTTCCCGTCTTCCGCCTGGCCGCCGGTTCCGGTGAGGCAGTCGACGTTGCCGTGGCGGTGTGCGAGGACCTCTGGCAAGAAGGCGGACCCGTTTCTGTAGCCAGGCAGGCAGGAGCAGGGCTGCTCGTCGTGCCGAACGCGTCGCCTTACGAACGGGGCAAGGGCACCGAGCGGGTCGAGCTCTGCCTGCGCAGGGGAGCCGAGGCTGGCGCCGCGCTCGCTTACGTCAACCTCGTTGGCGGGCAGGACGAGCTGGTGTTCGACGGCGACTCGATCGTCGTCGACGGCGCGGGAGCGGTCGTGGCACGCGGGCCGCAGTTCGAAGAGACGCTGGTCGTGGTTGACCTGGAGCTTCCGGCCGCCGACCAGGCCCTGACCGACGGCGATTCGCCCGCTGACGCCTGCGACGGCACGACGATGACGATCCGCAGGGTCACGTTGCCGGCCGCGGGCCAGGCACCGGCCGGGAGCGCCGAGACCAGGGCACTATGGCCAAGGCTCGACGACCTCGCCGAGGTCTACAGAGCACTGGTGCTCGGCACCCGTGACTACGTCGTCAAGAACGGCTTCAGTTCAGCGATCCTTGCCCTGTCTGGCGGCATC
>DATJLT010000390.1:0-12820 GCA_035509195.1 Streptosporangiaceae bacterium | reverse complement strand
TCGACCTCGAACGCGTCGTTTTCCCGCATGCCCTCGGTTTCCCTGAGAGTGCGCAAGATGGCCTGCACCGCGACCGGCCCGTTGGCGGCGATCATCTCGGCTACCTGGAGTGCGCGGGTCAGTGCCTGCCCGTCGGGCACGACTTCGCCGATCAGGCCGATCCGCTGTGCCTCAGGAGCGGTGATGTGCCGGCCGGTCAGCAGCAGGTCGGCGGCGACCGTGTAAGGGATCTGCCGCACCAGCCTGACCGCCGAGCCGCCGAGCGGGAACAATCCCCAGCGTGCCTCTGAGATGCCGAAGCGGGCGCTTTCTCCCGCGATCCTGATGTCGGTGGCTTGCAGGATCTCCGTGCCGCCAGCGATCGCCGGTCCCTCGACGGCCGCGATCAGGGGCTTGGTCAGGCGCCTGCCCTTGAGCAGGGCATCGATCCTGGTCACGTCCAGGCCGGAGGCGAACGAGTCACCGGGATGCGAACTGGTCATCGCCTTCAGGTCGGCGCCGGCGCAGAACGCGCCGCCCGCGCCGGTCAAGATCGCGACCCTGATGTCCTTGTCAGAGTCGGCCAGGTCCCACGCCTCGCGCATGAGCGCCATCATCGGCCCGCTGAGCGCGTTGCGTGCCTTCGGGCGGTTGAGCGTGACGATCAGCACGTGCCCGCGCTGCTCGATCAGGGCGTGCGGCTCCTCGGCGGGCTCGCTCGTCATTAATGTGATCTCCTTACTCGGCCGGGTTGCCTGGAACCGGGGTTGCCTAAAAACAGTAACAGGTTCTAGTTTCGTCCCATGGCACTCAACATCGCCGACCTGTTCGAGCACGCCGCCGACGCGGTCCCCGAGCGGATCGCCGTGGCCTGCGGCGACCGGCAGGTGACCTACAGGGAACTTGACGAGCGGTCGACCAGGCTCGCGCACCATCTGGCTGGCCTCGGCGTCGGCAAGGACGATCACGTCGGCCTTTACGCGCGCAACTCGATCGAGGCGCTCGAGACGCTGCTTGCCAGCTACAAGCTGCGCGCGAGGACGGTCAACATCAACTTCAGGTACGTCGAAGGCGAACTTCGGTACATGGTCACCGACGCCGACCTCGTCGCGCTCGTGTATGACAGGGAGTTCGCGCCGCTGGTCGCGAAGGTACTGCCCGATGCGCCCACGATCAAGGGCGCCGTGGTCATCGACGACGGAACAGAAGCCGCGCCTGGCACCCCAGGCGTGGCCTACGACGAGGCGCTGGCCGCCGCCGGAGGAGAGCGGGACTTCGAGCCGCGCAGCGGCGACGACATTTACCTCCTCTATACCGGCGGTACCACCGGATACCCCAAGGGCGTGCTGTGGCGAATGGAGGACGTCTGGCGCACGCTCGGCGGCGGGATCGACTTCCTGACCGGCCAGCCGCTTCCCGACGAATGGGCACAGTCCCAGAGCACGGCGAACGGACCAGGAATGGCCAAGCTTTGCGTCGCGCCGCTCATTCACGGTAGCGCGCAGTGGACGGCGCTGATGAGCCTGTTCACCGGCGACACCGTCGTGCTGATCCGGGCCTTCGACCCAGAAGTGGTCTGGCGTGCGGTCGAGCGGCACAAGGTCAACGTGCTCGTCGTCGTCGGCGACGCGATGGCAAGGCCGCTGATCGACGCCTACGCGGCGGGCGGCTACGACGGCTCGTCGATCCTTTCCGTGTCATCGAACGGCGCGCTGTTCTCGCAGAACACGAAGGACGCGGTCTTCGCGGCGCTGCCGAACGCGGTCATCACCGATGCGATCGGCTCCTCGGAAACGGGCTTCACCGGGATCTCCTTCGCCACCGCGGGAAAGCAGCAGCTAGGCGGCCCGACGGTGAGCCCCGGGCCGAAGACGATCGTGATCGACGACGAAGGCAAGAAAGTCGGTCCTGGTGAGACCGGCCGGATAGCGCGCGGCGGGCATGTACCGCTCGGTTACTACAAGGACCCGGAGAAATCGGCCAAGATCTTCGTCACCGTGGACGGGGAGCGTTACGTGGTTCCAGGCGACTTCGCCAGGGTCGAGGAGGACGGAACGCTCACGCTGCTCGGCCGCGGCAGTTCCTCGGTCAACACCGGCGGGGAAAAGGTGTTTCCCGAGGAAGTGGAAAGCGCGCTTAAACAGCATCCTGACGTGTTCGACGCGCTCGTGATCGGCATTCCTGACGAGCGCCTCGGCCAGCAGGTCGCCGCCATCGTCCAGGCCCGCGACGGGCGCGGTCTCGATCTCGCCGACCTTGAGGCGGTCGTGCGAAGGCACGTGGCCGGCTACAAGGTGCCGCGGACGATCTGGGTAACCGGCGCCATCGGGCGCACCCCGAGCGGTAAAGCCGACTACTCGTGGGCCAAGAGGTTCGCAGAAGAAAAGCTAGGAGCCTGACATCATGCCGATCCGCACTCCGATCTGCGACCGGTTCGGCATCGAGTACCCGATCTTCGGGTTCACTCCTTCCGAGCATGTCGCCGCCGCGATCAGCAGGGCAGGCGGCTTCGGCGTGCTCGGCTGCGTGCGCTACAACGACGCGTCTGAACTCGAGACGGCACTGAACTGGATGGACGAGAACACCGGCGGACGTCCCTACGGGGTTGACGTCGTCATGCCGGCGAAGGTACCTGCCGAAGGCACCCAGTTCGACCTCAACCAGCTCATCCCGGCTGGTCACAAGGAGTTTGTCGACCAGACCTTGCTGCGGCTCGGCGTTCCGCCGCTGCCTGCCGACGGCCCCGCTCGTGACGGCGTACTCGGCTGGCTGCACTCGGTGGCCAGGTCACACGTCGAGGTGGCGCTCTCCCATCCGGTCAAGCTGATCGCGAACGCGCTCGGCTCGCCGCCGGATGACGTCATCGCGAGCGCGCACCGCAAGGGAGTCGCGGTGGCCGCGCTGGCCGGCAAGGCCCAGCACGCCGCCAGGCACGTCAGCAACGGCGTCGACATCGTGGTCGCCCAGGGTTACGAGGCCGGAGGTCACACCGGGGAGATCGCCAGCATGGTGCTCGTGCCCGAGATCGTCGACGCGGTCGGAGGCGACGTGCCCGTGCTCGCCGCCGGGGGCATCGGCTCGGGGCGTCAGGTCGTGGCCGCGCTCGCGCTCGGCGCGACCGGGGCCTGGATCGGCTCGTACTGGCTGGCCACGCGGGAGTACACGGAAAGCATCGAAGCGTCCGCGCTGCACCAGGCGCTGCTCGCCGCGACGTCGTCCGACACGGTGAGGTCACGCGTTTACAGCGGCAAGCCGGCCCGGCTTCTCAAGAACAAGTGGACGCAAGCATGGGAAGAAGAGTCAGCGCCTGATCCGCTGCCGATGCCGCTGCAGAACATCCTGGTCAGCGAGGCCCACCAGCGGCTCATGCAGTCGGGCGATCCCGAGGTCGTCCCGATGCCCGTAGGCCAGATCGTCGGCCGCATGAACGAAGTCCGCCCCGTCGCCGACGTCATGGCGGCCCTGGTCGCCGAGGCTGAGGAGACCCTGACCCGCCTGGCCAAGCTCTAGCCGCATGCGGAGGCCCCGCCGGCGCGACCCAGAGGATTCCGGCGAAACCGACTATTCGCCAGGGTCTACAGCAACAGGGTCTACAGCAACAGGGTCTACAGCAACAGAGAGCCACAGTAGTCGTTGGTCGGGGCGGGGCGACAGCAACGTTGCCTATGAGATGCTGCGCGGTGAGCATCAGGTTTCCACCGTTGTTGTAGCCGCCGCCCTGGTTACAGCAACAGCGGGCCAACGACGCTGTAAACCTGGGCACGCGGGGCGGCTGCGCAGGAATGAGGTGGGCTGGCGTGCGGGGTGAGGGCTACGGTGTGGTGCTCAGGAGGGTCTGGTGGCCATAGGTGATGATGCCGTTCTGGACGATGTAGGTCAGCGAGTACATCTGCACCGGGCCGCTCTTTTCTGCTGCCTGCGTTTGCACGCTGACGGTATCGCCGTTGGTCGTCAGGCTCTCGATGACAACGTTCGCGGTATTTGAGAAGCCACTGACGAACTGGCCGTAGGTTTCGCCGAGGTTGTCGCCCCCGAGGTCCCAGGCCCTGGCGAAGTCGCGCGCGTTGATGGCGGCGATGTAGGACTCGACGACGGAGGCCGGCGTAGGCCTGCTGACTGGCGTGGACGTGGGCGCGCGAGTGGCCGGAGTAGCCGGAGTAGCCGATGGCGAGTTCACGGATGAGGGAGTCGCCGGGTGATGGTCGAATATGCCAGTGGCGTAGAGGATGCCGCCAGCCGCGATCAGGAGCACGAGGCCGACGGCTAGCCCGATCAGGCCGGCTCCTGGCCGGCGCTGCCCGGTTGCCTGCTGGTACACCGGGTAACCGGGCGGGACTCCGTACCCAGGGGGAGGGGTGAGCCCGTAGACGGGTGCCTGCGGGTAACCGGGTGCCTGCGGGTAACCAGGTGCCTGCGGGTAACCGGCGTACGGGGAGTCGGCTGGCGCGGGCGGCCCCGGCGGCACAGGGACGGCCTGGCCCTGGGTGGCCTGGTCGGCGGCGTGAGCCTCTGGCGGTTGCGGCGAGGCCGGAGGGACGGCTAGCACGGTGCGCGGTGCGGCGGCGTCCGCGGGCTGCTCGTCCCGTACGGCAGCGGCGGCCTGGCGTACCTCCTCAAGCACTTCCTCGGCGGTCGGGCGGTCGGGCGGATTCTTGGCCAGGCAACGCTCGATCACCGGCCTGAGTTCGCGGGGCACTCCGGTGTAATTTGGCGGCAAATTAGCTATCCGGTACAGCAGCACGCCAGGCACTGCCGAACCAAACGGTCCTTCGCCCGTGGCGGCGAACGTGAGTACCGAACCCAGGCTGAAGATGTCGGACGGCGGCCCCACGGCACGGCCATCCGCCTGCTCGGGTGACATGAAGCCAGGTGAGCCGATGATGCTGCCCGTGCTGGTCAGGTCCTCGCTGTCGGCCGGACGGGAGATGCCGAAGTCGATGATGCGCGGGCCGTCTGGCGGAAGCAGCACGTTGGAGGGCTTCAGGTCGCGGTGCACCACCCCGGCCGCGTGAATGGCGGCGAGACCCTCGGCCAGGCCGGCGGCCAGCCTGATGACGGCGTCGGCCGGCAGCGGTCCGCCGTCCGCGACGGTGTTGGCCAGCGAAGGGCCGTCGACGTAGGCGGTGACCAGCCACGGCCGCTCGCCATCGGGATCGGCGTCGACTACGTGCGCGGTGTAGATGCCGCTGACCTGCCTGGCAGCCGCGACCTCGCGGGCGAACCTGACCCTGAAGTCCGGCCGCTCGGCGAGGTCAGCGCGAATCAGCTTGACGGCGACCAGGCGGCCTCCAGGCGACTCGCCGAGGAATACATCGCCCATGCCGCCGCTGCCGAGCCGGCCGGTCAGCCGGTACTTCCCCACGCTGGCCGGGTCTTTCGGGCGCAGTTCAGCTACCATCTGCCCCTCCCGTTCCTGGCAGCAGCGTATTAGCCGGCCAGGACAGACCCCAACTCCCGCAGGTGAGCGGTGGCGCCGCCGAGTGCGTACTCGTTCCGCTTGGCGGCGGCGAAGTACCTGTGCACGGGATGACTGACGTCGACGCCGACGCCGCCGTGCACGTGGACGGCGGCGTGCGCGACCCGGTGCCCGCCTTCCGCGGCCCAGAACTTCGCTGTCGCGAGCTCGGCCCCGGCCGGGAGGCCGGTCTCCAGCCGCCAGGCAGCCTGCCAGAGTGTCAGCCTGATCGCCTCGACGTCGATGTAGGCGTCGGCCAGCCGCTGCGCGACGGCCTGGAACGCGCCGATGGCCCGGCCGAAGGCCTGCCGGGTGCGGGCGTACTCGGCGGTCTGCTCGAGTGCACGCTCGGTCACGCCTAGCTGAAGGGCGCATAGGCCGGCCGTGGCACGGTCGAGGATCCAGCGGAGCTCGGTGCCGACGAGACGATCTTCGCTGAGGGGGACGTCGGTGAGGCGCAGGCGCGCGGCGCCGGCCCCGGTGACGAGTTGCTGCGGGTCCACTTCGACCCCGCTGTCCTCTCGTTCGACCGCGAAGACACGGACGCCGTCTGGTGTCGTGGCCGATACCAGGAACAGGCCGGCGACCGCACCGTACGGCACAGCGGTCTTGGTGCCGGACAAGCGCCAGCCGCCATCCGCGCGCACGGCGCGCGTGCCTGGACGGGTGAGGTCGTAGCCGACGGGCTCGGCGAGGGCGGGCGCGATGATCAGCTCTCCGCGTGCGGCTGCCGCTGCGTAGCCAGCTGGATGATCAGAAAGGGCGCCCGCGCCGAGCACAATCGTTTCCAGGTAGGGCGCGGGGGCTACCGTCCGGCCGAGTTCGATCAGGATCGAGCACTGCTCGGAAAGGCCGAAGCCGTCGCCGCCGATCCGCTCGGGGAGCGCGGCGGAGAGGATACCCGCGGCGGCCAGGTCGGACCACACCGCCTCGTCGAAGCCCAGGCCCTCGCGCTCGAGCTTGGCCAGCCGGTCAGGCGTCACCCGGTCGGTCAGGATCCGCCGGCTAAGCGCCGACAGGTCCTCTTGCGCTGGTGTTACCGAGAAGTCCAAGAAATCCCCCTAGCGCTTGTAGGGCAGGCCGAGAGCGGCGGCGGCGATGATGTCGCGCTGGACCTCGTTGGTGCCGCCGCCGAAGGTCAGGATCAGCGCCGCACGCTGCTGGCGTTCGATCCGCCCGGCGAGCGCCGCGCCAGGCGAGCCGGCGCTTACCACCGCCTCTGGCCCGAGTACCTCAAGCAGCAGGCGGCAGGCCTCGATGGTCAGCTCGGTGCCGTAGACCTTGGTCGCCGAGGCGGCGGCCGGGTGCAGCGGCTGGCCGGCGTCTGACTGGCTGGCGATCCGCCAGTTGAGCAGCTTGAGCGCCTCGGTCTTGGCGTGGACACGGGCGAGATTGAGCCGTATCCACTCCTCGCCTATCACGCCCTCTTCCTTTGCCCACTCCGTAACGTCGCGCAGCGCCTTCTGCAGCGGGGCGGCTGAAGTGAGGGCGACGCGCTCGTGGTTGAGCTGGTTGGTGATCAGCGGCCAGCCCTGGTTCTCCGCGCCGACGAGGTTGCCCGCAGGGACCCGCACGTCCTGGTAATAGGTCGCGCTCGTCGAGATCCCGGCCAGCGTCGGCACCGGCGTCCAGGAAAATCCGCGTGCGTCGGTTGGCACGATGATCATCGACAGGCCCTTGTGCCTGGGGGCGCCTGGATCGGTACGGCACGCCAGCCACACGTAATCGGCGTAACCGATCAGCGACGTCCACATCTTCTGGCCGTTGATCACGTACTCATCGCCGTCCCTGACCGCGCGGGTGCGCAGGGCGGCGAGGTCGGTGCCCGCCTCGGGCTCTGAGTAGCCGATAGAAAAATGCAGCTCCCCGGCGGCGATCTTCGGCAGGTAGAACGCCTTCTGCTCGTCGGTGCCGAACCGCATGATCGTCGGGCCGACCGTGTTGATGGTGAGGAACGGCACGGGAACGCCGGCGACGGCGGCCTCGTCGGTGAAGATGAGCTGGTCGGTCACGCTGCCGTCCCGTCCGCCGAACTCGGCGGGCCAGCTCAGCGTCAGCCAGCCATCAGTCCCTAGCTGCCGCACCACCTCGCGGTAGGTGCCGTCTTCGCCGTAGTCGCCGCCTGGCCTGGACAGGGCCTCGCGACGCTCGGGCGTCATCAGGCTGGCGAAGTACTCGCGCAGCTCGGCTGCGAGTTTTTCCTGTTCAGGCGTGTACGTGAGATGCAACCGCCGCCTCCGGGCTCGCCGCTCCGAGTAGAACGTGTTCTAGTCTAGCGAGCGGCGTGACAGCGGGGGAAGGAGCAGGCAGCTATCGCCGAACTCGTGGCCGAGGTAGCCGGTCCGGTCGGCTTCGGCGTAGGCGGCCCTGACCAGCGTGGTTCCCGCGACCGCCTGGAGCAGGGCCAGGTGCGAGGCCTCAGGATCGTGCCATCCAGTGACCAGCCCGTTAACCACCCTCGCTGGCCGGTCGTGGCCAAGCACCAGGTCGGTCCAGCCGTCCTCTGCGCTGAGCCGCCCGCGCGCATCGGCGGCGCTCTCGATCGCCCGCGTGCAGGTCGTGCCGACCGCGATGACCCGGTGCCCGCTCTCTTTGGTCAGGTTGACCAGGCGGGCCGTCAGCTCGGGTACGCGGTACCGCTCGGGCAGCGGCGGCTCGTGAGTTTCCAGCGAGGCGACGCCTGCGTGCAGCGTGATCGGTGCGAACAGCACGCCGCCGGCGATCAGCCGGGCGACGAGATTACCGGTAAATGGCCGGCCAGCGCTCGGCATCTCCGCGCTGCCAGGGTCGGCTGAGAAGACGGTCTGGTAGGCCTCGAGCGGCCAGGGATCTGGGACGTAGGAGTACCTGATCGGGCGGCCGTTGGCGACGAGCGCGCCCCGCAGGTCGCCCTTCACCTCGGGCGGGGCGTTCACGGTCGTGGCCCACAGCCGGTCGCTGTCTGGCTCAGGATAGCGGTAGAGCAGGCTCACCGACAGGCTTCCCGGCAAGGCGATGGTCTCGCCCGCGATCCCGTCTAGCACACGGGCATGGTCTTTTGAAGACTCTCTCAGTTCCGCCAGCCAGCACCCATCGTCGAGTTCGGTCGAGAAATCGACGGTCACGGGGCGGCCGTCGGCTCGCCGCCCGTCGACTGCCGCAGGAATCGTGGCCGAGGTATTTACCACGAGCAAGTCCCCCGCGGTCAGGAATCTTGGCAGGTCGGCGAAGGCCGCATGGCGGAGGCCGTCAGGGGTGGCGACAAGGAGGCGGATGCCGTCCCTGGCCAGGCCGCGTGCCTCTGGCGGCTGGCTGGCGGCGGTTCTCATCTGGTCACCGCCGGCACGAGCAGGTCGCTGGCCAGGTAACGGCCGCTCGGCGGCCGGTCTTCGAGCAGCCGCAGCAGGGCAGGAATGACGGCGGCGGGCTCCGGTCGGTCCGAGATGTCCTCGCCTGGGAACGCGAGCTGGTGCATCTCGGTCCTCATGTCACCCGGATCGAAGGCGTAGCAGCGCAGCCGCGGCTCCTCGGCGGCAAGCACGGCGGTGAGCTGGTCAAGTGCCGCCTTAGCCGAGCCGTAGCCGCTCCAGCCCGGATAGGACTCGACGGCCGCGTCCGAGCTGATGTTCACGACCGTGCCCATGGCAGCGGTCAAGGGCTCGGCGAGAAGCTGGAAGAGCGCGAGCGGCGCGATCACGTTGGTCTCGTAGACCGTGCGGAGCTCGCCGAGCGGGTAGTCGGCGAGCTGGGGGAGCGGGCTGGCGCCGAGCGTGCTCGCGTTGCTGACCAGAAGGTCGAGACGTCCGTGCTCGCCGACCGCTGCCGCGAGCGCGGCCCTGTGAGCCGGGTCGGTCACGTCGCCAGGGATCGCTGCGACCCCGGGAAGTCCTCGGACGGCCGAACTGAGCGCGGACGCCTCGCGGGCGTCGGCGATCACTGACCAGCCGCGCTCGGCGAGCGCGTGGCAGACGGCGCGGCCAAGGCCCTTGGACGCGCCGGTGATCAATGCGGTGGACATGGCATCTCCTCGGGGGCTTGCTCGTGAGGGGCTTGCTTCTGAGTGCCATACTTGTAGTTGAAGTCAACTTGAAGTCAAATCGACGGGAGTTCGGGATGCGGAGCACGGACTTGCTGACGGTCGGCGAGATCGCGCGGCGCAGCGGGTTCGCCGAGTCGGCCGTGCGCTACTACGAGGGCCTCGGCCTGCTCACGGCGTCCAGGACGTCGGGCGGGCAGCGCCGTTTCGAGCGGAGCACGCTGCGGCGACTCGCGTTCATCAGGGCCGCGCGGAACATCGGGCTCAGCCTGGACGAGGTCGCCTCGGCGCTCGCCTCGCTGCCCGCGCAGCGGACGCCGACCAGGGCGGACTGGGCACGGCTATCGCGTGGCTGGCGGCAGCGGCTCAATGACCAGATCGACGCTCTCGTGGCGTTGCGGGACGGACTCGACTCCTGCATTGGCTGCGGCTGCCTGTCGCTCGACAAATGCTCCATCTCGAATCCTGCCGATACCGCCCGCACGGACGGTCCTGGTGCCGCCTACCTGCCGCGCGGCCTGCGCCGCGACGTCGTGTCCGCTGCGGCCGGCACCGCGCGAGCCGGCTAGCCAGCCTCCGGCCGGTCACGCAAGCTCACCTTGCGGCCACGCCCTGGTCCAACAGCATCAGGTAGCCAACGACGCTGTTTGCCAAGCCAGGGCTACAGCATCAGGTAGCCAGCGACGCTGCCGGAACAGCATCGACTTACCACCGTTGTCCCTAGACCCGCCCGGCTGACAGCAACAAAGAGGCAACGATGCTGTCCGCCCCGGCGCTGCGTCCTGCGCACCGCCCGAAATGCCCGGTCCCGGCGCGGACCGGGCAGGCCCAGACCGTCCCGGCGCGGACCGGCCCGGCGCAGAACACGGCGCGGGCTTCGCGTCGGCGCGGTTGCTTGCAAGGTAGCAGCAGTCGCTGCAAAATAGCAGCATGGCAGTTTCGATCACGGTCCGGGATGTGCCGGACGAGACGAGGGACGAACTCGCGGCGCGGGCGGCGCTGAGCGGCCGGTCCTTGCAGGAGTACCTGCGCACGCACCTGATTGACATAGCGCGCCGCCCCGACGTGGAGGTTCTGGTGGCCCAGATGCGCCTGCACAAGTCGGCGACTGGCGCTGCGCTTTCTGCTGAGGAAATCCTGGCGTTCAAGGACTCCGATCGCCGGTGACCAGGCAACTCGTTGTGATCGACGCCTCGGTCGTGGTAGCCGCCTTGCTGGGCGGCGGGGCTCAGGGCACCTGGGCGGAGAAGGTGCTGGCCTCGGGCCCGCTCGCGGCCCCGCACGTCATGCTTGCCGAGGTTGACAATATCCTGCGGCGGGCGGTCGCCTCGGGGAAGGTTTCATCAGATGCCGCGTCGCTTGCGCACGCCGACCTGGTGGCGCTCAAGGTAGACCTTTATCCCTACGAGCCCTTCGCGGACCGGATCTGGGCGTTGCGTGGCAACGTCACTTGTTACGAAGCGTGGTACGTGGCGCTGGCCGAATTCCTCAGCGTTCCGCTGGTGACGCTTGACTGGCGACTCGCTAACACGGCCGGGGTCAAGTGCGGCTTCGAACTTCCCGACGCGCCGCCGTAATGTAGAACACGTTCTAGCTGGATGCTGCTCGGGAGGGCGCAGATGGGTGAGGCGTTCATTGTCGATGCGGTGCGGACCCCCGTCGGCAAGAGAGGCGGCGGCCTGGCCGGAGCCCATCCGGCGGACTTGGGTGCACACGTCATCTCGGCGCTGATCGAGCGGACCGGCGTTGATCCGCTGGCCGTAGACGACGTGGTCTTCGGATGCGTCGATACGATCGGGCCGCAGGCCGGAGATATCGCGCGGACGGCGTGGCTGGCCGCTGGTTTGCCCGAGGCCGTGCCAGGCGTAACCGTTGACCGGCAATGCGGTTCTTCGCAACAGGCCGTGCACTTCGCAGCGCAGGCCGTGCTGAGCGGCACCGCCGGCCTCGTGGTCGCGGGCGGCGTGCAGAACATGAGCCAGATCCCGATCGCGGCCGCGATGCTGGCCGGGCAGGCGTACGGCCATGAAGACCCTTTCTCAGGGTCGGACGGCTGGCTGGCCAGGTACGGCGATCAGGAGATCTCGCAGTTCCGCGCCGCCGACTTGATCGCCGCGAAGTGGGCGATCAGCCGCGGGGAAATGGAAGAGTACGCCCTGGCCAGTCATCAGCGCGCGATTGCCGCGATCGACGCGGGTCACTTCACGGCCGAGATAGCGCCGTACCGGAAAGCGGCGACCGATGAGTGCCCGCGCCGTGACACCTCGCTTGAGCGGATGGCCGGCCTTTCTTCGTTGCGGTCGGCGGAGGACGGCGGCCTGATCACGGCCGCGTTGTCCAGCCAGATCGCCGACGGCGCCGCCGCGCTGCTTGTGGCCTCCGGGCAGGCAGTCGCCGAGTACGGCCTACGGCCCCGGGCGAGGATCAGGCACCTTTCCGCGCGCGGTGATGACCCGGTCATGATGCTGACCGCTCCGATCGTGGCGACCGAGCACGCGCTGCGCCGGGCCGGGCTCACCCTGGCAGACATCGACCTGATCGAAATCAACGAGGCGTTCGCTCCGGTAGTGCTCGCCTGGCAGCGAGAGACCGGTGCCGACCTGGCTCGCGTCAACGTGAGCGGCGGCGCGATCGCCCTCGGCCATCCGCTCGGCGCGACCGGTGCACGGCTGATGACCACGCTGCTTTACGCCCTGGAACGCACGGGAGGCAGGCTCGGCCTGCAAACCATGTGCGAAGGTGGCGGGCAGGCCAACGTCACGATCATCGAACGCATCGGCTGAGGTTTCGCGGCTCTACTCCTCCTCGGTGCCGGTCGCAAGTTCGCACACGATGTCAATGTGCCCGACGTGACGCGCGTACTCCTGCATCATGTGGAACAAGATCCGGTCAAGCGTGGGGGGCGGCTTGCCCGCCCAGCGCCCGCTCGGCTGCCCGACCTCGGACAGGTCGTGGGCCTTGACGATCGACCGGGTCGTCGCGGCCTGCTCGGCTAGGCCCGCCACGAGCGTGTCGAGGGTCTCGTCGTCGTTTACGTGCCAGCGGTCGCCGACCCGGTCAGCCCAGGGGTCGGGGATTGCCTGTCCCTCGAACCCCCACACTAGCCAGCGGCGCTCCATGAACCGCAGGTGCTTGATCAGTTCGAGGGGAGTCCAGCCTGACGGAAGGCGGCTCGCCCGCTGGTCGGCCTCGGGCATCAGGCGCACCTTGGCGACGAGCTTGGAACGAAAGTAGTTCAGGTAGTTCAGGAACACTTCGCTAGTCGAACCCGCCGGCGTTGATGGCTCGAAGAACTCCACCGCCTCGGGAATCTCGATCATCGTTCATCCTTCCGCTGCGAAGAACCGGTCACCCAACCGTAACGCGCCAGG
>DATJLT010000389.1:0-4834 GCA_035509195.1 Streptosporangiaceae bacterium | reverse complement strand
GCGCTTACAGTCTCAGTGGAGTTCCTGCGAGGCGGAGGGCGTGTTCGGTGAGCGTTCGAGCTTTCGGTGAACGCCGGGGCTTGCGGTGAGCGCCGGCGCTCAGGTGCCAGCCGCCGGGCGTGACGCGGCCGGCGCCGGGTTGCGAGCTGCCGGGGAGCTGCCAGGCGCGGTGCTTCCTCATGGCTCTGGCCCGACCCCGACTGGAGCTGACCTGACCCCGGCTGGCGTCGACCTGACTGCCTTGCTGCGCCCGGTCCGGCAGGGTAACGCGTTCGAGGAAACAGTCGAGCGGCTGCTGAGCATCATCAAACTGGGCATGGTGGCGCCGGGGGAGCGGTTCCCTGCCGAGCGGGAGCTCTCCGCGCAGCTAGGCATCAGCCGGCTCACGCTGCGAGAGGCTATCCACGAGCTGCAGGATGCCGGCTACGTCTGTTCCCGCCGCGGTCGTAGCGGCGGCACGTTCGTGACCTACACGCGGCCAGGTCCGGACTCCGGCGAACTGCGCCGGCTCGTTACCGAGAATCATGACAAGCTGACCGACGCGCTGACGTTCCGGCTCGCCGTCGAGTCTGGCGCCGCCGACGCGCTAGCGAGCCAGTTCGCGGCCGCAGCGGACGCGCGAGTGCGTGCGACGCTGCTGGCGAGGCTCGGCGAGGTCAATGCGGCGGGGCCGCAGGACTACCGGCGGCTGGACACGCTGTTCCACCTCAGCGTCGCTGAGCTAACCGGCTCGAGCCTGCTGGCTGCCGCCTGTGCCGACGCCCGGATGCGGCTCAACGACCTGCTCAACGCGATCCCCGTGCTGCAGCCCAACATCGACCACACCGCGCGGCAGCACGAGGCAATCGTCGACGCGATCCTGGTCGGTGACTCGGTCCGCGCCAGGACCGCCGTGGCCGAGCATCTTGAGGGAACCGCCGCCCTGTTGCGCGGCTTCCTCGGTTAGTTCGCCTCGCCGCGCGCGTGCGCCTAGCCCGACCGCGCCCTCGGCCGTCCGGTGGCCTCAGCTCGCCCGCGCCCTCGGCTCACGCCCGCGCCTCGGCTCACGCCCGCGCCTAGGCTCACGCCCGCGCCTCGGCTCACGCCCGCGCCTCGGCTCACGCCCGCGCCCTCGGCTCACGCCCGCGCCTAGCTCGCTCGCGGCCCGCCCGCGCCCGCGGCCCGCGCGCTCTCGGCTTGCCTGTGACCCTCAACCCGCTACGGACTCGACATTTCACTGATTTTTGCCGCGAGAACCAGGACAAACCACCCCAGGAAGCGGACAAAATCGATGAAGAGTGGCGCTGGCCCGACTCCTCCCGGCTCCGGGTGCGCCTGTAAACAGGATAAATCGGACGCCCGAGCGCGCCGCGGCCCTGAAGAGTCGTCGCAGGGGCGACCCGACAGCGCTCCCGGCCAACGTCGCGGCTCCCGGCTCGGCCATATGGGGATGAAGCGGGCGCCGGAGCGCACCGCGGCCCTGAAGAGTCGTCGCAGGGGCGACCCGACAGCGCTCCCGGCCAACGTCACGCCGACCGGGCCGAGGCCGCGCGCCGGCGTTGCGCGCTTCGGTTAGGCACGGCAGGTCCGAGCTCGCTCGTCAGGCCGTGCGTAGCTCCGCGAACCGCACGATCAGCTGGTCAGGCGCTCGCAGGTTGAAGTTCGGCTTGTAGTGCAACGAATCCGGCTCCAGCTCAGGCGACAGCACCCTGGCCACGAAGGCCTGCAGCACGACCGTCGCCTCCAGCCTGGCCAGCGGGGCGCCGAGGCAGAAGTGCGGGCCCGCGGCGAACGCCAGGTGGCCGGTCGCACCGCGGCGGATATCGAACCGGTCGGGATCGCGGAAGACGTCGGGATCACGGCCCGTGGCGGCGAGCAGGAGCAGCAGGAGGGCACCATCTTGAGCGGTGACGCCGCCGACCTTCATGCCGCCGCGAACGACCCGGCCGGTCATCTGTACTGGCGCGTCATAACGCAGCGTCTCCTCGACCGCGCCCGCGGCCAGCGAAGGATCGGTGCGCAGCAGGTCAAGCTGGTCGCGATGCCGCAGCAGCGCGAGGATCGCGTTGGAGATCAGGCCGACTGTCGTTTCGTGACCTGCGACCAGCAGCAGCACGCAGGTGGCGATGAGCTCGTCCTCGGTTAGCTTCGCACCGTCGTCCTCGGCCCGGATCAGGTCGGACAGCAGGTCCGGGGCAGGGCAGGCCCGGCGCTTCGCGATGAGCTCCCGGAAGTAGACAGCGAACTCGTCGCCCGCAACCCGGGCAGCTTCGTCGCGCGCCTCCGCCTCTTCCCGGTTGATACCGAAACCCGGTTGCAGCGAATACGCGAGCCCGGCCGACCACCCGGCGAAGCGCGAGTGATCTTCGACCGGGACGCCGAGCAGTTCGGAGATGATCCGCACCGGCAACGGGTACGCGAGCTGGCTGACCACCTCAAGCTGCCCGCCGTCAGCCGCCGCCGTCAGCAATTCGCCGGCGACTGCCCGGATCCTCGGCTCGAGCTGGGCGATGGTCCGTGGCGTGAACGCCTTGGACACCAGCCGTCGCAAGCGGGTGTGGTCCGGCGGGTCCAGGGAGAGAAAAGACGGCCGGTCCCTGACGCGGCGCTGGGCCGCGGAAGCGATCATCGACTTGCCTCGCTCGCTGCTCGCGTACGGGTCGCGCAGAACCGCAGAGCAGTCGGCATGCCGGCCCACGACCACGAACGCGCCGTCGAACTGAGCAAACGGCGAGGCCTCCCGCAACTGCGCCAGCACCGGGTAAGGATCAGGGAGGACAGCCGGGTCGGCGAGATCGGCGAGGCTCATGCCGTTCATCATCGCAGGCTCAAGGCGAACGACATATAGACCGGGAACGCACACTACATGGCTAATGCACACGGTAACTTCAGTCTTTACCGGCATCGGCCTATTAGCCCGGCTCTCGCAGCTCACGCAGCATCCCGGCATCGTGTCCGCTACGTCCGTTCCATGCCCGAAGGTCCCGTGAAACGCGCTCGGGAGCGGTGTGACAGGCGCCACGAGCCATCCCGATTGCAGGCGCGGAACTAATTACGGCACAATGATGTTGTGAAATACGTGGGACTGGCAGACGTGGCGCTGAGCACCGGGGTGGTGCGGCGATGACTGCTGTCCCGACGCAGGACCCGGCGAAGGCTGCCGGATCCCAGGCTGTTACCGGACTTGGCTCCGAGCCAGGCACCCGCGGGCGGATCGCTCGTCTCATTCTAGAGAACGGGCCGGTGACGGCTTCCGGGCTGTCCGCCAGACTCGGCCTCACTCCGGCCGCTGTCCGGCGTCACCTGGACAACCTCCTCGCTGACGGCCTCGTCGAAGTGCGGAACATCCGTCCGCGCGGGAGTCGCGGCAGGGGCAGGCCGGCCCGCATGTTCGCGATCACCGACGCCGGACGCAGCGCGTTCGAGCACGCCTACGACGACCTGGCGACCAGCGCGCTCAGGTTCCTGGCCGAGCGGGCCGGGCCTGGCTCTGTCGCCGAGTTCGCCAGGCAGCAGATTTCCGAGCTTGAGCGCCGCTACCGACAGACGCTTGAGTCAGCACCACTGTCTGAGCGGGTAAGGGTGCTGGCGGAAGTGCTATCCGCCGACGGCTACGCGGCCTCGGCCTCAGGGTCGCCGGCGGGCGCTGGCGGAGAGCAGCTATGCCAGCACCATTGCCCGGTGGCCCACGTGGCCGCGAAGTATCCGCAGCTGTGCGAGGCAGAGACGGAGGCTTTCGGGCGGCTGCTCGGAACCCCTGTCCAGCGCCTCGCGACGATCGCCAACGGCGACGGGATCTGCACTACGCACGTCACCGCACCATCCCTGGTACATAACCGCACGACACACGAAGTCGGAGGAATCTCCGCATGACCGCTATCGCCCACCCGGAGCTCGAGGGCCTGGACCGCTACAAGTTCGGCTGGTCTGACTCGGACGTCGCCGGCGCTGCCGCGCGGCGCGGGCTGAACGAGGACGTCGTCCGGGACATCTCGGCGAAGAAGAACGAGCCGGAGTGGATGCTGGACCTCCGGCTCAAGGGCCTGAAGCTATTCGGGCGTAAGCCCATGCCCACCTGGGGCTCGGACCTGTCCGGGATCGACTTCGACCACATCAAGTACTTCGTGCGGTCGACCGAGAAGCAGGCGGCTAGCTGGGACGAGCTGCCCGCCGACATCAAGAACACCTACGACAAGCTAGGCATCCCCGAGGCGGAGAAGCAGCGGCTGATCGCGGGTGTCGCCGCGCAGTACGAGTCAGAGGTCGTCTACCACAAGATCCGCGAGGATCTCGAGGAGAAGGGCGTCATCTTCCTCGACACCGACACGGCGCTGCGCGAGCACCCGGACCTGTTCCAGGAGTACTTCGCCACGGTCATCCCGGTCGGCGACAACAAGTTCGCCGCGCTGAATACCGCGGTCTGGTCCGGCGGCAGCTTCATCTACGTGCCGAAGGGCGTGCACGTGGAGATTCCGCTGCAGGCCTATTTCCGGATCAACACGGAGAACATGGGGCAGTTCGAGCGGACACTCATCATCGTCGACGAGGACGCCTACGTGCACTACGTCGAGGGCTGTACTGCGCCGATCTACTCCTCCGACTCGCTGCACTCGGCCGTGGTCGAGATCATCGTGAAGAAGGGTGCGCGCTGCCGGTACACCACCATCCAGAACTGGTCGGCCAACGTCTACAACCTGGTCACCAAGCGCGCGGTGGCACACGAGGGCGCGACGATGGAATGGGTCGACGGCAACATCGGGTCCAAGGTCACGATGAAGTACCCGGCGGTCTACCTGATGGGCGAGCACGCCAAGGGCGAGACGCTGTCGGTCGCGTTCGCGGGCGCCGGCCAGCA
>DATJLT010000388.1:0-4872 GCA_035509195.1 Streptosporangiaceae bacterium | reverse complement strand
CAGCCGCCCGCCGGCATCTCCACCGCCCGCCGCACCAGCCCGGCCGGTCCTGCATCAAGCAGCGTACGAATCACGCTTTGAGTCTAAGACGGCGGCACCGTGGTCGCGCAGAGCCTTGGCCATGGTACCCGGACGGTGAATATGCGTTAGCTGCGCACCATTTTTCGTTATCCGCTTTAAGCGGGCCGGCGATTCTGGCCCGGCCAAGATTGCATTTTGCCTGGCCGGTCGCTTGACTTAGCGGCGATCTGATGGCCGGGAATGATGGGGTGAATTTGATGTCGCGGTGGGCGGCAGTGCCGATGGCGGTAATTGCCGGTGCCGCGATTGCCGGGTGCAACTCGGTCGGCGGTGTCACGACTCCGCCTGCTCAGTCGGCGACGGTCGCCCCGGCCGGGCAGGCCGGCGCGCTCCAGCAGACGTACGTTGGCGTCATCAAGCGGATGCTTCCCTCGGTAGTCGAGATCAGGACGAGCAGCGGGCTCGGTTCAGGTGTCGTGTACGACTCGGCAGGGGACATCGTGACTAACGCGCATGTCGTCGGCAGCGCCACGCAGTTCAAGGTCCTGCTGTCGAGTTCAGCGACGGCGCGGACGGCAACGCTGGTAGGAAAGTACTCGCCAGACGACCTGGCGGTGATCAAGGTCAAGGACGCCTCCGGGCTGCGGCCCGCGGTCTTCGGGGACTCGGCCAAGCTTGACGTCGGTGACATCGTGCTCGCGATCGGCACGCCGCTCGGCCTCACAAGCAGCGCGACCGAGGGTATTGTCTCCGCGATCGGGCGGACTGTGTCCGAGCCGTCCGAGCCCGGGATGGCCGGCGCGACGCTGCCTGACACCATCCAGACGTCTGCAGCGATCAACCCTGGCAATAGCGGAGGGGCGCTGGTGAACCTGGCTGGGCAGGTCGTGGGCATCCCCACCTTGGCCGCGACCGACCAGCAGGCAGGCGGCGCGGCGGCCGGCATCGGCTTCGCGATCTCGTCAAATACCGCCAAGCTCATCGCCAGCCAGCTCGTGAAGACCGGCAAGGTGACGAGCACTGGCCGGGCCGCCCTCGGCGTCGAGGTTGTTACCGTGACGGGCTCCGATGGGCAGCCAGCGGGGGCCGGCGTCACCGCTGTCGCCAAGGACAGCGCGGCGGCCAAGGCAGGCATCAAGGCCGGCGACGTCATCACCGCCGTGAACGGTACCGCCACCCCGGACAGCCAGGCCCTCGCCACCGTCCTTGCCGGCCTGCGGCCCGGCGACAAGGCCGATGTCTCGATCACCCGCCAGAGCGGCGCCAAGAAGACCGTCAAGGTCACGCTGGGTCAACTACCAGCCACCGCTCCGTGACCGTGCCGGTGGCGCCCGCGGCGAAACAACGGCGAGTCGCGACGTGATTCAGGCGGTTTGAGTAAGTCCGAAAAGTGAACCCGTACAGAGTCGTCCTAGCCCGACGACTCTGTACGGCTTACGGTCAAGTAACCGAGGCGTTATGACCTATTAGCGAGGTTTGTGAGTAGGAAACCCGTACAGAGTCGGAGCATCGCGACGACTCTGTACGGGTTCACTTTCTGGACGCACTCCCAAACATGATCATCCTCCGAGAGGGCGATTCTCCGATGTCGTTACGGTCGGCGTGCGATGAAGACCATCTCGCGTCCAGGGCGGTCTGGTGCGCCGCGAATCGCATCGACGGCGTAGCCGGCGGCGGTCAGCGAGGCCGACACTTCTTCCCTGGAGCGAAAGCGCAAAGTGCTCGTCGAGGTCTGCAGGCTCCCGTCGGCGAAGCGGCAGGAGCCCCGGAACGTGACCAGCGGTCCGCTGACGTCGAGCAGGTCATACCAGTGCTCGATGATCCCGAAGCCGGGTACGTCCGTGCGGCGGAAGGAATCCTCCCTGTTCCAGGACAGCCAGGCCTTCACCGCGGGAACGCGGGTCTCGAACACGAGGCGACCGCCTTGCCTGAGGGCAGCGAACGCGGCGCGGAGAGTTGAGTCCCAGTCCTCATCGGTCACGATCGCCTGGGCCACGTTCGCGGTCATGGTTGTCATGTCAACGGCGAGTTCTGGCAGGTCGGAGGCGTAGCCGTGGATCCAGCGGACCCGGGCTTCCGCCTGGGTTCTGGCCCGGGTTTTGGCTTGGGCGACTTCCAGGGAGGCCGCGTCCGGGTCTACGCCGACCACCGCTATCCCGCGTTCGGCGAGCATGCACGCGAACGTGCCTGTGCCGCAGCCGATGTCAAGAACGCTGCTCGCGCCGAACTCGGCGACCATCGCGAGATAGGCGTCGAGATCACTGCGGTCGGGGTCGAGCGGGTCGTAAAGCTGAGCCGCGCGGCGTTGCTCGAACGTGGGTACTGCCACGCGCGCCACCGTAAGTACTGGCCGTCAGTGCGGGCAATCGAATTTCTGGCAAGGCGGGTTGAACCGGCCGGGGCCGCGGAACGTACTTTGTTCTGATAGTGATCAGAGCCTGAGCGGGAGTTCGAGGGCAGGAGATCCAGTGTTCGCGACGCAGGTCGTAGGACGTGCTGGCGAGACCGCTTCTCTGGCTGAGTCCTGGCGGCGGCTGAAGCTGTCCTCGTTCGTTCTCGCGGCTGTGACGGCGGCCATTGCGTGGGTGGCGATGGCCAGCTTGCTGAAGCAAGGCAGGCTCGAGTCCGTGCTGTCGGCCGGGCGGGCGGAACTGGCCGCTCCGCTGCTGGTCGTGCTCGTGGTGCTGACCGGCATCAGCGAGCGGATCTGGCCCGCCGAGCGCCGGCCATTGCTGGCGCGCGGGCACGTGCAGGACGCCTGCTACCTGGTCTTGCACGCGCTCCTCGTGATCCCGCTGATGACGTTGCTGAGCGTCGGTGCGGCTACTCTGTTCGGTACCTACGCGAGTTGGATCGAGCTTCGCCCGGTGGAGAACTGGTCGATCTGGGTACTCGTGCCGGTCACGATCGTCGCGATGGACGGTGCCAACTGGCTGGCGCATTATGCGGATCACCGGCTCGGCTTCCTCTGGCGCTTTCATGCGCTTCATCACAGCCAGGAAGAGCTGAGCGTGCTGACCTCGTTCCGCGCGCATCCGCTCATGCATACAACAGGATTCATCCTGGCCACGATCCCGGTGATAATCCTGATGCCGGCCCGCCCGATCGCGCCGGTGCTGATCACGGTCTA
Organism: Streptosporangiaceae bacterium; assembly: GCA_035509195.1. GTDB lineage: Bacteria > Actinomycetota > Actinomycetes > Streptosporangiales > Streptosporangiaceae > Chersky-822. The sequence continues at coordinate 1,721 of DATJLT010000388.1, read as the reverse complement.
CGTGTGCATCGGTACGCTGCAGCACGCCAATCTCCGCTGGACGTTCGGGCCTGTCGGCCGGGTCATAGTGAGCCCGGCGTACCACCGCTTGCATCACGCGCTCGAGGCCGAGTGCGTGAACCTGGGCGTCGTGCTGACGGTCTGGGATGTACTCGCAGGGTTCGCCAGTTTTCCCGCGCGCGGCGATGCTCCGGGACCCACCGGCATCGATGGCCGGCCGGTCCCGGTGGAGCAGGCCGCGCAAGGTAACGTGCTGGTGCTGACCGCCGGGCAGCTCATCCAGCCATTCCGGCCTGAGCGGGTCGGTGCGAGGCCATTCCTTTCGGCAAGCGGCCGGTGACCGAACTGTCAACGGGCATGATCGTGGTCCGCATCGGGTCACGGCTGGTGGGCTCCAGGTAGCCTTGGGCAGCATGACGACATTGTCCGTTGATGACCTGTTTTCCGTGGCCGGGCAGACCGTGCTGGTGACGGGCGGCTCCCGTGGCCTGGGCGAGATGATCGCCGCTGGTTTCCTGGCGAACGGCGCGAAGGTTTACATCAGTTCCCGCAAGGCTGCCGTTTGCGACGCGACCGCGGCCAGGCTCGCCGAGGTTTCCGGCGGCACTTGCGTGTCTCTTCCGGCTGACCTGTCCGCGATGGAGGGCGTGAACTCGCTCGCGGCCGCGATCGCCGACCGCGAGGATCATCTCGACGTGCTGGTGAACAACGCTGGCGCGTCGTGGGGCGCCCCGCTTGAGGACTTTCCTGAGGTCGGCTGGGACAAGGTCATGAACACCAACGTCAAAGGGGTGTTCTTCCTGACTCAGCGGCTGCTGCCGCTGCTTGAGGCGGCGGCTTACGCCGACTCTCCTTCGCGGGTCATCAACATCGGCTCGATCGACGGAATCAAGACGCCGATCTTCGACACCTTCTCCTACGGTCCGTCCAAGGCCGCGGTGCACGCTCTCACCCGTCAGCTCGCGGCGTCCTTGGTCTCACGGAACATCTTGGTGAACGCTGTGGCGCCTGGACCTTTCCCGACTTGGATGCTCAGTACGGGTGTCGGCGGAGGTGGTGACGTGGAAAACACCAACTGGGATCTCGTCGCCGAGCGCAACCCGCGCGGGCGAATAGGGACGGCAGCCGATATCGCTGGCACGGTTCTGTTCCTCGCCTCGCGGGCGGGCGGGTTCATCGTCGGCCAGACGATCGTGTGCGACGGCGGGATCACGGTCATCTGAACGGGGGGCCTGCGTCTCAGCCTGCCGGAGTGCGGACCCCGCGTTCTGGACGGGCGTAGTGCGACCGGGACCTGCGTGCCGGCTGAGATACTTGGCGGCATGTCGAAGGTTGCGGTTGACCAGGCGCGGACGGTAATGCTGAGCGGCCCGGCGTCGCTGAGGGGAGCGTTGTCGGTTCCCGGTGACAAGTCGATCTCGCATCGGGTGCTGCTGCTCGCGGCGATCGCGCAGGGGATCACGCACGTCACCGGGCTCTCGCTGGGTGATGACGTGAGGCGGACGCGACTTGGGATCGAGCAGTTCGGTGCCGACGTCGAGGAGTTCGGGCCGGGTGCGCTCGCCGTGACTGGCGGGCTGCGCCATGAGCCCGCAGCACCGATCGACCTGGGGAACTCAGGTACGGCGATGCGGCTGCTCGCCGGCGTCTGCGCAGGGCAGGACGCGTTCAGCGTGCTCACCGGCGATCGTTACCTGCTGGCCCGTCCGATGGACAGGGTC
>DATJLT010000387.1:0-8034 GCA_035509195.1 Streptosporangiaceae bacterium | reverse complement strand
GACGATGCCGGAGAGATCGTGATCATGCCTCTGACCTGGAGCCGCCTGTCGGAATCGAACCGACGACCTGTTCATTACGAGTGAACCGCTCTGCCGACTGAGCTAAGGCGGCGTGCCGACGGAAGACGGCAGCGGAGAGAGTCTACCGGCCCGCCGGCCCTTCGCGCGCGCGGCTATGCATTGCTTCGTACTCTTGGCGAGACCCGCACACGCTGGCACGGGGACAGGCGCACCGCTGTCCTGTCTCAGCAACCTTCACGACTACCTCGTCAGCGGGAACGCTGTACCCGACCACGGTCCCGTCCCCGGATGGAGATGACACGGAAGTCCCCAGCCGAGGTGCCTTGTCTTTGAAGTCCAGGTATAGCGGATGCTCATATTTCAGGCAGCACATCAGCCGCCCGCACGCCCCCGCAATCCGCATCGGGTTCACCGGCAGGTCCTGATCTTTAGCCATGCGGATGGTAACCGGCTCGAATTCCTTCAGGAAGGTCGAGCAGCACAGGTCCCGGCCGCACGGCCCGATCCCGCCCTGGAGCTTGGCCTCCTCGCGTGGTCCTACCTGACGCAACTCGACCTTGGTTCGCAGCCGCGAGTTCAGGTCCCTCACCAGGGCGCGGAAGTCGACCCGGTCGGGCGCACTGAAGTAGATGACGACCAGGCCGGTCGCGAATACGTAGTCAGCGGCGATTACCTTCATCGGCAGTTCATGCGCGCGCACCAGTCGTCGGGCGACCATTTTGACTTCCGCGCGGCGGGCTTTGACCGACTCGTCCCTGGCCAGGTCGGCTTCGGTGGCGAGGCCAGCACACACGGGCAAGCCGCCGATGTCGTCGTCGATCCATTGCGGCGCCCAGATGCATTCGGCTACTTCAGGGCCGGTTTCGGTAGGCACAAGTACCTTGTCGCCAACGGCGGGGCGCCAATCGCCTGGGTCGAGGTAGTGCAGACGGCCTGAGCGCTTGAAGCTCACTGCCATCATCATGCCCACCGCTTCAGGTTACGACCAGACCACGGCCGAGCGCACTACGGCGACCGGCCGGAGGCCGGTACCGGGCACGGGAACGGGACATAATGCCGGGGCGAGCAGCATCGATGGCTCTGCGTTGCTATTTCCGGGGCTGGGGCTGACAACAACGGTGGCTACTTGCTGTTGTCCCTGTGACATCGCCGGGACACCGATGTTGTAGCGGAGCGCGGGCGGGCAGCATCGGTGGCTACCTGATGCTGTTGGCGGGCCGCACTGCGGCCCGACGCCCGCGCGGGGCCTGGCTGCGGGCCGACAACCGCGCGGGCGGACAACCCTGCGGGCCGACAACCGCGCAGGCCGACAAGCGCGCGGGCCGACAACCGCGCGGGCCGACAACCGCGCGGGGCGATAGTTGCGCGGACCGACAGCCGGGCGGCCGATGGGGGGCCTGGCGGGAGATTTGCATGACTAGGCGGCGGCGGAGCGTGAGGGAGCACAGGGCCGCGCTGAGGTGCGGCAGGAGCCCGCCGCACCGGCTGCTACGCGGCAGAGCGGCTGGTGAGTGTCAGCGTCAGTTCCTCGACAGCGAGCAGGGGGGCGACGCTGGCGGCCAGCCTTTCGCGGCAGGTCATGATCGCCTCGATGCGCCGGACGGTCGTCGCCGCGGAACTGGCATCGGCGACCGCACGCAGGTCGCTCTCGCGCGAGGCGTTGGCCAGTTCGATGTCGGCACCGACTTGAAGTGCGAGCACGTCGCGGTAGAAGCCGGCCAGGTCAAGCAGCGCGAGGTCGAGTGCGTCCCGCTTGATCCTGGTCGCCCGTGACTTCTGCCTGTCTTCAAGCTCCTTGAGTGCCCCGGCCGCCCCCCTGACCGCCGACGCGACGCCCTTGCCTGTCGAGCCCTCGCCGAACGCCCGTTTCAGTGCCTCGCGCTCTGGGACGTCGAGTTCCTCTGTCGTCGCCGCCGCCTCGGCCTCGGCGGCCTTGACCAGCGCCGCGGCGGCGGCGAACGCCTCCCCTAGCCCGGTCAGCCGGCGCGGGATCGCGAGCACTTCACGACGGTGCGCGGATGTTTCCTGATCGGTCGCGAGCCGCCGCGCCCGCCCGATGTGCCCGAACGATGCCCGCGCCGCCTCTAGCGCGAGTTCTTCGCTTACTCCTTCGGCCCGCAAGATCGCCGCAACCGCTGCCGTCGGCGGCGTCCGCAGCGTGATCAGCCTGCACCTGGACCTGATCGTCGTCGGCAGGTCGGCCGCTGACGGTGCGCACAGCAGCCAGATCGTGCGCGGCGGCGGCTCCTCTATCGCCTTGAGCAGAGCGTTCGCTGCCTGCTCGGTCGCGCGGTCGGCGTCTTCGAACAGCACGATCCGCCACCCGCCGTAAACCGGGGAGGCGGCCGCCTTCAGCACAAGCTCCCTGGTTTGCTTCACCCCGTACGAGAGCCCGTCCGGCCGGACAAGCAGCAGGTCAGGGTGGGTGCCTGCGGAGACTTGCCGGCACGAGGGGCATTCGCCGCAGCCCTGGTCGCGGCAAAGCAGCGCGGCAGCGAACGCACGCGCTGCCACCGACCTCCCTGAGCCAGGCGGCCCGGTGAAAAGCCAGGCGTGGGTCATCCCGCCGGACCCGACGGCAGTCTTTAGCTGCCCGACCACCTGGTCCTGGCCGACTAGCTGCCCGAAGACTTCCGTCATTCGCGTATCACAGGAATCGAGCCGGTGATCTCCTCGGCGCGCTCGGGCACCGGATCGGGAAGCAGCTCTCGCACGGCGTTCTGGATCTCCTTGCTGATCTGCGAGCTCTCCATCGTGGCGTCGAGCACAAGGTAGCGGTCGGGGCTGGCGTGCGCCAGGTCAAGGAACGCTCGTCGCACCCGGTTATGAAACTGCTCTGGCTCGGCCTCGAGCCGGTCGGCCGACCTGGTCCTGCGGCCAAGTCCTTCTGATGGCGGCAGGTCGAGCAGGATCGTCAGGTCAGGCACAAGGCCGCCGGTAGCAAGGTTATTAACTTCTTTTACAGCCGCCAACGGCAGCTTGCGACCGCCGCCCTGATAGGCGAGCGAGGAATCCACATACCGGTCCGTGACCACGATGGTGCCACGCGCTAGCGCGGGAGCGATCACGGCGGAGACGTGCTCGGCCCGGTCGCCGGCGTACATGAGCGCCTCGGCCCACGGAGAAAGGCCGGTGTGTGCCGTGTCAAGCAGCAAGGCACGCAGCCGCATGCCGACCTTCGTCGCACCTGGCTCATGAGTCGCGAGGACGTCGTAACCGTTCTCGCGAAGCCAGATCGCCAGCAGCGTGGCCTGCGTGGACTTGCCCGCGCCCTCACCTCCTTCGAACGCCAGCAGCAGGCCATGCCCATGCGGGCGCCGCGTGGCCCGCTCGGTCGGCGCGGGCCTCCTGCCCTCCGGTGGCTCGGGCAGCGGGTGCCCGCGCAGCGCGGCGATCAAATCGGGCAGCAAAGGCACGCCGGGCCGGTCATCCATCTGCCGGTAGGAGGTCCACCCGAGCAGCACCGCCACGACGGCGGCGAGCAGCAGAACGAAGTTGATGCCGACCGAGGCGTACTGAATATGCCCGATCTTTATGTCTGGCGAGCCCGAGATCGCGTCGACCAGGGCGGAGAAACCAGCCGCCAGCAGCCCGGAGAAGGCGATCACGAGGAACATGACGACCCTGAGTGCGGACTGGAGGAACGCGAACGTGCGGCCCCTGGTGTCGTCGTCGACCTCGCGCCCGATGATCGTGTAGCCGGTGACGTAGGCCATGCCCGCGCAGATGCCGAGCACGATCACGAGCACGACGACGACAGGGAGGTTAGGTATCAGCGCGATCAGCGCGAGCGGAAGCCCCGCGACGGCGATCGCGAGCCCGAAGAGCCGCCGTTTGCTGAAGTCGCCTAGCACCTTGACCGCCGGCGACATGCCGGCTGCAAGGCCGAGGAAGATGGCCGCGAACACGAAACCCCAGCCGGTAGGCCCGCCGTTCAGCGTGCTGCTGACGTACCCGTAGCCCAGGCCCACGACCACGCCGGCGGCCGCGAACGCGCCGAGCATGCCGATCGTGATGCCGCGTACCGTCCGGTTCTTCCCCGCGAACCGCCATCCTTCCCAGATCGATTTCGCCACGGAGGGTACGGAGATCCGTTCCCCGCTTTGCTGTTTAGGCAGGTGCAGCGAGTAGACGGTGATCGCCGAGATCACGAACGTCGCGGTATTGAAGTAGAGCGAAAGCGCGACCTGCCCCGTGGCGACATGGCTGAAGTAGTGAACGCCGATCTTGTCCCCGAGCAGCGTGCTAATCCACTGGAGCACGACGAAGAAGAGGGCCGCGACCGGCGCCGTGCCGTACGTGGTCAGCAGGCTGAGCCCGTTCGCGTCGTTGAGCTTGTCACGCGGCACCAGGTTGGGGATCGACGCATCCTTGGCCGGGCTCCAGAACAGCGAAGCGCAGCAGGCGAGGAACTGTGCGACGTACAGCCAGGTCAGCTTCGGCGCGAACCCCACGACGAGGTTGATCGGGATCGTCAGGTACAGCACCGCCCTGACCACGTCGCCCACGATCATGTTGATGCGGCGGTCAAGCTTGTCGGCGACGGCCCCGGCCAGCGGCCCGAACAGCAGGTAAGGCAGCAGCGAGGTGATCCAGACACCGCCGACGGCGACGCTTCCCGTCGTCGTGCTTCCGGTCGGCAGGCCGCCGGCCGTCGAATGACCGGAGCCCGTCAGCGAGTACGCCAGCGCGGACAGCGCCAGCAGGCTCAGCCAGTCGCCGAGGCTGGACAACGTCGTAGCGATCCAGATCCGCCTGAATGGCCTGATCGACAGCACGCCATCGTGGTGCTGCCCCAAAGGGGATCTAAGACTCATTGTGCAAGGCTATCGACAGTGCGGCCGGCCAGGCGGGCTGCTGCGGCAACGGAGCGCCTATGAGTCCCCTGAGCTGGATTTTTTAGCGCGGGAGCTACCGGCTGCGCGGCTAGAGGACGGTTTCTTTGTCCTGGTGCCGCTCGTCGTGCGGCGCTTCGCGGTGGGAGCGGCGGCCCGGCGCTCGGCCAGCAGTTCGATCGCGCGCTGCAGCGAGATCGACTCGGGCGCGTCGCCCTTGCGCAGGGAGGCGTTCGTTTCGCCGTCGGTCACGTAAGGCCCGAACCGGCCATCGCGCAGCACGATCGGCTTCCCGCTCGCGGCGTCCTCGCCGATCTCGCGAAGAGGCGGTGCCGACGCTCCTCTTGCCGCGCGGCCACGCTGCTTGGGCTGGGCGAACAGTTCCTTCGCCTGGTCCAGCGTGAGCGTGAAAAGCTGCTCGTCAGACTCGAGCGACCGGCTGTCCGTGCCCTTCTTGGCGTAGGGACCGTACCTGCCGTTCTGCACGGTGACCGGCTCGCCGTCGACCTCGCCGATCGTGCGGGGCAGCGTCAGCAGCCTGAGCGCGTCATCCAGCGTGACACTGTCCAGGTCCATGGCCTTGAGCAGCGACGCGGTCCTCGGTTTCGCGCTGGAAGGCGCGTCTTCCGCAAGCACCTCGGTCACGTAGGGCCCATAGCGTCCGGCACGCGCGACGACAGTAAGCCCGCTGTCCGGGTCGGTGCCCAGTATCTTGTCGCCGCTCGGGCGGCTGAGCAGGTCGTCGGCGAGCTCGACGGTCAGCTCGTCTGGCGCGGTGCCCTCAGGGATGTTGACGCGCTGTCCGTCCTTCTCCAGGTAGGGGCCGTACCTGCCGACCCTGATCACGATGTCGCTCCCGGCAAGCGGGAACGAGCTGACATCCCTTGCGTCGATCTCGCCTAGGTCGCTGACCAGGTCCTTCAGCCCTTCCTCGCCGTCCGAGCCGAAGTAGAACCGCCGCAGCCAGGGAACACGGCCCGACTGCCCGGTCGCGATCTGATCGAGCGCGTCTTCCATCCGGGCAGTGAACTCATAGTCGACCAGGTGCGCGAAGTGCCGTTCGAGCAGCGTGATCACCGCGAACGCGACGAAGGAAGGCACCAGGGCGGTGCCCTTCTTGAACACGTAGCCGCGGTCGAGAATCGTGCCGATGATCGTCGCGTACGTAGACGGACGCCCGATGTCGCGGTCTTCAAGCTCCTTGATCAGAGAAGCCTCTGTGTACCGCGCGGGCGGGCGGGTTGAGTGCTCGGCCGCGGCGAGGCGGAGGGCGGTAAGAGGGTCGGACTCGGCCAGCGGCGGCAGCCGGCGCTCCCTGTCGTCCCTGTCGGTGCCGTCGGCCTCCTCGACGTCCTCGACGTAGGCCTTCAGGAAGCCGTAGAACGTGATCACCTTGCCGGAGGCGCCGAACTCTGCCTCCTCGTTCGCGCTCGACCTGCCGGAAACCCTGACAGAGACGGACTCGCCGGTCGCGTCCTTCATCTGCGAGGCGACCGTGCGCTTCCACACCAGCTCATACAGCCGCAGTTCGTCGCCAGACAGGCCAGACGCCTTCGGCGTTCGGAAGGCGTCGCCGGCCGGCCTGATCGCCTCGTGAGCTTCCTGAGCGCTCTTGACCTTGCTTGAGTACACCCGCGGCTGCTCGGGCACGTAGTCGTCGCCGTAAAGTTGCCGCGCCTGAGTTCGGGAGGCATTTATAGCAGTCTGTGAGAGAGTGACCGAGTCGGTACGCATATAAGTGATATGACCATTTTCGTACAGCCGTTGTGCCACAGACATGGTGTATTTAGCGGAGAAGCCGAGCTTTCTTGAAGCTTCCTGCTGCAAGGTCGTCGTGCGGAATGGCGCGTAGGGCGCGCGGCGATACGGCTTGCGTTCGACGGACTTGACAGAGAACGAAGAATCCCGCAGCCGGTCGGCGAGCCCGGCCGCCGCCCCCTCATCGAGATGCAGAATAGCCGCGGCCTCACTGTCCGCACCGGTCTTGAGTTCCCCGGTCGGGCTGAAGTCACGGCCCTGGGCGATCCTGCGGCCGTCGAGTGCGACCAGCGCAGCGGTGAACGAGCGCACCTCGTCGCCGGCCGGCTTCTTCACGGTCTCGAACTCGGCCTCGAGGTCCCAGTAACGCGCTGGCCTGAACGCGATCCGCTCGCGCTCCCTGTCGACCACAAGGCGAACCGCGACCGACTGCACCCGGCCAGCGGAGAGTTGCGGCATGACCTTTTTCCACAGCACGGGCGAGACCTCGTAGCCGTAGAGGCGGTCGAGTACGCGGCGGGTCTGATAGGCCTCGACCCTGCCGTTGTCGATCTCGCGCGGGCTGGCAACCGCAGCCGCGATTGCCTCTGGGGTGATCTCGTGGAAGACCATCCGCTTGTACTGGACCTTCGGCTTCAGCTCCTCGACCAGGTGCCAGGCGATCGCCTCGCCCTCGCGGTCCTCATCAGTGGCGAGCAGGAGCTCGTCGGCGTCCTTGAGCAGCTGCTTGAGCTTGCTGACCTGCTGGCGCTTGTCGGCGTTGACCACGTACAACGGCTCGAAGTCGGCGTCGACGTTAACGCCGAGCCTGGCCCAGGGCTCCTTCTTCAGCCGGTCAGGGATATCGGCGGCACTGCCCGGCATGTCACGGATGTGACCGATGCTCGATTCGACGACGTAGCCCTTCCCGAGGTAACCGGCAATCGTCCGCGCCTTCGCAGGCGACTCGACGATGACAAGACGCCGGCTGCCGTTCGAGCTCGCGTTCTCGCCCTTGCTCGCCACGGTGCCGGTCCTTCCCGCGGACGCCTTGCCGCGTCCGGTTGTCGGACTAGTCTTCGCTGTCACTCTTTTTTCTACCTCACATCTCGCAGACGCCAGGAGGCTACCGCAGCCGGCCGACAGACTCCGAGAGTCCGATCAGATCACTCATCGCAGGCACGGAACGCATCTTTGCGGTAGCAGATTCCCCAACGCTGATTGAATCATCGCTGCCAACGCGCACAATAATGATGATGGCGGAGTACTCCTACCTCGTACTCAACTTGCCGCGCGGCACGTCAAGGGACCACGCGCGGCGTATTCTCACGGATCACGCCGAGTACGGCGACTGGGAACTGGCCCGCGTGTGCCTGTTCGCTGACGGCAGCCGCACGGCCACGCTCCGCCGCAAGATCATCAGGCAGAAGAAGGTAGCCGG
>DATJLT010000386.1:0-7163 GCA_035509195.1 Streptosporangiaceae bacterium | reverse complement strand
CCCGATGGCACGCTCGGCAGCCGGGCCAGCTCGGACAGCCTCTTCCGGTCGCCCTCGCGCAGCACCAGGGCAGGAGCAACAGACATGCTCCATTGTCCCGCGAATCACACCGTAAAACAACTTTCAACACGCTACACTAGGAGTCGGTGGAATTGATCATTATTGGAGGACCAAAGTCGCTGTCAACGTCATCGAAGATCCCAGGAAAGGTCTGGAACTGGCCGCTGGAATTGTCAAGCAGGTGCGAATCGTCGAGCGTTAGGCTGCCCTTGCCGGAATCGACTACATAGAAGATGGCTCCGCCGCCTTCAGCGGCGGTGTTGCCGTTCATGTCTGTGCCCCCGATGAGTGTGCTGTAACCGATGCCGTCGTTGTAAATCGCACCGCCGCTGCCTCCGCCCTTGGTCCCCGGAGAAAGCGGGTTACCGCCCCAGCCGATGGCCGCGTTGTCAGTGAAGACGCTGTTCAGTATGTCCCAGTTAACATCGATGCTGCTCAGGGCGCCGCCGTTAGAGCAGCTACCGCCAATGAACGTGTCGCTGGTGATGTACACAGGGTCGTTGTCGTACTGGGCGAGCGCCCGGATGGCACCGCCGCCGAGATCTGGACCATAGTCGTAGCACTGATTGTTCAGGAACCTGGTGTTGACCGCCTTGAACTGGCCGCCTTCGACGTAGATGGCACCGCCGCCGTCGACGCCGCCGTACCAGCAGGCCGGGCCGTTTCCTGTGCAGGTCGTCTCGTGCGTGCCGTTATAGCCGTCTTCGAATGTGATGTTCTGCACCACGATCTTCGGGTAAGGCTGATTCACGCAGTCATCGGTCGACCACTTGCCCGCGCAGGTGTCGGAAAACAGGATCCGGCGCTCACCGCCACCGCTCAGCGTGACCATGCCGCCGCCGTCAAGCACGATTCCGTTGCTGGTGTTCGGAACCGAGGCGGTCTCCTGCATCAAGATTGTGACCGGATTTCGGCCGCAATTGAACTTGATGATCCCGCCCGCCGCGACGGCCTGCACTACGGCCGCTGAGGTGCAACTCGCAGGCGTGCCATCGCCGATCACGTGATCAGGGTGATTGGTGTTCACGGCGAGGCCGGCGGGCGGTACATAGAAGTGGCCTCCGGGATTGCCGGCGTCAGGCAACGCGAGATGGCGGTATGCGGTTAGCCGGACAAAGCGGATCGGCACGGAAGGTTCGCCAGCAAACGCGCCGAAGTACAGGCCGCTGGCTTGCAGGCTAATCCCGGCAAGGAGCACGGTCAGGCGAAAGGCTCGTAGTATCTGCACGGCGCATCATGCTACTGCCAAGACATGATCAGGAAGGCGGGAAACTGTTCGCGGATTTTAGTGTCGCCAACCGCCATTGCGATTGGCCCGAATTTAACCGCAACAATGCCAATTTTTAGTCCGCACTGTCGCGGTGACCAGGTAAGTCATGTTCGGATCGCGAGCTGCGTGACTTTTGGCAGCGTTATGCCGAGGGAGCGCGCGCTGCCTGTCCTCGGATCAATGGCGAGGATCTTGCCACTAGCGGTCGCCGCGAACAGCCAGCGGCCGTCTGGTGACCATGCCATCGTCCCGCGAGCGCTGACGCCTGACTCGGCTAGCGGGAAGCCGAGATCCTCGGCAACGCCGGTACGAAGGTTGATCAGGTGCACGGTGGTGGCGCCGCTGCTTCCGTACCCGGCGACCGCCGCGGTGCGGCCATCCGGCGCTATCACTCCGGCAGGTGGCCAGGTGAAGTAGTAAGGCGACTGGGTAGCCACCGCGGGCAGGATCCGCCGCGCGCCGTTGACGGCGTTAATGACCACGTAATGGCAGGGCTGACCGGTGTCGCAGACCTCCGTAAGCCAGGTCGCTGAGCCGACCGCGATGATGGTGCCGGGCTCGAAGTGATCCCACCTGGGCCCGGCGTCAAAGTCCGCGTCATTCTCCGTAGTGAGCAGCACGTCGCCGCGACCGTCGGATACGGCGGTAGACAGTACCTGCGGCGAACCGGGCGGGACGGTGATGCTAGGGCCTGCCCGGCGCCCGCTCAACGTGATCAGCGACAACTTGGGCTCGGACACCGGCCCGGTCAGCGCCCACACCGCCTGAGTGCCGCGAGGACCGGGGACTACCGGGCCTCCAGCCGAAAGCGGTCCCCTCAGCGCCCGCGCCTGGCCTCCGTCCGGCACGACATACCCCGGTGCGATGCCGCCCGGCTGGATGATCGCTTCGCGTGCTCCGACGACGAAGGCGACCACAGGGCTGGACGCGTTGAGCGGCGGCACGTAAGTCCAGATGATCCGGTCCTCGGCGAACTCGACCCTGAGCAGGTCGTCGGGGCCGCGAGCGAACAGCTGCCATCCGGCCTTGACGCCGAGTAAGTGATGGCCGACCGGGATTACCCGCACCGGCGGCGGGCGCGAGGCAAGGTTGTTGCCCTCCGCGGGCTGATGACGCGCGCCAGGCGCCTGGCGGTCAGTCATTTTGATGACCGCGAGCAGCACCGCTGCCAGAACTATGCACCCAAGCAGCAAGCGAGTACGCCGCCGTCGGCGTGCTGAGCGATCGCGGCCGAATTCGAGCACGTCATCCTGACCACCGGAGTCAGACCCGCTCCAGAAGGACATGGCCTTCACCTATCCCTATGGGTTCGGCATGACCGCTGGCACGCCTGCCAGGCCAGCTGATGCCAACCCGATGATCGTGAGGGCGCGTGCACAGACCGCACCAGACATTGGCACCTCCGAGGCGGGGCGAAAAGGATATCAGCGGCGAGCCGATCGGCACCAGATCCATGGAGCCCAGCTCAGGCACGGTTCGACGACGACCCGCACACACTAACCGCGCCAGTGGCACGGGCGGGCCGGGGCCGGATTCCATGATCACAAGCCCTGCGCGGCCCCGCCTGGGCAAGGCCCGCCCCGCCCCGCCGCGCACCCGCCGCCCGAAATGCCCGAGTTTTACGCGCGGCGTCTTCCGGCGGCCAGGCCCTTCGGGCCGGAGATGATGGTCCCGGCATCTCCCCGCAGCAGGGCCGGTGCGGCGTCCAGGCGGCCGATGGCTGCCATGCGGCCGGTGGCTTCGACGAACCGGCAGGCCGCGTCTACCTTCGGACCCATCGAGCCGGCGGGGTACGAGCGGGCACGCAACTGCGCGGGCGTGGCGTGGCGGATCGGCCGAGCAGAAGGCGTACCGTACCCGTCGATCACGGCGTCAACGTCGGTGAGCAGCAGCAGGGCGTCGGCATCGACGGCGCGGGCCAGCAGCGACGCGGTCAGGTCCTTGTCGACGACGGCTTCGACGCCGCGCAGTTCGCCTGAGGCGTCTTCGACTACGGGAATGCCGCCGCCGCCGGCGCAGACCACGAGCGCGCCGCCGTCGAGCAGCGAACGGATGAGCGGCAGTTCTACGAGTTCGAGCGGCTCGGGTGAGGGTACGACTCGGCGCCAGGCCGCGCCATCATGCGCTACCGCCCAGCCGTGCGCCGCGGCCAGTGACTCCGCTTCTTTCTCTTGATAGACAGGGCCGACGAACTTCGTCGGATGGGAGAAGGCCGGATCGCCAGGGTCGACTCTCGTCTGCCCGACCAGGCAGCAGGCCCGCTTGTCAGGCACGGTTCCGTGCAGCGCCCTGACCAGCCAGTATCCGATCATGCCCTGGGTCTGTGCGCCGAGCACGTCAAGCGAATACGGCCGGCTAAGGGCAGGATCGCTTGAGTTCTCGATGGCTAGCAGGCCGACCTGGGGTCCGTTGCCGTGCGTGAGGACAAGGTCGTGGTCAGCGGCAAGCGGCGCGAGCGCGTCCACCGCCTGCTCCACGTGATGCTCCTGGATGTCAGCGTCGGGCTTCTCGCCACGCTCGAGCAAGGCGTTCCCGCCAAGCGCCGCGACGACCCTCACGGCGCCGGGGCGGACGGTGCGGGGCCGAGAGTGGCCACCATCAGGGCCTTGATCGTGTGCAAGCGGTTCTCTGCCTGATCGAACACCACGGAGGCAGGCGACTCGAACACTTCGTCAGTAACCTCGAGCGCGTCAAGCCCGCGGCGGGCGAATATTTGCTGGCCGATCTCGGTCTCGCGATTGTGAAGAGCAGGCAGGCAGTGCATGAACTTGACCGCAGGGTTTCCCGTGGACTTCAGCATCGCGGCGTTCACCTGGTAAGGCAGCAATTCATCGATCCGCGAGTCCCACTCGTCGTCGGGCTCGCCCAATGACAGCCAGACGTCGGTGTAGATGTAGTCCACCCCGGCCACGCCCGCCTGGACATCGTCTGTGACCGAGATCCTGGCGCCCGATCCTGCCGCCAGACCCGAGGCGATGTCCCTGACCTCAGGTGAGGGCTGCAGCGCTGACGGCGCGCAGATGCGCGTGTCCATGCCGAGCAGGGCACCGGTCACCAGCAGTGAGTTCGCCGTATTGTTCCGGCCATCCCCCGTATAGCAGAAGGACATTCGCGCCAGTTCCTTGTCGCAGTGATCCTTCATGGTCAAGATGTCGGCCAGCATCTGAGTCGGGTGCCATTCGTCGGTGAGCCCGTTCCAGACAGGCACGCCGGCGAATTCGCCGAGTACGTTCATGGATTCCTGCGTGAACCCCCGGTATTCGATGCCGTCAAACATGCGGCCTAGCACGCGGGCGGTGTCCTTCACCGATTCCTTGTGCCCGAGCTGGGATTCTCCTGGCCCGAGGTAGGTGACGTGCGCGCCCTCGTCGTGGGCGGCGACCTCGAACGCTGACCTGGTGCGAGTGGAAGTCTTCTCGAAGACGAGGGCAATGTTGCGGTTCTCGAGCCGGCGGTGAACAACGCCACGGCGCTTGTCTGCCCGCATCCGCGCGGCCTGGTCAACGAGGAAGAGAAACTCCCCGGCGTTAAGGTCGGTCACCTGAAGCAGGCTGCGCCCGTGCAGGTCCATCGCGTTCTCCCTTATTCGGCGGAATCCCGTTCGATCGGGCAGGTCATGCACCGCGGACCGCCGCGGCCGCGGCCGAGTTCGCTGCCCGGTACCTCGATCACTTCGATGCCGTGCTTGCGGAGCATGGTATTAGTCGTGACGTTACGGTCGTAACCGAGGATGACTCCAGGGGCGACCGCCAGGTAGTTGTTGCCGTCGTCCCACTGCTCACGTTCTGCGGCCCTGATGTCCTCGTCGGTGATCAGCACCGTGACGGCATCAACGCCGATTGCCTCGGCGAGGGCCTCCCACAGGTCGCGGTTGAGCGTGACCCGCAGTCCCCCCTCAGCCGCGGGGGTGATCGTCCATGATCGCGGGTGCCGGTCAATGTAGGGGTAGAGCACGAAGGTGCCGCGGTCGATCATGGTCAGCACCGTGTCAAGGTGCATCATCGCGTGCGACTTAGGCAACTCGACGGCGAGCACCCGACTGGCCTGGCCACTGGCGAACAGCGCGCGAGCGAGGATTTCTGCGGCCATCGGCGTGGTCCGCTCGCCCATGCCGATCAGCGCCGTGCCGTGGCCGAGCACGTGCACGTCGCCGCCCTCGACGCTGGCGGGCATGTGATTGTCGTCGTCGTCGCCGTAGTACCGCAGGAAATCCTCGCCGGCGAACAGCGGGTGGTACCGGTAGACGGCGCGGACATGCAGGGTCTCCCGCTGCCGCGCGGGCTTGGCCATCGGGTTCATGGAGACGCCGCCGTAGACCCAGCAAGAATTGTCCCGCGTGAACAGGTGATTGGGCAGCGGCGGCAGCAGGAAATCGTCGGCTTGAAGCATTTCCCATTTCAGGCTCCTGGCCCGCAGCGGCCGCAAGTCGCCCTTCAGCACCCCGCCGATCAGGTACTCGGCTAGCCGTGGTCCGTCGAGGTCGTCGAAGAGTTCGCGGAGCGGGCCGGTGAGCGTCGGGCCGAGTACCTCGGGCGTGCACAGCCGGTCAAGCACGAAAGCCCTGGCCTCGGGCAGCCCGAGCGTTTCCGCGAGCAGATCGCCGAAGAGATGCACCCGCACGCCGTGCTCACGGAGGATCTCGGCGAACACGTCGTGCTCTTCCTTGGCTTTCGCCGCCCAGAGCACGTCGTCGAAAAGCAACTCGCCGATATTCTGCGGCGTGAGCCTGGACAACTCGAGGCCTGGCCGGTGAATGATGGCCTGCCTGAGTTGGCCGACTTCTGAGCGCACGGTGAAAGTCATGAAATTCTCTCCTGATTTCCGCCAGCAAGCGCCATGCGGCGAGCCGGCACGAAAGCGTAAAGGATGACCCCGGCCAGCACCACGATCATCGCCTGATAGCAGGCCGAGTCCCCGGAGGCAGCGGTAACCCAGAGCGAGAACAGCACTGCCGCGACGGCGACGGAGAGGTCACGTGCCAGTGCCCACCCGCGCACCGGCCTGCGGCCAGATACCAGGTAAGCGAGCTGGGCGCAGGCTGAGAACAGGTAAGGAATGGCCACGGTCACCACGGTCAGGTCGACCAGGTCAATGAACACCCTCAGACCCGGGGTTGAGGTGTAACGCCACAGCATGAGCAGCGATGGCAATACCGCCGCGACCACGACGCCGAACCAGGCAGAGCCCTTGCGGTCGGTCCAGGTAAACGGCCGGGGGAACAGGCCGTCATTGGCCGGCGCACGTGAGACCTCGGCCGTCACCAGGGTCCAGCCGAGCAGCGCGCCGAACCCGGACACCGAGGCGATCGCGGCGATCAGCTTTCCCGCCCACGTGCTATGCGGGAACATCACCTTAAACGCGATGACGAAGGGCGCGCCGTTGTTCACCAGGTCGTGGTGGGGAACCAGGCCCATCACCGCGGCCGAGACGGCCAGGTACACGACCGCTGCGGCTCCCGTGCCGAGCAGCGAGGCACGGCCGACGTTCCGGCTCGGGTCCTTTACCCGCTTGGCCGTGATGGCCGCCGTTTCCACGCCGATAAACGAGAACAGGGCTACTCCCGCGGCGATGCCGATCGCCGAGTAAGGGCTGCCGCCCGAGGCATTGAACGCGCCGAAGTTGGCCCTGGTAACAAAGAACCAGCCCACCACGCCGACAAATAGCAATGGCAGGTACTTCAGCACCACGGTGAGATTCTGCAGCCAGGCCATCTGCCTCAGCCCGCCCAGGTTCACCGCCGCCGGTATCCACAACCCGGCCAGCGCGATGCCCCAGTTCCCGAGGCCTGAGGGCCTGATGCCGAACAGCGCGTCTACGTAGAAGACCCAGGACG
>DATJLT010000385.1:0-3000 GCA_035509195.1 Streptosporangiaceae bacterium | reverse complement strand
GCTGGCGCTGGGTGGGCTGGCGCCGGGTGGGCTGGCGCCGGGTGGGCTGGCGCCGGGTGGGCTGGCGCCGGGTGGGCTGTCGTCCGGTGGCAGGTCGTGGTCGGCTGGGCCGGCGGGCGGGGGCGGAATGTAGGGCAATGTGCCGAGGAGGAGGCCGAGGAAGACCTTGGAACGCAGGAAATCGATGCCGCCACCGGCCCCGGCGGCTTTCATGGCACGGGCGAGTGCGGTGATCCTGGCCATGGCGCCAGCGGCGCTGATGCCAGGCAGGTTGTAGCCGGCGAGATTAGCGGTGCCTTCTTCGTCGGGGTACAGCGCCACCCTGGCGCGGCGCTCGGCCTCCTGCCTTCGTTCATCGGCGCCCTCTGGATCGGCGGCGATGACGGCACGACGGAGGGCGGACTTTAGCTGGCCGATCGTCTGGTGCCCGGCCCTGGGCAGCACCTTGGCTTCCACGGCCCTGGCCTTTTGCTCGTCGAGCACCGAGGTGGCATCGGCGATCGCCCTGGCACGGGCCAGATCGACGCGTCCTGAACGCAGGGCGGCGCCAGTCGCCGGCAGCCGCCACTGCAGCGTAACGGCCAGGTCAGCCCACCACGACGCCCCGGACTGCGACAACGTCAGTGCCAGCGAAACCTGCCCGCAAGCATCCGCGGTGACCTTCGCCGGCCGGCCGTCGTCGTCCGTGCCTGTCTTGTCGTCAGCGGCAGCCGCACGAGATGCCAGGTACGCGACGGCGGACAGTTCTCCGGCCTGCGCCCAGGCGGCCAGCCTGCGGTAGGACGCGGCGACGTCGGGCAGCGCGGGTTCGTCGAGATCGCTGGCAGCGTTGGTAGCGAGCCACCCAGCCAGGCCAGGTCCTGGCGGCAGCGCCTCGGCCACCCGACCACATACCGTCTCAAGCGGGATGACCTCGGCTCGGCCCGCGTCCCTTGCGTTCAGGTAATCCGTGAGCTCCGCTTCAAGCTGCTCGTCGTTACCCGCCTGGCAATCGGCACCCACAGCAGCCGCCACCGCACCCAGGTCAAGCTCCCACGACCAGGACACTCCCTGTAGCGGCAGTGAGTCAGGCTCTTCGCTGGTCAATGGTCACCTCCACGGTCCTGCTGATCCTGTTCCGGCTGGCCCAGTTCCGACTTTCTCTATCGAGCACCCTAGCGACCCCCACTGACATTCTCGGTCCGGCATCGAACGTAAGTCCGTAAGGCGTGCGGATTCGCCGGAGCGCGCTAGGGCCGACTGCCCGGCTGTCCGGCTGGCTTGCGGTCGCGGCCCCGGAGGTCGCGGCCCCGGAGGTCGCGGTCCCGGAGGTCGTGGCCCCGGAGGTCGTGGCCCCGGCGGTCGCGGCCGCGGAGGTCGCGGGCTGGCCAGTGGTACGAATCAGCCGGCCGAAAAGCACAGCCCTGCGCGGCCTGTCACATCCCGAACGGCGTACTCTTCAGTGCCTCGAGGGCGCCTGGCGGGCCAGTGATCTCGACGTCGGCCGCGCCTCGCCCGAACAGGAACAGCAATAGCTCACCGGGAAGCCCTTGTACTCGAATGGCCGGCAGCCCTCGCCGCGCTGTGATCACCTTGTCCGTTCCCGCCCACGCGAGCTCGAGCCCCGCTCCGCGCAGCCGGCGTGAGGGGTACCAGGGAGCACAGCCGACATTGTGAAACAGCGCGGCGTCTTCCTCCGGCGGGATGATGCGCGGTTCGCAGTCGTTCGCCCGGCGCACATCCTCGTGGTACACGAAGAACTCGTTGAGGTTCGCGACGCGACGCACCCACCTGACCCTGAACAGACCCGGTGGTGGCCCGGACCGGAGGGACGCGACGAGATCTTTGAACGCTCTCTTCTTCCACGCGAGCCTGCGGCGTTCCGCGAAGCGCCCCCAGGCACCGTGGGCGACGAGTCCTGGCGCGGCGATGAAGTCATGTTCACGCATGACGAGCTGCGCCGCGATGTCATGGGTTGTCCAGGGACCGAGGAGCGTCGGAGCCTGCGGGCCGAGCTCGTCAAGCAGATCGCAGAGTTGCTCGCGCTCCATGGTGTCGAAAAGAGGATCAGCCACGCTGACCGATTGTAATGAGGGCGGTCGCTGAGTGATCCCTGCGGAAGCTTCCGATTTGATGTCAGAAATTTGTCGCTTTACGCATGACTGACCTTAACGTTACAGTATGTGCGGCGGCTAAATAGCACGGCATTATCTAAACGACCCGGGCCCCAGCCGCCCGCTATATCGCATAAGGGGGATGGTTTGCTCAGCTCTTGGAACCGCGCGGCGGCTGTTATCACCGTGACGCTGGTAGGCGCAAGCTGGCTGGCGATGCCGTCAGGATCGGCGGCGACCAGGCCGGCACTAACCACCCGGCCCGTCTCCTCCTGGGATAACCGGGCGCCACGCGCGCTGTGGCATCATGCCACCAACGCAGCGGCCGCACCTGCCGCGGGCAGGAAAGCCGCGGGCAGGCAGCCCGGCCCGAACGACTCGCCTGACGCCTCAGACCTGGGCCCGCCGCTTCCGCTAGGAACCCTGCCGCTCGGCACCTACGTCACGAACCAGTTCGAGAACGACGGGATCATCTTCTCCGGTCAGGCGCCGTTCATTACGGACGACGAGTCAAGCGACATCAACCCCACCTTGTCAGGCACACCGCAGTTCCAGGGCACCATTGTCGGCACGTTCGTCAAGCCAGGCACGACCAAGCCGGCGACCGTTGATGAGTTCTCGATTAACGTCGGCTACATTAACTCGCCTGACTCGACGCAGATGACGGTCTACAACAGCAAGCACCAGCAGCTTGGCGTGCTCGTCGCGACGCAGGAAGGCTTCAACCAGCTTTACAGCACCTTCCCCGGCGCCGCCTCGTTCAGTGTCTCTTCTGTCTCAAACGAGCCGGCCGGCTGGGAGATCAACACGATCCAGATCGGCCCGCTGTCTGAGAACTACGCGGCGCTCGGTGACTCGTATTCTTCAGGCGAGGGCACCCGCGATTTCCCCTGGTCGCAGTCGCAGG
>DATJLT010000384.1:0-2313 GCA_035509195.1 Streptosporangiaceae bacterium | reverse complement strand
CTCAGCCGCTGGCGAGCAAGACGACTCGGCAGGGCGGCCGCCGGGGCCGGCTGTCACCCGGGCGCGTGCTGGCCGCCGCGGCCGCGGCGGTGGTCGCCGCCGCAGCGACCGGCTACGCCATCACCGCGGCCCAGGCCCCGGCGGCTCGCCCGCCGGTCACGAACCGCCCGACGGCCGCCCAGCAAGCGGTCCTGGCGGCGAAGGTGTTGCGCGCCGCCGCGGCGCACGTCGCGCGCGAGGCCGCGACCAGCGAGCCAAGCGCCGGGCAGTGGATCTACTACAGGACGGCCGATTACGGCTACCCGGGCGTCGTCAATCCCTCCGGGGTAACAACAGACGAGGAGTGGGTCACCTTCGACGGCAGCCAGACCGCGTACTACCAGAACGGCCAGATCGTCACGCACAGGTCCCCGATGCGCCTGCCGGGTCCCACCGTCAAACCGTGGGACGCGTGGAACACCGAGGCGACGCGGAAAACCGCCTACGACGTGCTTGCCTCCCTGCCCAGCGACCCGCAGGCCCTCCTCAAAGTGATCGCCAGGCAGGCCGCCAGCCAGAACCCGCAGAACATCGCGGCGGGCAACCCGATCGCCGGCGTGATGCCGAAGACCGAGGCGCAGCGCGAGTTCGACTACCTCACCCTGATCCTGTGGAACGCGTCCCCCGTCGGCGGCCCGCCCGCCGCCGACGCCGCTGCTTATCAGGCGATGGCCAGCCTTCCCGGCATCACCGTGCAGCCAGGCATCACGGACACCGCTGGCGGCCAGGCGATCGGCGTGTCCGACGACGGGGGCTACGACCAGCTCCTGATCGACCCGGTCAGCTACCAGGTGATCGGCATCCGCCAGCTCAGCAACGGCATCGGGCCAAGGAGCATCGCTCAGGCCATCGCCTACGGCCACATCTCTCCACAAATCCGCAAGCTGCTCGCCGGCCTGACCAAGGCCGAACGCGACCAGTTGATCGCTAAAGCGAGGAAGCGGCATTGGGCCGCCTATCCGGCCAAGGGCACCTTGATCCAGGAGATCGTCTACGCCCAGACCGCTGAGGTCCCCGCACCCGGCGACCGCTGAGGTCCCCGCGATGCCCAAGTAGCCAGGCCGGCGGTCCCGGCCGTTCGTCAGCCGGGACCGCTCCGGGGTCGCGCAGCGAGCGCGCCCGTGCGTGCGGCGGCAGCGACGGGCGCAGCGCCGTCGGCGACATCGTGGCTGGCCGGCTCGCCGCTTGACCCTCACATTGTGAGAGGCAGGACAGTAGCTGACATGTTCACCATCGGAGAGTTCGCCCGGCTCGGGGACATCTCGATCCGCATGCTCCGCCACTACGACGAGATTGGGCTGCTAGCGCCGGCGCGGGTCGACCCGGCCACCGGTTATCGCAGCTATTCCATCGCTCAGCTGCGCGAGCTGAACCGGATCGTCGCCCTGCGCGGTCTCGGTTTCTCGCTGGCTGAGGTCCGCCGGTTGCTGGCTGGCATCACGGCCGCAGAGCTGCGCGGGATGCTGCTGCTCCGGCAGGCCGAGCTGGAAAGGCAGATCGAGCTGAGCCGATCCGCGTTGTCCCGCGTTGAGGCGCGCCTCCGAGCGATCGAAAGGGAAGACGAAATGGCTGACGACATCGTCGTGAAGACCGCCCCGACGCAGCGGCTGCTTGCCGTCGCGCGCTCAATTCCAGGTTTCGGCCCGGACAACATCGCTCCGGTAGTCAATGAGGCACATGATGTGCTGAGCGCCATCGTGGCGGACATGGGGCTCAGTCCTGACCGGGTCTACCTGACCTGTTACGAGGTCACGGGCGAAGAGTCCGGCCAGCACATCGAGATGTTCCTCGGAACTGCGATCCCAGATAGCGTCACCGTCGCGAAGGCTCCGGCCGAGATCATCCTGCTGCCCGGCGTCGAAGTCGCCTCCTGCGTCCGGCAGGGCACCACTCGCGAGGTCTGGCCCCAGATCGTCCATGACGTGATGTCGTGGATCGAGGAGCATGGGTACGCACACGTCGGTCCGGGTCGCGACTTCTTCCTTGAGATCAACGACAAGGAGCCTGGCAAGCAGGTCTTTGAAATTCAGGCGCCACTGCGCCGCCCGGAAGATCCGATGCCCGCCGTCGCGCCCCAGCGGCTCCGCCCGGATCCCGTGGCGGGCTGAGAAATCCCGCACCGGGCTGAAAGCCGCCCTCCACTGATTGGGCGGTCCCACGGCCGTTGCCTCTCAGGTTGGTGGTGCCTGCTCCTGCTGCCAGGATGGAGGAGACGCCCGGATCTCTCTGGAGGGAGACGCCATGATCGCGGCGACTCATACCGACCTGGTGCCG
>DATJLT010000383.1:0-2044 GCA_035509195.1 Streptosporangiaceae bacterium | reverse complement strand
ACGCTGACTAGCCAGCCCGACGCAACTCAGTTGCGTGATCAAGAAGATAATCTAGGTTTCGTGCCTCAACATGCACCGGACAGGGTGGATCGTGCCCTCGTTGCAAGACTGCAGAGCGACGGCCGGATTGCCAACGTCGATCTCGCGGACGCCGTCTCGCTGTCGCCCTCGGCATGCTTGCGCCGTGTGAAAGCGCTCGAGGCCAGTGGCATCATCGCCGGCTACCGCGCCGAAGTCAGCAGGGCGCACGCCGGGCTCGGCCTGACCGTGTTCATCGGGCTGAAGGTCGAGGGGCACTCGCAGGAGACCTCATCCCGGATCGAGCAAGCCCTGCTGGCCATTCCCGCGATTGTCGCCTGCTACCTGGTCTCCGGGGCCATCGACTTTTTCGTCGAGGCCGCGGTGCCCGACCTCGCCAGCTACGAGCAGCTGCTGCTGGGCCAGATCCTGACCATTCCGTCCGTCGTCGAGGCCCAGAGCACCTTCGCGATCCGAACAATTCTCAGCCGAGGTCCGCTGCCGCTGGATCACTGGCGCGGCTAAGCGCAGTTCGTGAGACGACGGCCTGAGCGGTCGCGTGACACCGGGTGGCCTGTTTGTGATACTTGGCGGGTGAGTGAGCGGATACGCACCGCGGTTCAGGCTGACGTCGACGCCATGGCCACTCTGGCGAGCATGCGCCGCGAGCAGTACGCCCAGCATCAGCCCGTGTACTGGCGGCCTGCCGCCGACGCGCAGGACAAGCAACGCCCCTACTTCGCCAAACTTGTCGCCCACGACAAGGTCATCTGCCTGGTGAGCGAAGACGCCGGCGAGGTCACCGGCTTCCTGATCGCGACTGTGAGCCAGGCCCCAGGAGTCTACGACCCCGGCGGCCTCACCTGCCAGATCGATGACTTCGTGGTCACGTCGGCTGCGATATGGCCGACGACCGGTGCCGCACTGCTGCGCGCGGGCCTCGCCGAAGCCGGGCGCCGCGGCGCCGTCCAAGCCGTCGTCGTGACGGGGCACCTCGATCAGCCCAAGCGCCAGGCACTCCAGGCGTGCGGGCTCGAAATCGCTTCAGAGTGGTGGGTGACACAGCAGGCACTGCTTCCTGCCCAAGGCCAGGAAGCAGATCGCCAGCAGGGGCCTACTCCCACCTCTGCTCACCCCTGATCGTCGCGAATTCGCAACTTTCAGCGCAACGCGTAGCCAGGCGAACGCTGCGAGTTGGCCGGCGAGCGGCAGGCCGGACTACTGCGAACTGCGTGCGTAGAGTTCCGCAGTGCTTCGGACCTCGGCTACTGCCCGGTTGACCTGAACATGGCGGGCCGCCAGCTCGCGGAGGATGTCCTGGCTGAAGTAAGTCAGGAAGCCGATCCCGCCTGGCTCGCCGCGCACCCTGAGCCAGACAGCGATTCTGCTGAAGCGCAGCTTTACCAGCTCGGCGAGGCCGAGCTCGTCATAGCGGGCCTCCCAGGTCGGCACTAGCCAGCGGCTCACAGCGACGCCGCGCAGCCGCACGCCCCAGTCGAAGAACTCCAGCCGCGCGAGTCCGCCGCTGGTAATGGCAGACCGGCACATCACGTCCCCGGTGAACGATCTTGTCAGCTCCCCGGCCGGAGTGTCCGTGATCCGTCTGCAGGACGCCGCACGCCTGACCCAGACGGTCAGGCCAGCGACGGCGGCCAGTGCAAGCACCACGATGAGCAAGATCACTACAGGCACGTCGTCCCGCCTTCCCGTCGCCGCGGCCGAATCACCGCCGGGCTGGCTCAGCGTAACCGCAGTCCAGGCATATCGCTGCCGGGAGCCGGGTCTGGCCCGTCAGCCACCACCCCGCGATGCTATTCCCGGCGGAAGTAAGCTCAACGGTCATGAGCGACCAGCCAGCGCAATCCCAGCCGTCCCAGCCGCCCCCCGTCAAGCGGCTGCCATCGCAGCGAACGCACCACGGCGACACATTCATCGACGATTACGCGTGGCTGGCGGACAAGGACAACCCTGAGACGATCGCTCTCCTCGAGGCGCAGAACGCTTACACCGAGGCCATGACCGCGGG
>DATJLT010000382.1:0-14540 GCA_035509195.1 Streptosporangiaceae bacterium | reverse complement strand
ACGCGGGTAGTTCTGGAAGCTGCCGTTAGGCTGCCGCGGGCCGAGTGCGGCGCCGACGGCGTCGTCGAATGACCGGATGACGCGCCGCTTAGCCGCCGAGTTGACCAGGAAGCCGTTCTGCTTCAGCCCGCCGAGCAGGTTGTAGACCGGGCCACGGTAAAGGCTCGGCGGGGTGACGGGGGTCAGGCCGTCGCTGAACAGGTTGTCGATCGCCAGCCAGCGGTAGTCGTTGACGTCGTCGGTGGTGATCGGCGTGCCGTCACGGTGAGTGAGCCGTACGGCGGTGAGGTTGCGGGCGTCCTCGTTGGAGCCGACCCACGTGCGCTGCAGGCCGGCGCCGCCGTTCGCGAACGGTTCAGTGAAGGTGGTGTAGGCGTCCCAGTCCACGTTGTTCCGGTCGTTGTGGTCGATGTTGAAGTCGCCCGCGGCGATCGCCTGGTCCACGCTGACCATCGTGACGTTTGCCTGATTGGTGTCATCGACCTGGTAAAGCTGTGCCGAGTAGGCATGCGACTGCACGCTCCACGGGGTGCTGTACTTGTGGTTAGTGGCATGGAACACGACGATCGGCAGCAGTTGCTTCGTGCGCGGCTGGAGCGGGCGGGTGAGGTTGAGCACGACGTAACACGGCCGCCTGCACAGGTTCCAGCGGTTGTCGCCCTTGTGGATCGGGTTGGCTACCAGGAAGTTAAGCCTTAGCCAGGGAGCGGGCGGGTTAACCGGATCGAAGTGCGGCGCGTTGTACCAGCCGTTTACGACCACGTTGGGATTGGAGGTGCGGCCGCGGAACACCAGGCCGATTCTCGAGATGCCGTTCACGATCCGGCCAGATTGCGCGACTCTCGTCCTCAGCACGCTGAACTCGGGATGGTCCGTCCTCCATAGCACCGCGTAACCTTCTGCGTGCCCCTGCTGGGTGTACCCGAGCGTGATCGCGTTCGGGTCGCTCGATACCACGGAGCCAGGGATGAAATCGTAGGTCCACGCATTGCCGGAGAGCTGGTTCAGTGCTGCCCTGAGGGTTGGCAGGTACTGCGAACCGCTTTTGCGCAGCTCCATCATCACGAGGATGTCGGCGTTCGCGGCGTAGAGCGCCTGGGCCATGAAGTTACAGACCGGCGCGTAGTTCGCGCCGCGGGCGGCATTCCAGCGGTCGCCGAACGTCTCGACGTTCCATACGACGAGCGTCACGGCCATGGCAGCCCCCTTTCCGCGCTTTCAGATGGTGAAGCGATAGACCACGGGCAGGTGGTCGCTGATCGAATTCCGGTAGAACTCCGCGGCGCGGCGCGCCGAGGTGAAGTGGCCGTTGTTCAAGTCGGTCAGGTAGGCGTTGTAGTCGTGCAGTCCGCCGATCACAGGTCCGACGTAATAATCGCTATCGACCTCACGCTTGCGGGTCTTGGACGGTGTCTTATTCTTCGGGCAGATGTGCGGGTAGTTCTCGAAACCGGGGTTAAGCGGGTTACCGAGTGCGGTGATGATCGCGTTGCGGAACGACTGGATGACGGCTCGCTTGGCGGGGGAATTGACCAGGAAGCCGCCCTGTCTCAGTCCGCCGAGCAGGTTGTAGACGGGACCTCCGTAGGCTGCTGGCGGCTCCACGGCGTTCAGGCCGCGGCTGAACAGGTTGTCAATTGCGAGATAGCGGTAATCGTTGACGTTATCGCTCATAATCGGCTGACGGCCGTTAGAAAGCCGGACGGCAGTGTAATTGTCCGCCGGATTGTCGGAGTTGACCCAGACGTTGAGCAGGCTGGCCCCGCCTTTGCCGAAGAAATTGGTGAAGACGAGATAAGCGTCGTGGTCTTTATCGTCCCGGTCGTTGTAGTCGACATTGAAGTCGCCTGCCATGATCGCCTGGTTGACACTGACCATCGTGACTCCAGGCTCACCGGTGTCGTCGGCCTGGTATAGGCCGGCCGAGTAGCCCGAGAGCTGGACACTCCACGCGGTGCTCATATAGCCAAGGGGAGCGTGGTAAACGACGACTGGCAGCAACTGGTTCCCTTGCTCACCTGGCCTGTCAAGCCGGAGCACGAAGTAGCAGGGCCGTCTGGCCAGATTCCAGCGGGTGCCGCCGTGTACGTTCGGCTTTGGTGCAGGGAAATCCAGCCGCAACCAGGGAGCGGGGGGGTGGGCCGGATCAAAGCAAGGTGCGTTGTACCACCCTTGCTTGCTGAGGCTGTTCGGGTTTGAGGAGCGCCCGCTGAGCACGAGGTCGATCCTGGAATGCTTGTCGGCGATCCGGCCGGAGTGGGCCTCCCTGGTGGTGAGCACCTGGAATTCCTGGTGATCGGTTCGCCAGAACACCGCGTAGCCCTCGGCGTGCCCCTCCAGGGTGTAGCCGAGAGTGAGAGCGGCCTCCGGGTCCTTGTTCACTACCGAGCCGGGGATGAAGTCGAACGTCCACGTGGCGTTGTCGAGCTGGTGCAGTGCGGTCCTTAGCGTCGGCAGGTACTGCGAACCGCTCCTGCGCAGTTCCATCATGACCAGGATGTCGGCGTTCGCGGCGTGCAGTGCCTGGGCCATGAAGTTGCAGACCGGCACGTAGTCGGCGCCCCTGGCGGCGTTCCAGCGGTCGCCGAAGGTCTCGACGTTCCACACCACGAGCGTCACGGCCATTGCCGCCCCCTCTGCGCTCTCAGACCTTGAAGCGGTAGACCACCGGCAGGTGGTCGCTGACCGAATTGCGGTAGAACTCCACGGCGCGGCGTGCGGAGCTGAAGCTGCCGTTGTTCAGGTCGGCCAGGTAGGCGTTGAAGTCCAGCAGGTCGCCGATGACCGGCCCGCTGTACTTGTAGGTGCCGTCGTTCATCGTCTTGCGCGTCTTGCACGGGGTCTGGTTGGCGGGATTGACCCTGGGATAGTTCGCGTAACCGCCGCCTACCTGCGCGGCGCCGAGTTCAGTGATGATCGCGGCGCGGAACGACCGGATCACCGCCCTCTTCGACACCTTGTCGACCAGGAAACTGCCCGTCTGCAGGCCGGCGAGCACGTTGTAAACCGGGCCCCAGTTGGCGAGCGGTGCATTCGTCAGGTTGCGGGTGAACAGGTTGTCGATCGCCAGCCAGCGGTAGTCGTCGACGTTGTTGTCTGTGATCGGCCGGCCGTCGCTATGCGAGAGCCTGACGCAAGAAAGGTTGCGGGCAAGGGTCTGGGAGTTGACCCAGGTGTACGGCAGGTTGGCGCCGCCTTCGCCCGGATTGCCCGCCGCGAAGCCCTTGGTGAAATAGGAGTACGCACCATATTCCACCTTCGTCTTTTCGTTGTGATCGATATTCAGGTCGCCTGCGGCGATGGCCTGGTCGACGGTGACCATGGTCCGGTTGGGCTGGGCGGTGTCGTCGACCTGGTAAAGCTGCGCCGAATAGGTCTGCGACTGCACGCTCCACTGGGTGCTGAAGTCATGATTCGTCGCATGGTGCACGACAATGGGCAGGAGCCGTTGCTCACGCGGGACGTTTTGCCTGTTCAGTTCCAGCACCACGCAGCAGGGCCTCCGGCACAGCGTCCAGCGGGTGTCGCCCTGGTGGATCGGATTCGCTTCAGGGAACTCAAGCGGCGGCCAGGCGAAAGGCGGCCGGTTCGGATCGAAGTCGGGCGCGGTGAACCAGTAAGGATTGGGCACGTTCCTCGGGTTGCCTGAGCGGCCCTCGATGACCAGGCCGATCCGTGACTTGCCGCCGGTCGGGTGGCCGGACAGGGCGACTCTGGTCCCGAGCACGCTGAACTCGGCGCGGTCGCGCCAGAGCACCGCGTAACCCTCGGAGTGGCCTTGCTGCGTGAAGCCGAGGTTGCCCGCGTTCAGGATGGGGTAGCCGATATTGGCGAGGATGGAGCCAGGGATGTAGTCGTAGTTCCAGACGTCGTTCGCGTTCCCCGATCGCGTCACCAGGGCGGCCTGCAGCGTCGGCAGGTAGGCGACCCCGCCGCTGCGCAGTTCCTCGAGTATGAGGATGTCGGTCGACACGGTATAGAGCGCCTGCGCCATGAAATTGCACAGCGGTGCGTAGGCCGCGCCCCTGGCGGCGTTCCACGTATCGCCGAAGGTTTCGACGTTCCATACCACGATAGTGACGCTCACGGCAGGTCTCCGCGCCGCCGGCGTGGCTCGGGCAGCGCGAGCGGTAGCGGTGATGCGGGAAGCAGTTCTGGGCCGCCAGGCCCGCCCTTGCTGCCTCCGCTGGCTCCCTCTGCTGCGTAAGCCGCGTACCAGCCGAGGGTCGAGTTGTCCTTGCCGCTCGGGTCCCCGAACAGCAAAAGATCCGTCTGACCTGGCGGGAAGCTGATGCTGAGCAGGCTAAGCGCGATGCCGCGCAATTGCAGGATGTAGGCGCCAGGCCCGGTGACCACGAACCTCAGGTCGCCGAAGCTCAGCTTCAGCACGCCTTCAAGGCTGATCTCGCGCTTGCCGCCAGTGGCGCCAGGAATGCGCAGGCCGATGTAGACACGGTACTGCGTGGCGTCTGGCTGCCAGCCGAGCAGCAGGGAGGCGACGAAGCCGCCTGCTGCCGCGAGGGCGCCGAGGCTGCCGAGGTTCAGGTCGTAGACGAGGCCGTACCAGGCTCCGCTCAGCGGGCTGCCGGTCAGCGGAGAGTCCACCGGCATGTAGTCGAGGCTTCCCGGTGTCTGATTGCCCGTCGCCTGGATGAGGCCGGAAAGGCGCAGGGGGAAATGCGGGTAGAAGCTGTCCGGCCTGGCCACGCTCGACGACGGGTCGAAGGTGACCTGCTGTGCGTCGAAGGAGAAGGTCTTCTTCGTCGGAGCATCTGGCGCGAAGCTCATCCTCACGGAAAGGCCGCTGTAGGACAGCCCTCCTGTGCCGTCCTTGGCACCGTAGGAGAACACGTCGAATCCTGGCAGCGCCTTGAACGCGATCGTGCCGGCGAGAGTGAACCGCGTCTGGACGTCGCCGCCGGCAGGCACGCCGCTCGGCGGCACGATCGTCACGAACTGCGCGGCCTGCACGACAACCCTGTCGAGAACCTGGCTGGCTGACTCGAAGTAACTCGTGTCGTGGCTGGAGAAGACGTAGGAGCCGCTGTCGCCGTGCTTTTGGTACACGCCGCGCAGCTTGAGGTTGTTGCCGATCGGCGAGGGCACCTGGCCGCTGTCGCCTGGCACCATGAGCCGCACCTGCTCGCCGAAGAACCGGTTGGCGAGCAGTTCGATCGTGCTCGCGAAGCTCGCCACCTCGGAGTTGGCGAACAGGACGTTCAGCACTTGCACCTTGAACTGGTACTCGGCCGACGAGTCGTCGAGGTCGCTCGGGTCTGCGTACCTGATCAGGCCGAACAGCGTCGAGTTGTGCGGTGCGAGCGAGGTTCCCGCCTGGACGGGCGTGACGGTCACGCCGACGTGATGGGCCTTGAACTGGTCGGGGTTCACGCCCGCCGCGATGCCCTCGATCTGCGCGGGCAGCGCGCTCAGCGGCACCCTCGCGTTGAGGAACAAGATGCCGTTCCACGAAGGATCGTTCAGCACCGTCTCGCGGAAATAGGCGAGGTTGGGATCGTCATCTTCGGCGGCGGCGCGGACGAAGGCGGCGAGCGCCTGCTGGGTGGCGAGCGGGTCGTCGTTCAGGTCGCCTGCCATTGCCCAGGAGGCCGTGTCATCGACCAGGGAGGCCAGCGGCGCGGTGATGAACTTGAACACCATCATCGTCCCGTGCGCGGCCCAGAAGTACGGTGACAGGTCGAAGTGCCAGGAGCCGATGCTGACGTTCGCGTAGGCGCCCACCTGGACAAGGACGTCGGCGTATGTAGGGTAATCGGCGCCTAGTACTTGCTGCAGCGCCGTGCGGTACTCGCTGAGAGACCCGTAGCGCTTGCCGAGAAGCGGCTTGAGCTTGGCAAGTATTCCGGCTGGCACGGGAGGGGAGATGGACTGCTCGAGATCGGTGAACGACTGGACCGTCAGGACGTAGGTCGGGATGCTGGCGCTGGCGAGCAGCCGCTGGCAGCTCGAGGCGACCATGAAGAGCTGACCGCTCTGCAGCGCTCCCTTGAACGGGCCGATGACGTCGCTGAATGCCAGGCGCAGCGGCGGGGCCGCGGGGTCGTCAGCGGGCGTCTGCGCCAGCGTGAGCAGCTTCCAGTTGCCCTTGTCAACGTCGAGCAGGAGGCCCTGCGGCGTCGTGCCCGTGGCCGTGCCCGCGTCCCCGGCTGGCACGCCCGAGCCGGCGAGCTGATAGATCACCGCGCGCCTGGCCGCGCTCAGCACCTGTGCCTCCACCCCGGCATAATCGGTGCCGCCAGTGACCACGCCGCCATAAGGCACCATCGGGAACGCCTGACCAGGATCGCCCGACGGCGCCGGCAGGGCGCCTGCCGGGAGCGCCAGGTAGGTGAGGAACCCGGTGTGCGCCAGATCGGGATTGGCCTGGTGCACGACCGCGCTGTCCGGCTGGGCGTAGTAGACCTCCTGCCCGGTGAGATAGGCCCAGGCGGTCAGCGCCTGCCCGGTCAGCGGTCCGTAGCTGGCCGTGTTCGCGGTACCAGGTGCCGGAGGCGTGGCCGCCGCGAAAGCAGGCCTTCCCGGCTTGAACGTCACGCCGGTAGCGCCCCCTGGCACGACGAAGTACTCCTGAGCTGCCGTGCCGGCCATCAGGTAGTCCGTGAAGTCACCGTTTCTCGCGCCCACGTCGATGGCCAGCGAGAAATCGCCGTCTAGCGTGAGGTAGTAAGGATCGGCTGGATCCGGCCTGCCGTCTGCGGTCTGTGCCAGCACGTCGACCTCGAACACCAGCCGCGCTCCCGTTTTGGGCAGGATCGTCGAAGGCGCGTTCAGCGAACTGCGGAAGTAGGAAGGCACCGGTGTGGTGATGGGCTCTGTGGCGGTGCCGAAGGAGAACATGCTGCGCGAACTGTCGAGCGGGGCAAGGGGATCGACGACCGCCGTGAGCGGCAGCGGCGTGGTTCCTGCCGCGAAGACGGGATAACTCAGCGCTTCCGTGAAGCCGAGCCCGCCGCCTGGTGCCTGGCCGGCCGCCAGGTCAGTAACGAAGTAGCGCAAGCCGGCGCCAAGCGCGCCGAGGTCGCTTTCCGCCGGTGCGATCGCGAAGCTCAGGCACCCGTCGGTCGCCGGGGACAGAAGGATCGGCATCGTCGTGTCCGTGGTGAGGGCGATCTGTCGCTGTGGTGCCTGCCCGCGCGGGGTGACCAGCAGCACGTTGGGATCTGGCGAGCCGGTCAGGATGAGCCCGGCGCCGTCGGTAGCGACCGTGATAGCGGTGCCGCCCGCTACCCGCAGCGTGACGTTGGGCGCGAGCGCCAGGTATCCGGCCCACGGCACGGTCACCCGTGCGCCGTCGCTGATCGCCGCGAGCGTCATGGCCGCGAGGCCGCTAGGGCCGTGAGCGGCACCCGCGGGGTTCGCGATCCAGGCGAACTTGGTCAGGCGCTCAGCCTGCCCAGCGAGGAACGCGAGCACCGCGGCCGCGAAACTGCCGATGACCTGCGGATCAAGCGGATCATATGGGAGGGCGGGCACGAACAGGAACGCGCCTGGCTGTGACCCGAGCGCCTCGGCCAGTGTCAGCGCAGGCGGCAGTTCCGATGAGGGGGACGTGGCGATGAAGGCGCATCTCGCCGCCGCCGCGCGGCCGGGATCGGCCACGTAGACGGGGCTTTCTGGCAGCCTGGTGAGCGCCGGCGGGTCGCCGGGCGGGCCGCCCACGTCAGGTCACCGACCACGGTGAGGCGAGCGAGTCACCCTGGATAAGCGGGAGGTCCCATTGTGAAAGCTGGCCGCCATCTTGCTGCGGCACGTACTGTGTCGTGCTCGTAAACGTTACGAGCGTGGGGCCGAAGTCCGGCGATGAGGAGAGTCCTGGCAGGTTCATCCGCCAGAATCTGAGCCTTGTCGATGCCTGAGCACGCAGCAGCGGGCTCCACAGGTCAAGTAGCTGCTGTACGGTCGAGCCCACGGGAAGATAGGTCGGCTGCCCGAAGAACTGGACGAGAACCTCTGGCACCACGCTTGTGCGCCCGGCGAAAGCGGCGCAGATGACCGGCCGGCCCGATTTCGCCGCGACACAGGTGCCGTCCTTGAAGTACGCGGCGGTCGCGGCAGCGAGGTCGGTAAGCGTGTCCGCGCCGAGAAGCGCCGGAGTCTGGCCGAACGCCGGTGCCGCCGACGTCTGCGTCGGCCCCGGCATCGTGCGGGGGTAGACGAGGCGGAAGTGGCGCCGGGGCCCGAGGCTGACAAGGTCGGCGAGCCCGCCGAGCCAGGCAGGCGAGCCGAGCGGAATGCTGGTCGCCATTGCGTCGAGGAACGCGTCGAAGCGGACGTCCTGTGCGCTTGACCGCGCGACCGTGCAAGCGGAGACGCCAGCGGCGGCGAACCCGTTCCACGCGGAAGAAGGCGCGATCAGGTCGTACCCGCCGCCGGCGATCCGCAGCCGCATGCCGGGAATCAGATCAACCTGGTTGCCGCCGGGCACGAAGCCGTACTGATAGGCGAGCACCTCATCAAGCCTGAGCGGCAGCGAGGCCGCGACCACGCGCGCGATCACGTCCGCACCGCCAGGAGCCAGGCACTGCGGCGAGCTAGTGAGTTCCATCTCCTCGAGCGCGACCGTGAACGCGCTGAACGACGCGGCAAGCGCCGCCCGGTCGGCAGGCTTGTCAGAGTAAACGTGCGTGCCCTGCACGGTCACCTGCGCGACCTGGTTACCGCCAGACGTTATCCAGGCGAGCGAGAAGTCGGTGTTGGCGCCGCCGGTGCTGATCGTGCAGGCCGTTTGGGGCGGCGCGGTGCCGCGCACGGAAGGGATGCTGATCACCAGCGGCGAGCCTGAAGCGCCCTGAGGAAACGACGGGGGGATGAGGTAAGGCCCGACTGGTGTGCTGCCGGCGCTGACGATGTAGTTCAGCACCTGGAGGTTGGATGCCATGTTTCGTCGGCCTCCTCAGCCATCTATTCGGCAAAGCGGAGCCGCAGCCCGGCGCTGGTGTCCAGCACGCTGCGAGTCAGGAGCAGCCGCTGACCGGGTGCGAGGATCGTGCTATCGAGTCGGTTAAGTGCGGCGATCGTGGCGAGGTCGGCCCCGGCCTCCATCGCGATCTCGTCGAGCGTTTGGCCAGCCTGAACGACGATGACGATGGTGACCAGCAACTGGACCCACACGTGGGCGTAATCGCCCTGGTTGACGACGAGGACGGCATCGATGTCCTTGACGAGCCAGTTCTTCTTGGTCAGGGTTGGGTCGAATGGTGACGACAGCGAGAGATCCCAGGCCACGACGAGCTGTCCCGCCTGGGCGACGAGCAGCGTGAGCGATCCGGCGACAGGGACAAACGGCTGCGAGGAGATCGCCTGCCAGCTTCCTGTCGTCGCCGGCTTCACTTGCTGGCCAAGGGTCGGCGTGGCGGCCGGATCCCACTGGCCGGAAGTCAAGGTGTAAGCCGTGATCTCCAGCAACCGCGCGCAGTCGTTTTGCGCCGTCAGCAGGACACTGGCAGCCGGGTCCGCAGCGCTCGCCCGGCGGCCGGCTCCGGCCGCCTCCCGCCGGCTGCCGACGGTGCCCGCCTGGTGCCAGGTACCGCCGGCCAGCCGATCGCACAGGTCAGCTTCCCGCTAGCGTCACGGTCGCGGTGACCACGCTTGACGTCTTGTTCGAGAGCGCGACAGACGCGGTGAGCGTCGACGAGCCGATGACGCTGACGTCGGCGGTGGGAACCGCGCCGTACGCCCAGCTCCAGGTGACCGTGACCGTCACGTCGTTGACGATGAAGGTCATCTTCCCCGCCACGCCTGTGAACGGTGTCTCTGTCGCGTTGCCCCAGGTGGGTGACTGCCCGGGCTCGACCTGGTGACCCTGCACGGGCACGCCGCTCTCAGCGGCTGGGTCCCACTTGCCCATGGTGAGCGAGTAGTTGGTGAGTATGAGTACGGCGCCACTGCTGTTCTGGAAGTTGATCAGTACCTCACGGACAATGGCTGCCAGCTTTTCCAATTCGGCGTGTTCGGACATAATTAACCTCCGTGATGGGATCTGATTGCGGATCTCGCGCGTTTTAAGAGCCGCAGGGACGCGATGCGGCTCTTCTGTAGCCCGTTAGTTGCCAGGAAAAAGGTATAAAGCGCCAGCTAACGCCGCTGCGCGGCATGGCCGCACCCGAAATTGGCGGTAAGGAAATACGATCATGGTCAGGTGCTGCAGGCATCGCATGGTCATTCAACCCTCCCCGGCCAAGCGAAAGCCACGACCAGCGCACTCCATTGCGGGACTCTGGCCGAAAGCGACGGTGTTTCTTTTCTACACCACGAGTCGCCGTTAGTACAGGGCCGATTTTCGAAGTGAATCCATACCTGCACCAAAATTCGCGTCGACACATAGTTCCGGCAATGGCGCCGAGAAGGGCAAAACCTTGACAGTCACCGAGCAAACCATCCATTTCGCTCGCCGCCCCCGCGTTGTTGCGGACCTGCCCTCCGTCGGGCGGCGCGCCGGGGCGGGCAGCATCGATGGCCATGCGTTGCTGCTAGCGGTGCGGGCCGCCGGATTCCATGATCGCGGGCACCGCGGACCCGCCTGGGCAACACCAAACCAGGGTTCGATGGGGTACACGCACCACCAAACCCAGGTTTGATGTTGGCCTAGGTCAAGCTCGCCCCGCCCCATTGCCCGAAATGCCCGGAGTCTCACGCGCGGCGTCTTCCGGCAGCGCCGGGACGACACCGGGGCACTGCGCGGTTCGCTGGCGCCGTTCTCGCCCTGATGTGCGGCGTGATGAGGGAGACTATCCCGGAGTGTGCTGGACTTGGAGAGCTATACACTTTAGTAGGATAAAGTACATAACATCTATTATAGTCTTACGAAGCGGTCATAAGGATTCGCTGCATGGAGGGGTAGGCACGGTTGGACACGATCCTCGACTATCTGGGTCACTGGGCTGAGGTTAGCCCTGACAAGTGCTTCAGCGCGTTCCTTGATCGCAACGGCACGCCGCGCGAGACGTACACGTACCAGTCCTTCGAGGCAAGGACGCGTTTCCTCGCCGAGTACCTTGACGAGGAAACGACTCTACGTAGCGGCGACCGTGCGGCGCTGGTGTATCCGCCAGGACTCGAGATGGTGGCAGCGCTGGTCGCTTGCGCTCGCATCGGGGTGATTCCGGTTCCTGTCCCCCCTGTGACTTCGGTCACAAACGGGGGTGCTTCGCGGCTCAAGTCGGTGATGCTGGACAGCGGGGCCGTGCTTGCCCTGACCGATTCATCCTTCGGGCCGGGAGTGGCAGTCGGTGAGGCCGGGGATCGCGTTCAGATGCTCGCCACCGACCTGCTGCGAGGTGCCGCACGCGGAGACCTGTCTGACGCCCCGATCCAGACGCTCTTCCTGCAGTACACCTCGGGATCTACTGGCGCCCCCAAGGGCGTCGTCGTGTCGCATCAGAACGTCATACATAACTGCCGTTCGATGATTGATCACCAGGCAACCGGCGTTTCCTGGCTACCCCAATTCCACGATCTTGGCCTGATCGGGTATTATCTCTTCCAGATTGTCACCGGCGGTACGACCTATGGGTTCTCGCCGCTCGACTTCTTGCGGCGGCCCGTCCTTTGGCTGGAGACGCTTAGCCGCTATAAAGCCACCTATACGTCATCCCCGAACTTCGGATTCGAGTATTGCCTTTCCCCCGAACGTGTTCCTGACGAGCTGCTAGAAGGGCTGGACCTTAGCTCGGTGCGGGTCTTCATGAATGCGGCTGAGCCGGTCAGGCCGAGTACCTACCGAGCCTTCCTCGAGCGATTCGAGAAGTACGGGCTTCGCCCCGAGGCTCACGTCGTGGCCTACGGGCTCGCGGAAAACACGCTGGCCGTCAGTAATTCCGGACGGCGGTCTATCAGCATCGACCGGGGATCGCTGCAGGCACGTTCCGTTGTGCTGGCGGGTAAGGACACGCCGCGTGACCATCAGCTGGAACTGGTGAGTTGCGGTAAGCCACTGGACGGCATCGATGTGCGCATCGTAGAGCCAGGGACAGGGGCCGAGGTGGCGGACGGCGGAATCGGCGAGATATGGGTGGCTGGCGAGAGCAAGTGCCAGGGCTACTGGGATAAGCCGGAGCTATCTGAGCAGGTGTTCGGCAACTCGATTGCCGGTGACTCGGACAGCATGCATTCATACCTTCGCACCGGAGACCTTGGATTCCTGAGCGAAGGAGAGCTATTCGTCTGCGGACGGCTGAAGGACCTCATTATCCTCAGGGGCCAGAACTATTACCCTGAGGATCTTGAAACTGCTGTCGAGAACAGCTCAGATAGAATACATCTAGGCAGCGTGGCCGCGTTCCGCGGGCCGGACGGGGACGAGAGGCTTGTGGTGGTCGCTGGCCTTCGCAATCCCGGTGACCTGCCGCATCCCGATGAGGTTTCGCGATCGCTCCGCGCGCACGGCTATACCGGGCCGCACACGATCGTTTTCGTCCGGCGCCAGGCCATCAAGAGAACGACGTCAGGGAAGGTGGCCCGCGGGCTGACCCGCGATAAATGGCTGGACGGAGGCCTGCGGGCAATCGAAACGCATGAGCGCGATGGCGACAGTGCATCGCTAGACTGGGCGCACATTCTGGACGTGCAGGCTCACTACAAGCATTTCCTCGACAGGTACGCGCTGAAGGGCGACGAGGCCTTGCGGCCGGGCGAGGCGGGCCTCGATTCTCTGGCTCTGGCCGAGCTTTTGGTGATACTCGAAAGAGCGGTTACGCAGGCTGGTGCAGGTGACCTGCAAGAAGCACTCCACATCCCCGTATTGCAGCGACTCACTATTGCCGAAATTTCTGGTCTGGTCAGCGGCTTCCGCGACGGATCCGCCGACTGGGCTATCAGCCTGCGGGCCAGGCTGGACGATGTAAAGCGGGAGCGCGACGAAAGCGAAGCGGCGGAGATGCGCAACGACGCACGGCTTGGTCCGCTTGGCCTTGATGCCGTGTCAGGTGCGGACGATTGCTTCAACCAGGTGCTGCTGACCGGCGGCACCGGATTCCTCGGGCCGTTCCTGCTCCGCAGCCTGCTCGACCAGACTAGCGCGGTCTATACGGTTCTCGTTCGAGCGTCAGGCCCGGCAGACGCACGCGAGCGGCTGAGATCAAACCTGGCGGCCGCAGGTCTATACGATCCGCTCACCGCACGTGCCTTCGATGCCAGGGTACGAGTGGCGTGCGGCGACCTGGCCAGCCCGCGGCTCGGGCTTTCGGCAGGCGACTGGCAGGACCTCGCCGAGACCGTCGACACCATTGTTCACAATGGCGCTCAGGTCGACTACGTGCTCAACTATGACTCGCTCAAGCCTACTAACATCGACGGGACCAGAGAACTTCTGAAGTTCGCCGCCACTGGCCGCCGCAAGCAATTCCATTACATTTCAAGTACGACCATTTTCGGGTTCACTGGCAAGCGCAACCTCGTTGAACGCGACTCGAATCCTGAGATGTCAGGACTCGACTTCGGTTACGCGCAGACCAAGTGGGTGTCCGAGCAACTCGTGCTCCAGGCCAGGGATCAGGGCCTCGAAGCCAGGATATATCGCCCGGCCTTCATCACGGCGTCGACTGGAGGATTCGGGCACGCTACCGACATAGTCGTGCGCCTGCTTTCTTTCATGATCAAATATGGCGTCGCGCCGAACGCCGACATTCAGCTCAGCTTCATGCCTGCCGATATCGCCGCCCACAACATCACTGCCGTCATGACTCCGTTCGCCGAGTCGTCTGAGCCAGTCCTTCACGTGACCGTCGATGATTACTTCAATATGGTCGACCTGACCACTCAGATCAGTAAGGACTACGGAGCACTGTTCCGTTACGTCAATCTGGCCGAGTTCTCACGCGAGATGAAGAGGCTGGCCACCGCAGAAGATCCGGTCTTTCCGCTCGTTGATTTCGTGGCCAGGGCTCACTCGAAAGTCTTGGTGATGGAAGGCAAGAGATACCGGAACACGGCATTCAGGCGAGCGCTAGAGAACTCGGGTGCTGGCCTTCCCAACGCGTCCCTCCAGGAGATCGTCTCGTATCTGATGGTCCACATGGAGGCCGCAGGGATGCTGCCGCCCGCGCCCGCCTCCGCCGCGCTCGCCTGAGCCACCGACCTCGCCAGGCGGGCCGGACTCGGACGGGTCGAGCAGGCCTGCGGCCACGCAGCCACCCACGGCACCACCAAAACGATCACCGGAAACAGCAGGGGAGCCCTCAAACCGGGGTTTGAGGGTCTGTACTGCCCTCAATCCGGGGTTTGCGGGTGACCGGCCGGGGCCGGGCGGGGCTGGTCTTCGCGATCTGGTCCGGCTTGGCCCGCTGGTTGCCGGTGAGGTTGACAGCGCCGCCGGCACACCCCGCACCGGCGCTGCTCGCCCTTGACCGGCCGCACATGGCACACCGCCGCCCCGGCCAGCTCGTCCCATTCCACGCCCTCGATCACCGTCCGCTCGATCCCCAGCAGCCGAGCCCATACCCTGCCATGACGCACGCCGTTCACCGGCCTTTGTTCCCGACGGCCGTTTCTCACCTCGGAAACCAGGACGGGAACGGCGTGCC
>DATJLT010000381.1:0-6345 GCA_035509195.1 Streptosporangiaceae bacterium | reverse complement strand
GCGTGCCGTCCTCGCGTGGTCATGACCGGCGGAACCTCAGCCTCGGGTCGGCGATGAGGTAGCCGACGTCGGCTAGCAGCGAACCGAGAACAGCGCCCGCGCCGATCACCAGGATGAAGCCGAGCAGTACGGGAAAGTCGTGCTTGAGCGCGGCCTGCCAGAGGTGCCAGCCCACGCCCTCGATGTTGAACAGGCTCTCCACGATCAGTGAACCGCCGATGATCTGGGGCAGCGAGAGCCCGGCCAGCGTGATGACCGGAATCAGCGAGTTCCTCAGCACGTGCCGCCAGATCACGCGACCGCGGCCTGCTCCCCCGCCCCTGGCCGTCCTCACGTAGTCGCTCGCGAGGCTCTCGATCGCGGCGGCCCGCGCGTACCTGGCGAAGATCGCCAAGGCGAACACGGCCAGCGTCACCACCGGCAAGGTCAGGCCACGCCAGTCGGTCATGACACCGAGGATTCCCGGCTCCTGCGGTCCCTCCGCGCCGAAGATGCGCAGCCTGACCGCGAACACCAAGATCAGCACCGAGCCGAGGAAGAAGGAGGGCATGCCGTAGCCGACGTAGCTGACGCCGCGCAGCGCCCGGTCGAGCAGAGTGCCCTTGCACAGCGCCTGGATCAGGCCGGCGGGGACAGCGACGAGGATCGCGAGCACGGTCGCAGTCAGCGTGAGGGCCAGCGTTCTCGGCAGGCTGGCCGCGAGCAGCGACCCTACGCTCGCGCCCTGCACGGTCGAGAAGCCCAGATTGCCATGCAGTACCTGCCAGAGCCAGGTCAGGTACTGCGTGACCGCCGGGTGCCCGGCCCCGCCTTCGCTGCCGAGCGCGCCGGAGGGAAGCATCCAGCGGAAACTGAACACGATGACGGTGACGAGCACGAGCGCGACTATCGCCTGGCCCGCGCGCCTGACCAGGTACGTGATCACGACGTCACTGGGTGAAGTACCAGTCTTCCGGGTTCATCGTCAGCGTCGGGCTCTGCGGGCCGATCTGCAGGTTTTTTATGGTCTCCATGAGCGCGAACGGCGCCTCAGGCTGGAGCATCACAGGCAACTGCGGCGTCAGGTATGCCTCCCACGCGTACATGTCCTTGAGGAACTGCCGCGTATTGGACGTCTCAACGGTGGCCTTGATGAGCTGATCATTCCGCGCGTTGCTGTACTGGCCGAGGTTACCCGCCGATCCTGTGCCGTACAGCTCATCGCCGGTCGGAAGGAAGTCTGGCTCGTAACTCCAGCCCTGGCCCCAGTCAGCCATTTCCCACGGACACGGCTTGGGCGCGGCCGAGCAGACGCCCTCGACCGTGCCGACGACCTGGTCAAAGGACCCTGAGGACAGGCTGACCTGGATGCCGACAGAAGCAGCGTTCGACTTGATCTGCAGCACAGCGGCCTGCACCCAGGCGTTGCCCGTGACGTAGTACAGGTCGACGTTGAGCTTGGCGCCGCCCTTGACGCCTTCGCCGCACTGGTTCGCCGCGACGCCAGGGTTCGAGCAGATCGTCACGCCGCCTGGCCGCACGGTCCAGCCGTGGTCCTTCAGCAGCTTGACAGCCTCAGGCAGGTTGTAAGGGAACGGGTCTCCTCGCTTGGCCTCAGGCGACAGGTAGTCGGTCTGCGGCGCGTCGCCAACAGGACCGGTCGAGACAATGCCGTAGCCGTGGAGCGCGCCCTGAATGATGCCGGCCTGGTTGACCAGGTACTGGAACGCCTGCCTGAAGTATTCCTGCTTGAAGACCGCAACCTGCGGATCGGCCGAGTTGAAGTTGTAGGGGATGTAGTTGATCCCCCAGGCCCACAGGGGCGTCATCTTGTACCCGGGCACCGGATTCTCGCCTACCGGCTTGCCTGGAGGAGGCACGGGCGCGTCAACGGTAGGCAGGTAACCCACGTCAAGCGGTTCCTTGCCGCCAGCCTGGAGCACGTTGAACTCGGACTCTTCTGAGGTGTACGGCTCCTCGATGAAGGTGCTGATGTGGTCCTTCGGCACCTGGCCGCGGTACTTGGCGTTGTAGTTGAAGGTCAGCACTCCCGATGAGCTGTAGCTGGTCAGCCGCCAGGGACCGTCGACGATGCCCCAGACCGGTGAATCAACCCACTTCGACGTGTTGTCTCCGATGGAGTTCAGGTACTTGAACACCGCCGGGCAGTCGGCGGGGTTACCCGCGCAGTCGCTCTTGGTCGTCGCGCTTGTCAGGTCCCATGCCATTGGCATCGGGGTGATCTGGCTGAGCTGGTTGTCCGTGAACCAGAGCGAGGAGTACTTGCCCTTGATCGTCATCTGCACTTCGTAGGTGCCGACGGCGTGGACGTTCGTGACATCGTCAGGCATGCCGCCAGGGACGTAGCCGCCGTACTCGGTGTGAGCCTCTTCCTTCATCATGTTCATCCAGAACATGACGTCCTGGGCGTCGACGTGCTCGCCGTTGGTCCAGGTGTAGTACGGCTTGAGCTTGATGGTCACGACCTGGCCGCTGAAGGTCGGCGGGTAGGCGAGGCTCTCGGTCCTGTTCAGCAGCGGCGAGGTGCCCTTACCGAACCAGTAGAGCGGCCGGTACATCAGGTACTGGAACTGGTTGAGGTTCACGATCGTGAAGTCAGGGCCAGGCGCGAACGGGAAAATGTAGTTCGGGGTCACGTCGGCGGGCAGTGCATAGGTCGCCGTTCCGCCCTGAACAGGCGCATCACCGGCTGCCGTGTTGGTGTCTTCGCCGCAGCCGGCGATGGCCAGAACGACCGCCACCAGGCCAGTACAACCGATCGCGACCCAACGCCGAGAACGCCGCATCACCGAAACTCCTTCGCAGGCCCGCCTGTGTCTTGGACCACCGTCTTTGAACACCGCGCCTATGAACACGAATTATGTCTTATCTACCGAATGATCGCCTGCGGTTCGGCGGGTTCTGAGGTCAGGAGTCTCGCCAGCGCCGAGGTCCCGCGCCCGTAACCGTGCGACAGCATACTTGGCCTTTCCATGCGAGTTCCCTCGGTCTGGTACGGATGGTGGCCAGTGCGGTTACTGTGGCTGCTTTCGTCTCTCCGGAAGGGGCCTGGCACGCCCCGGCGGCAGGTAATCTGCTGAGAGCGCTGCCATTCCCGGCGGCGCGCCGTGGTTAAGCGTGGCATCGCGGGATGCAGATCTGAAAAGCTAGGAATGTGAGCCAGCCGAGCCGACACGCCCGATCTTCAGGCGGATCAGGTCTCCCCGGCTCAGCCGGGCGGACGAGCCGTGCTGCCCCGCCGCCTAACGCCCTGTTCGCCGAGATGCTCAGGGCCGCACGCGAACTGCTGGCCGTACGGAGCCCGCTCGACGCCGAACTCATGGTCAGCGAACTTCTGGGCACCTGGTGGCGGCAGCCCAGGGCAGGCTCGGGCGCGCAGCGCCGCCGTCACCGCTCTGACATCGAAGAACTTGTCGGCGAAGGCCTCGTCGACTATGCGGCGGAGCAAGGCAGCCCGGCCGCGCTCGCACTGCTTTCCGGCATCGCCTGCCTGGGCACGCCGCATCAGGCGGTCAAGGCAGAGCGCGCGGCGCTTGCCCTGATGGACCGCGGGGTAGCCAGGCCGGCCTGGGCGGAACACGCCGGCGCCGTGGCAGCGGGCGACTGCTACCAGAGTTCCGATGCGTACAGGGACCGCGACGAGATTATTTGCCTATTTAATTATGGTGGTGCGGAAGAGCACGCCCTGGTCGTTGTGGTCGACTACAACGCCGGCGGGATGCTTCGCGATGGCTGGGTCACCTCGCGCGTGGCTACCTTGCTCGAGCGGTGCTCCAGCCTGGCAGGCGCCGGTGAAGGCACGGGAGAGGCCTTCTTCCGTCCGGTTCCCGCTTCGGGCGCGCGGCGACTGCTCGAGTCGGCACTGCTGATCACAGACTCGCAAGCGGACCCGCCGGTCAGCTCGTCTTTCCCCGCTTATCACGCGTTCATCAGGGCACGAGTCAGGACCCTTCCGCCGACCGGGCCCAAGGTGGCCTCGCTTACCGAGTCCCTGTTGCTGGCCAGCCGCAAGACAGCCTGGCGCAGGGACCGCCGTGCGATGCTCGTTGCCGAGTTCCTTGCCTCAGATGAGGCAGAAGACCTGTCAGACACCGAGGCCGCCAGCCGCTGCGCGGACCACATCGTGGACTACGGCTGCGACCAGGACTTCGGCAGGCCGCTGCGGGTAAGCCCGGCGAAAATGGAGACGTTCCTGCTTGACTGGCTCCCGCGCAAGGTCATGCTGACCTACTCAGAACAGCACGCGATGCCGCACGTGCTGCTCGCCTGGGCACGCTGGGCAGGAGCCAAGTCCGGCCTCGACGCCGCGGCGGTCGCGCGCACGCTTGACGCCGTGTTCGACAGCATGTCCGCCTTCAGCCGGGTTTACCGCGATCCCGCGTCGTTCGGACTCGAGCCAGGTCTCGTGGCGCGACTGCTGCCCGACCGCGACCTCGAGGCACTGCCGCGGCGTGCGTTCGCGTTCGGCGTGCTTGAGGGCACGTTCCGCGGCACCAATCTCGCGCTGCTCGACCCCGCCAGCGAGCGGGACCGGCGGATACTACTCGCCGCCGATCACACGGGAAACCGGGGCAAGACGCCGACAGCGGAGCATCTCGAAGAACACCTGGCCCTCACCGACAGGCTGTGGCGCGGCGACCCGCCCGAGTTGTGGGACGCCGCGCAGCGCTTGCTCGACCTCGGGCTGGCCAGGCACGATGTCGTGCACGCGCTGATGGACGCGATCGAAGTCGCCGGTCCGAGCGAGAAGGCGATCAGGCTGGCGCTCGCCGACTTGCCGCCAGAGCCCCTTCCGCCCGAGCCTCTTCCGCCAAGGTCCGCGGGTAGCGGTGACGTCGACCAGCCAGGCTGAGCCAGCCGTCGACCTGAACGCCGACCTCGGCGAGTCTTTCGGCGCCTGGAAGCTGGGCGACGACGACGCTCTCCTGCGGCTGATCACCAGCGCCAACGTGGCCTGCGGGTTTCACGCTGGCGACCCTCTGACCTTGCGGCGCACCTGCGCGGCTGCCGTCGCCTCTGGCGTGGTCATAGGCGCTCAGGTGTCTTACCGCGACCTGCCCGGCTTCGGGCGGCGAGCGATGGAGGTGCCGGCCGCCGAACTGGCAGCCGAGTTGCTTTACCAGATCGCGGCGCTGGACGGGATCGCCAGGGCCGAAGGCTCGCGAGTGCGCTACGTCAAGCCGCATGGCGCGCTCTATCACCGGGTCAGGAGCGATCCGGCTCAGGCCGGGGCGCTGATCGAGGCACTGCTGGCCTATGACACTTCACTTCCGTTGCTCGGCCAGCCAGGCGGAGTGCT
The DNA here is from genome assembly GCA_035509195.1 of Streptosporangiaceae bacterium. Taxonomy (GTDB): domain Bacteria; phylum Actinomycetota; class Actinomycetes; order Streptosporangiales; family Streptosporangiaceae; genus Chersky-822. The sequence goes on along the minus strand of DATJLT010000381.1, from coordinate 1,046 downwards.
TGCCAGGCTCGCCGCCGAAGCAGGGGTGGCCACGGTGGCAGAGGAGTTCGCCGACCGTGGCTACCTGCCTGACGGAACGCTCGTCCAGAGAGGCTCGCCTGGCGCTGTGCTCACTGATCCTGTTCTGGTGGCCGACCGTGCCGTGCGGATGGTCGTGGCCGGCGTCGTTACTGCCGCCGACGGCAGTGACGTGCCCGTGCGGGCACGGTCGCTATGCCTGCATGGGGACACGCCTGGAGCGGCCGGGCTGGCCGCCGCCGTGCGCTCAGGACTGCTGGCGGCAGGCGTGCGCCTGGCGGCTTTCGCGTGATCTCCTTCCGGCCGGCCGGAGATGCTGGGCTGCTGATCGAAAGCGACGCTCCGGCGGCCTGGCTGGCCTCGGCTATTGTCCGCGCGCGGCTGCCAGGGGTGCTTGATGTGGTGCCAGGGGCGCGGACCGTGCTGGTGATCACTGAGGCAAGCCTTGACCCCGATCTGGCCTCGAGGATCGCGGAACTGCCGGTGACGCCGCTCAACGGGGTGGAGGCCGAGCCCGTCCGCATCCCCGTGGTCTACGACGGGCCTGATCTCGCCGAAGTCGCCGACATCACGGGCCTGACCGTCGACGAGGTGATCAGGCGCCATGCCGGGGGCAGTTACGCGGTCGGATGGCTGGGGTTCTCGCCGGGGTTCGGGTACCTGACCGGGCTCGACCCTGTGCTGTCGCAGGTGCCGAGGCGTGCGACTCCCCGGCCATCGGTGCCTGCAGGCAGCGTGGCCATCGCGGCCGGGCTCGCCGCCGTGTATCCGTCGGCGTCGCCGGGCGGCTGGCGGATACTCGGGCGGACTTCGCTGGCCGTCTGGGATGCCGGGCGCGACCCAGCCGCGCTGCTCAGGCCCGGCCAGCAGGTAACGTTCTCCCCTGCCAGCGCCACCTCAGCACCCGCCGCCCGCCCCTCAGCACCCGCCACTCCCAACCCAGACGCCGCTCCCAACCCAGACGCCACCCCCACCCCAGACACCGCCCCCACCCCAGACGGCGCCGCGGCCACCCCAGATGCCGGGCC
>DATJLT010000380.1:0-8613 GCA_035509195.1 Streptosporangiaceae bacterium | reverse complement strand
AACTTCGGCAGGGGCAACGGGATCGCGCGTACCGTCGATGGCGGGCGGAACTGGCGGGTCAGCGCGCTTCCTGCTGGCGTGGCCGACCTGCGCGTCGTCTCCTGCCCGACGATCAAGTACTGCGAGGCCATCGGCGACGCCGCGAGCGGCAGCGCGCCCGCGCGCCTGCTCCGCTCGGCCGACGGCGGGCAGCGCTGGGAGATCACCAGGCCACCGCGTGGAGTCAGCTACCTGCTCGGCCTGAGCTGCGCGAGCGGCCGCGTGTGCACGGCGGTCGGTGACGGACAACGCCCCCTTGGTCCGGCCATCATTCTCCGCACGACTGACGCCGGACAGCACTGGACACCGCAGAAGGCGCCGCATGGCGCCACGATCCTCGCGTCTGTGAGCTGCCCGAGCGTGTCGGCCTGCGACGCGTTCAGCGAGACCAGTCCGGCGACGATCGACGCGACCCGCGACGGCGGCGCCAGGTGGACTGTCCAGAAACTCAGCCCGCACGCCTCAGAAGCGATCTTGCCGGGCGCGATTTCGTGCGTGACCAGTCGTTCCTGCGCGGGCGTGGCTCTCTTCCTTTCGTTCGGTGGCGCCATCTTCCAGACAGCCAATGGCAAGACCTGGCAGGACGTCTCCGTGCCCGGAGGGGTCGAGTGGATGCTCGGGGTCTCCTGCACCCGCCGCGGCTGCGTAGCGGTCGGCCTCAACGGCGAAATCGCCATCTCGCAGGGCAACCGACCCGCCTGATCCGTGCATTCAGCGCGTTCCGGGCATTCCCCCAGGGCTTACCGCATCGCTGGCTTCCTGTTGTCGTTCGCGGGCCGGAACCGAGGACATCGGTGGCTAGTTGATGCTGTTCCCGTAGCATCGCGGAGCCACCGTTGTTGCTCGCCGGAGCCGGGTTAGGACATCGGTGGCTAGCTGATGCTGTTGCGGGCCGGGCGGCGGATGCCGTGGTGCCGGGAACCCAGCCGGAGGTGCAGGGGTGCGCTTAGCGGAAGTAGTACGGTGCCGGGTTCTGGCTGTAGTAGTCGATGGGGGCAGTGACGAAACCGCCGCCCAGGTTCTCGCTTGCGGTGATCGAGTACGGGTGGTTGCGGCCGGTCTTGACGTGGTGCGGCATCACGATGACGCAGTCGAAGTAGGTGCCCTTGCTCACCCACGCGCAATTGGCGGCGTCGGGGCTGATGCCCGGGCCGCGGAGCGTCGCCCTGACATCGAAGGTCGCGCCGAGGGCGGCGGCGGTGCTCTTCGGTATCGCCTGCCCGGCGACGTAGGTCAGGTCGAAGCGCACGTCGATCTTGCGGGCCGAGGCCTTGAGCGTGCTGCCGACCAGGGGGGACATGAACCCGCCGAACGCGTACACGATCTGGTAAGTCGCCTGCGGGTTCGGGCCCTTATTGCCCGCGTTGTCCGTCGCGTTTATGCACTTGGAAGTCAGCACCCCGGTACCGTCAGGGCGGCCGCCGAGCAGTTCTGGCACGGCACGGACGGCCACGCCCGAGTAGGCGTCAGTGGTGAGGCACTGCGGGTTGACCTGGAGGCCATCGGGATAGATAGCGCCGTTGGTGACGCCAGTCAGTTTCACCGTCGGCGGCGTGGTGTCGATCTGCTCGGTCAGCGATGACTGGCCCACGTGGCCCGCGCTGTCCGTGCACGACGCCTTGATCACGACGGCGACGCCCTGGGTGGCGGTCGTGGTCGTGGCCGGGCACTTGCTCGCGACGAGGCTGTTGCTGTCGGCCCAGTACCAGGTCACGGTGACCGCCGAGGTATACCAGCCGTTCTGGCCGGCCGTGCCGCCCGTGACGACGGGAGTGGCAGCCGGCGTGCTGACGTCGATCGCGCTCAGGCAGCCGTCGGTGAAATACGACGAACTTGCTCCGTCCGGGCAAGTGTCGTTGTTCCAGAGCGCATCGACGTCGGTGGCACCGGTCAGAGTCGCCCCGAGGAAATTGGAAGATGATATTTGCGAATTGTCGAGGTCCGCATCGGTCAGGTTGGCGTCAACCAGCGAATCGCCGGTGAGGTTAAGAGGACCCGTGATGCCCTGCAGGTCGGCGGACCCGAGGTCGCCTGACAGCGTCAGGCCGGTGGCAGCGGCCGTGCTCAGGTTGATGCTGGTGAGCGTGCCGCCGAGGCTGGCGTTCGTGAGAGTGGCGCCTGACAGGTTCGTGTCGGACAGCGTCGCGTTCAGCGCCGACGCCTGGGTGAGGTTCGCGCCGCTCAGGTTCGCGCTGGCCAGGTCGGCGCCCGGCATGTATGCGCCCTTGAGGTCGCAGCCAGACCAGTCCACGCCTGGTGCGGGCGCTGGCGTGACCGCACCGGTCGAGGAGTCGACGGCCGGGCAGGTTACGCCGGCCATCGCGGGCTGAGCCAGTGCGGGTACCGCCACGCCGGCGATGAGGCCGAGCGCGATCAGGAACCCCGCCAGAGGAGCGCGACCGCGTCGACCTGCCATTGCTGAGCCTCCGGGCGAGTATATAAACAGGGATAATCAGGGCCAACGATCCGTATCGCAACACAGTATGGTACATATATCGCCGGGGCCGCCGGGTCTGTGCCCCGTTTCTCAACCTGGAGGCAGTTTTGCGCGCCCTGGTCAGGTTCCGAGTTCCGGCTGCTTGTCTCGCTGTGGCGGCGGCACTTTCACTAACGGTTCCCGGCCTGTCGGCCGTTGCCGCCGCCGCGCCTGCCGCGGGCGGCGCACCGGCCAGGGTCGCCGCGTCGGTTCCTGGCCGGGCAGCGAGCCGCGCAGTGAGCGGGGCGCTTCGCGCGCCCGCGGCGGCCAAGGGGCCGGCGATCCCCGGCTACACGCCAGCTCAGCTACGCAGCGCCTACGGGCTTACCTCAGCGGCGGGCAAGGACGGCAGCGGCGCTGTCATCGCGGTGGTGACCGCGTATTCCTACCCGGACGCGGCCGCCGACCTCGCCGCGTATCGCGCGCACTTCAAGCTGGGCGCCTGCCGGCCAGGCAGTTGCCTGCGAACCGTCAACGAGTACGGACGGACCTCGCATCTCCCCGCCGCGAACTCGACCTGGGCACTGGCGGACGCCGCCGCCCTCGACGCTATTTCCGCGCTCTGCCCGAAATGCGATCTGCTGCTTGTCGAGGCGGCGAGCAACGGCGCCGCCAATCTCGGGACAGCAGAGAACACGGCGGTCGCCAAGGGCGCTAAGTACGTGCTGAACACCTGGTTCGAGCCCGAATTCGTCGGCGAGGACAGCTACGCGCAGGACTTCGATCATCCTGGCGTCGTGATCGTCGCCGACGCTGGCGACAATGGCTACGGCCGCACGTTCCCTGGTGACCTGCCTTACGTCACCTCGGTCGGCGGGACGACGCTGACGCCGACCAAGTACAACACCAGGCACTGGGCCGAGATCGCGTGGTCGGACACCGCCGCTGGCTGCTCAGCGCTGCAGGTTAAGCCCTCCTGGCAGCGCGCTGACGCCAATGCATCGACCGGCTGTCCAAACCGGACGCAAAACGATGTCTCCGCCGACGCCGACCCGGCGACAGGCGCGGCGGTCTATGACTCCTACAAGGCCAAGGCGAGCTGGACGAAGACCGGCGGCACGGTGCTGGCCGCCGCAATCGTCACCGCGACGTACGCGCTCGCCGGCCCGCCGGCGCCTGACACCTATCCGGCCAGCTACCCCTATGAGCATTCCTCAGGCCTGACCGATGTCATCTACGGATCGCTCAGCAGTCTCTGCCAGCTTGTCCCCGTCTACCTCTGCAACGCGCAAAAGGGGTTCGACGGCCCCACCGGGCTTGGCACGCCATACGGGACGGCGGCTTTCGCCGCTGCGGGTACCGACCCGGTGACGGTGCTTGATCCTGGTACGGCTGACTACCTGGCAGGGACAAGCGCGGACATCAAGATCTCCGGAATGGACTCGCGCACGGGAGCGACGCTCACGTACACGGCCAGGGGACTGCCTTCAGGGCTCGCGATCGCGGCGGTGCCGCACACGCTCGATGCCGAGATCACCGGTACCCTCCCGGCTGCCATCCGTTCCTACGCCGTGACCGTGACAGCGACCGACCCCAAGACGAAGCGGAGCAACTCGACGAAGTTCTCAGTGGTCGCGACCGGCTCGCTGACGCCGTCAGGCTCGCTCGAGCACCAGATCGCCACCGACTACAGCCCGCCGGATAACGCGCCCTCCGAATGCCTCGACGGTGGCGCGGAGACGCCTGGCACGACCGTCGTCGTCGACCTTTGCGAAGAGCAGCTAACGCAGAACGATTGGGAGTTCGTGGCCAATCCAGGTCCTGGCACGGGCGGTACGCTCCAGATCGGCGGCCTTTGCCTGGCGCTGGCTGGCAGCACGGTCGCGCTTGCCGTGTGCGAGCCTGGCAGCACTCAGCAGGCCTGGGCGGCCAGTTACGGCGGAGAGCTCGCGAACCTCAGCACGGGCACCTGCCTCGATGCTGGGGACTACTCAGGTCCGCTGGCGCTGAAGCCTTGCAGCTCATCGAAGGCCTCGCAGCAATGGCAGGTAGAATCGACGCTCGAGTCCGCCGCCGTGCCGGGCACCTGCATCGGCACGTACGACTCCTATACCCAGCCGCCCACCGACATCGTGACCGAGCCGTGCGGTCAGAGCGGGTACGACTACACCTTCTTCTACACCCAGAGCAACATCATCACCCCATGGGCCTGCGTGACCTGGGGTTCCCAGGGCTACATCCAGACCGAGACCAATTCGTACGGCGGCTGTACTGGCGGCGCTGACGATCTTTGGGATCCGCTGCCTAATGGCGAGATCCTGGATATCGGCACCGGCCTTTGCCTGGGCGACCCGGGCAATTCAGGGCTGCCGGGAAATCAGCTTCAGCTCGCGCCCTGTGACGGCGCGCTCGGCGAGATCTGGGCGATGGGGTAGCCAGATGGGAATCTTCGGATCTGTCCGTTCGGCCGGCGTCGTCGTGGCTTGCCTTGGAGCCGCCTTCGGGTACCTGGTTTTCGGCACGAGCACTGCCCTGGCGTCGGTCACGTGCCCGACCGTCAATCAGAGCACTGGCGCGGTCTCGCCGCTGCCGCAGGCAGGAGATGACTGGAGCGGCTGCGATCTCGCTCACGCGAACCTGTCCGTGTCCGAGCTCACGAACCTGAACCTGAGCCATGCCAATTTGACCGATGCGAACTTCCTTATCACCAAAATTAACGGGGGCGATCTGTCGCACGCGAACCTGACCGGCGCGAACCTCATCGGCGCCAAGGTGAGCGCGAACGCGACCGACGCTAACTTCAGTGACGCCAACATGACGGGGACCAACCTCACCGCCGCCACGATCAGCGGCGCGATCATGGGCACTGCGACCATTACCTCGATCGAGACCTTCAATACCGTGGGCGTGCCTGCCTCGCTGCCTGCTGGCTGGACGGATATCGACGGGACGATACTCGGGCCGACGGCCGACGCGTGGGAAGCCGTGCTCAAGGGTGCCGACCTGAGCGATCTTGACCTGGACGAGGCGAACCTGTCGGGCGCTGACCTGATGGACGCCAAGCTGGCCGGGACTGACCTATCCGGCGCGACCTTGTCAGGCGTGATCTCTGGCGGCGTCACTGGCACGCCGTCGCTGCCGCCTGGCTGGCTGGTCGCGAACGGGTACCTGGCAGGCAACGGAGCGAACCTCAACGGCGCGGACCTGTCAGGGACCGACCTGACCTCGCTTGACTTCAGCGGTACTGATCTTTCCGGTGCCGACCTGTCTTCCGCCGACCTGGCCGGCGACAACCTTTCCGGTGCGAACCTCAGGCAGGCCAACCTGACCTCCGCCGATCTGGCCGGTGCCAGCGCGAAGAACGCCAACCTGACCGAGGCGATCTTGAAGGGCGCCGGCACTTCTGGCCTCGACCTGACCAACGCCGATCTTTTCGGTGCCAGCCTCGCCAGCGCAGACCTGAGCGGCGCCACGCTGACCGGAGTCGAATCGGGTTCGGTGAGCGGCTCGCCTGTGCTGCCCGCCGGGTGGGTGACCTACGGCGGCTACCTGGTCGGGCCCTCAGCCGACCTGAGCGGCGCCAGCCTGAGCGGGCTCAGCCTGCCAGGCGGCGACCTGACCGGGACTGACCTGTCAGGCGCGGACCTGACCAGCGCTTCGCTGACGAGCGCGAACCTCACCAGCGCTTCGCTGGCGAAAGCGAACCTGACCAGCGCCAACCTGGACAACGCCACGATCACGGGCACCGACTTCACCGGCGTGACCTGGCTGGGCACAACGTGCCCAGACGGCAGCGACTCCAACGCGCACGACAGCGGATGCTTCAGCGCGCTCGACACCACGCCGCCGGTCGCCGACCCGACTATCTACAGCACGAGCTCCGAGGTCAACGGCTGGTTCAGCGCGCCGGTGACCGTTGACTGGCACTGGACGGACGCGGGGCAGCTCCCCGCGGCTACGTGCCCGCCGTACGCCACGACGACGACCAACGGCTCGATCACGCTCAGCACCACGTGCACCGACCTCGCGGGAAACTCAGCCAGCGACTCGGTGACCGTCCAGGTCGACACCAGCCGTCCCGTGGTCAAGGTCACCGGCGTCGCGACCGGAGCGCATTACGTGGTCGGGCAGGTGCCTGCCGCCGGATGCACGACAATTGAGAAGATCTCAGGTATCGGTACTGCTGCCTCGCTCGGCGTCGCGACCGGCGGAAAGAACGGCGTCGGGCCATTCAGCGCGACGTGCGCGGGTGCCGTCAGCGTCGCCGGGCTGCCGCAGGCCGCTCCCGTCCGTGCTCGGTACACGGTCGGATACGGCTTCGGCGGGTATTCGGCTCCGCGCGCGGGCAGCACGATCTCGCGGAGTTCGGGGCACTTCACCGCCGCGTTCGGGCTGGTATCTGCCAGCGGCCAGGCGATCCCAGCCAAGGCGGCTAGCCAGCTTGCCTGGGCCAAGGATATCCGCGTGGTGCTGGCCGGGCCGGGAATCAAGGCCGTTACCGCGTTCTGCGAGTGGAGCGGTACCGCACGTGAGTTCGGCTGCACGGTCAAGATTCCTGCGGGCGTGAAGACCGGGCACTCGCACAAGTACACGATCACCGCACAGGAGGACGTGGGCTCCCAGTTCTACTCCGTGCCCGCGGTTGGGAAAACCGGCAATCCTGAGGTCGTTCACTTCCGCTGAGGCACGACTGCCGCTTACCGCGCGCTCGCGACCGCGTCGTACTGATCAATGACCGAGGCGGGTATCCGGCCTCGCTCGCTGATCTCGACGCCGTGCTCCCTGGCCCATGAGCGAATCTGGGCGCTGTCACGCCGGCTGCCGCCCGCACGCCCGGTTCGCGCGCGCGGGTTATGCGTGACCTTGCGAGCGTGATCGACGAAGGGGGCTAGCTGTGCGCGGAACCGGTCCGCGTTCGCGGCGCTCAGGTCGATCTCGTACTCCGCGGTGCCGAGCCCGAATCGCAGGGTCTCATTGGCCGCGGTTCCGTCGAGATCATCTTCCAGAGTGATGACCGTCTTGGCTGCCATCTCGGCCTCTCCAATGTTAGTTGAGTTGCATACACTTTACCGGTGGCATCTACTGGTGGCGCCCTCTGCGCGGGAACCGCCTTGGTGATAGGCGGCTGAGTCTGCGGCTGAGTCTGCGGCTGAGCGGGCGGGGGGCGGCTGAGGGGGCGGCGCGAAGCGGAGCGGGTGGCCGCGAAGCGGGCAAAGGGCGCGTATCGTAGCGCGTGACAGCATCGTTGACCCGTTGATGCTGTCCTGCTGCGCTGGGTTACCGCATCGATGGAACTTCGTTGTCCCGGGAATAGCATCGCGGAGCCATCGTTGCCGTTGCCGCTGCACTGGAAACAGCATCATTGGCCCTTAGTTGCTGTCGCCAGAGTGGCCGATCACGGGAGGAAACATGACGCGCACGTCGTTGTCCGCCCCGACGCTGCATACCCCGCGCCTTCGATTGCGCCCCTTTTGCCGATGCGGATGCGGATGACCTCTTCACGCTGCACAGCAACGCCCGTGTGATGCGACGGCGAGGTCTCTGACTCGTGGGTCTACGGGCTGATCAGGCGCGAATGGCTATCGTGATAGGCCAGCGCGTACACGGCGGCGGCCACGAATATGGTGGCTACTCCGTCCCTGACGGATATGCTCATGGCTCCTCCTCCCGGCTCAGCGAGTTGACTGGGCGCGCATCGAGGCCGTTACCTGGTCGGCGAACGCGGTGACCTTGTCTTGCCAGCCGTTTTCCAGCGGGCCTTTCAGCCCGGTAACCAGGACTGTTCCTTCGGCGATGTTGCGCAGGCCCTTGGCTCGCAGCAGCTCGTTCATGATCGGGATGATCCGCTCATACCGGTCTTGGTCTTCCTTGGATGGCATCTGGCCGGTCTTCGGGTTCGGCCTCGGCGCGCCCTGGGTAGTCATGATCGCGTACCGGGTACCTGGAGCGAGGCTGAGCTTGGCCAGGAATCTGCGGGCATTACCCTTCGGCTTCCCGATCCGGCCAGGCGAACTGAATACGTACAGGTCGGCGGCAGGCAGGTGACGCGGGTTGGCGTCCTTGACGTGGCGGACTTCAACGTCTACTTGCCGCGCCGCCATGATCTTCTTGAACTCCTCGGCGACGGCGGCGCCGTTGCCGTACTTGGACGCGTGGTA
>DATJLT010000379.1:0-7704 GCA_035509195.1 Streptosporangiaceae bacterium | reverse complement strand
GGCCCCGGGGGACGGCACGGGGGGACGGGCCGAGGGGGACGGCACGGGGGGACGGCACGGGGAGGCCGGCACGCGGAGGACGGCCCGGGGGGACGGGCCGGGGGGACGGCCCGAGGGGGGACGGGCCGGGGGGACGGCCCGCGGAGGACGGCCCGGGGGGACGGGCCCGCGGAGGACGGGCCGGGGGGAAGGTCTCGTTGGTGGCATCGGGCGAGCGGGCGAGGGGTCAGGCTCTGGGGTGGGCTTGCTGGTAGGCCGATATCAGGCGCTCGATTGAGACGTGGGTGTAGATCTGGGTCGTGGATAGGGAGGCGTGACCAAGCAACTCCTGGACGCTGCGCAGGTCGGCGCCGCCTTCAAGCAGGTGGGTAGCGGCGGTGTGCCTAAGGCCGTGCGGGCCGGTGTCTTGGACGGCGGGGACGGCGGCGATGCTGGTGTGCACAACCCGGCGGGCGGTCCTGGGGTCAAGGCGCCCGCCGCGTGCTCCGAGGAAGAGCGCGGCGCCTGAACCCGCGGCCGCGACTAGCGGCCGGCCGGCTTCGCGCCAGCGATCGACGGCCCTGGCCGCAGGGATCCCGACCGGGACGACCCGCTCTTTTGAGCCCTTGCCGAGAACCCTGATCGTGCGGCGGGCGTCGTCAACGTCGTCGACATCGAGCCCGCAGAGTTCGCTGACCCTGATCCCTGTGGCGTAAAGCAGTTCCATGATCGCCAGGTCCCTCAGCCCAAGCGGATCCCCCGCCGTCACTGGCAGCCGCTCGAGCACAGCGGTCATTTCGTCGCGCGCGAGCACGTCGGGAAGCTGGCGCTTGGCCTTCGGGCTGGCCAGCCTGACGCCCGGGTCTTCTGGCAGGAACCCCCGCTCATGCGCGAACGCCGTGAACGCACGGGCCGCCGCCGCGCGCCTGGCGATCGTGGTTCTCGCCTGCCCCGCTCCGTGCTGCACCGCGAGCCAGGCACGCAGAGCCGCGATGTCGAGTTCGGCAAGGTCGGTGATTCCGCAGTCCATGAGGTGCCCGAGCAGCGAGCGGATGTCAGCCGCATACGCCCTGACCGTGTGCGGCGAAAGGCCGCGCTCAGGCCCGAGATGACGCTCGAAAGCAGCCAGCGCGACCGCGAGGGACTCTGCGAGCGGCGCGGACGAGGGAGACTGGTCGGGCATGCACCTCAGTGTGCGCCAGGCCGGCGCCCGCCGCCAGGTTCACGCCCTGGCCAGGAACACTACCCGGCCGTCCGCGAACTCTTCTCCCGCGTCGAGCACGGCTAGCAGGGCGTCGGCGACGGCAGCCGAATAGCTCCGGGTTTGCGGAAAGGTCTTCGCCGAGACCAAGATCAGTCCCGCATGCGACCGCCCGGTCGCGCGGTAGCCGGAGTCCAGCGGGAGGAAGTCCTTGATGTTCGCTGTCACCAGTGTCCGCGCGTTCGAGGCGGCCTGCGCGAGAATCTGATCGTCAGGCCGCCCCGTCAGCTCCTGATCTGTCACTACCGAACGAACGTCATGGTTCTTTGCCCGCAGGCGTGAAGCGATGGCGTCAGAGAACATCTCATCGAGCAGCAAGGTCGTCATCGGCTACCCGGCCAGAAGGCGCTGTTCCCTGAGCCAGGAGTCGTGTGCCGCGTCCTCGGCCGCGTCCGCGGCGTCGATCTCGGCGTCGATCTCCTTCGGGTAGGCGGCCCAGTAACGTACGGCGGTACGGATCTGGGCAGTGCCGGCTCCCGTGTTCTCGGCCAGCATGTTCAGCAGGTCGTCTTCCGCGAGACCCGGCTCGGCCTGCCGGGCCGACTTCACCGCCCTGACCAGTTCCCAGACGTCAGGACCAGCGGCCAGAGCCGCGCGCCTGCCTGTGGGGCCTGACCGGAAGATGATTCCTGGGTGCTCGTTCATCCGGAGTCCCTCGTCAACGAGCCGGTTCGCTGCCGACGACAGCGACATCCCAGGATTCGAGGCCACGAAGGCGGCCAGCCTCGAGGCGACAGAGACATCGAACCTTACCGGAGTAGCTGTGCGCTTTGCCATGACTACATCGTAGTTGATTAGATTCATTTGGTTCTCCTGACACGCCAGCCGTGGTCGCAGCGTTCGGCGAGGCCGGCGGCTGACAACAGCCCAAGGCAGCGCATCGCGGTGTCGAGGTCGACGCCGGCGAGCGTCGCGATCGTCGCCAGGCCCCGGCCGGTTCTGGTGTTCATGGTTCGCAGCACTGCTGCGCTGACCGGGTCGAGTTGCTCGGCGGGCAAAACGGAACCGGGCAGCAAGTCCCCTTCGGCCTCGCCAAGGGGCGCGATCAGCTCGAAGACGTCGGCGGATCCGGTCACGCACGTGGCGCCCGCGTCTCTGATCAGTTCATGACAGCCGGCCGACTGCGCTGAGGTGACGGGGCCAGGCACCGCCATCACCGGGCGGTTGAGCTCACGCGCGTGCTTGGCGGTGTTGAGCGCGCCGCTGCGCAACGCGGCCTCGACGACGACAGTGCCCCGGCTGAGCGCCGCGATCAGCCGGTTCCTGACCAGGAATCCTGGCCTGGTCGGCGCCCGCTCGGGCGGGCTCTCGCTCACCAGGACCCCCGTGTCGCTGATCGTGCTGAACAGCTCGTCGTGACCGCGCGGATAGCCGAAGGCCAGCCCGCTGGCCAGCACGGCGATCGTGGAGCCGCCCGCCGCGAGCGCACCACGGTGCGCGCCGGCGTCGATACCGTAGGCTCCGCCTGAAATTACCGTCACCGAGCGTTCGGCGAGATCGGCGGCGAGTTCGGTCGCGACGAGCGAGCCGTAAGCGGTCGCCGCACGTGAACCGACGACCGCGACCGAACGCAGGCAGGCGAACCGCAGGTCAGCCTTGCCGCGGAGCCAGAGAACGATCGGCTTGACGTCGCCCAGGTCATCGAGCTGCGTCGGCCACTCCGGTTCGTCAGGGCAGACCAGCCGGCAGCCGTCGTTCTCCCAGCGTTCGATCAGCGCGGGCGAGGGAAGCTCGCCCATCCGTGAGCGCATCCGCCTTACCGCTCGCCCGGCCAGCGCCGACGCGAGTCCCGCCCGGCTGAGGCCCCGCTCCGCCAGTCCAATGAGGGACGCACGCGACGAGTCGCCGCCCGACAGGCCAGCCAGCACCTCAGCGGCGGACATCGACCTGAACAGCACTCCGAGTACCTGGTCACCTGGCTCGGCGAGATAGCTCAACGCGGCCCTGGCACGGCGCTCGCCAAGCCGACGGGCCGGGCCTGCGGCCGCGGTCACTTCGACACCCCCGACCAAAGGCCGAGCGCGTATCCGATCTCGGCGGTACCTGGCCGCTTGAGCCCGGCCAGGTCGGCGATGGTCCAGGAGAGCCTGATTACCCGGTCGGCACCGCGGGCGCTGACCCGCCCCAGATCCATGGCCCGCTCAAGCGGCGCGAGGGCGCCTGGCGCCGGCGCGAAGCGGCGCCGAAGCTCACTGCCTGGTACTTGCGCATTCAGCCGCCATGGCGTCCCCGCAAGCCGCGCGGCCGCGCGTTCTCGCGCCAGGCATACCCGTTCGGCCACCACGGCGCTCGGCTCGGTGAACGCACGGTCGCTCAGCAGTTCCTTACGGCTAACCGGAAGAAACTCGATCTTGGCGTCGATCCGGTCAAGCAGCGGCCCGGAGAGCCTGGACATGTACCTGCGGCGTACCAGCGGCGTGCAGGTGCAAGCCCCCGCAGTCGTGCCCGCGCTGGCGCAAGGACACGGGTTGGCCGCGAGCACCAGCGTGAACCTGGCAGGAAAGCGAGCGGTCACCGCGGCCCTGGCGATGACCACCTCGCCCGATTCCAGCGGCTGGCGCAGTCCGTCGAGCACATCACGCCCGAACTCGGGCGCCTCGTCAAGGAAGAGGCAGCCATGATGCGCAAGCGACGCGGCTCCCGGCCTGACCAGTCCGCTGCCTCCGCCCACGATCGCCGATCGCGACGCGGTGTGGTGCGGTGCGCAGAACGGCGGATCGATGATCAGCGGACAGCCGGGCGGCAGCGTGCCTGCGACCGAGTGAATGGCGCTGACCTCGAGCGCCGCTTGCGGCTCCAGCCTCGGCATCACGCTTGGTATCCGCTCGGCCAGCATGGTTTTTCCCGCACCTGGCGGGCCGAGCAGCATGATGTGATGCCCGCCAGCGGCGCAGATCTCGGCACCCCGCCTGGCGGCCGGCTGCCCGACGACGTCGGCGAGATCCTTGCCAGGCATCCCGCCCTGCCTCCGCTGCGGGTAGGCGATCCGCAGATCACGGCCGGGTTCGAGGACTGTCACATCATCAACCGCGAACTGCCCGGCCGAGCGCAACCAGGCCGCGACCGATGACAGGGTCGAAGCCGCGATTACCTTGAGCTCGGGAACCAGCGCCGCTTCTTCGGCATTCTCGGCCGGCACCACGATGCCGGCGAAACCGGAAGCGGCCGCGCAAGCGGCCGCTGGCAGCACGCCGGGAACCGGCCTGAGCTTGCCGTCAAGTCCAAGTTCGCCGAGGAACACGAGCCCGTCGAGGTTCGCTGCCCGCACCGCCTCGGACGCCGCCATGATCGCGCACGCTATGCCCAGATCGAAGCCGGAGCCTCGCTTCGGCAGGCTCGCGGGCGACAGGCCGACCGTGATCCTGCGGTTGGGCCATGCCTCGCCCGAGTTGACAAGCGCCGCGCGGATCCGGTCGCGCGCCTCACGCAGAGCCGTATCTGGCAGGCCGACGAGGAGCAGGGCGACCAGGCCGTTCTCAATGTCGGCCTCGATCTCCACGGGATGACCATGCACCCCGACGAGCGCGATCGCGTGCGCTCTGGCGAGTGCCATCTAACACCACCTCCAGGCACCGACAGTGCCGGACAAGTACGTGGGGGACCAGCGGCCGCCGCGGCCCTGGGGATTACTTCCTGGCAGAGGGGGCACCGCCTGTGGACAGCGCCGGCCGAACTAGCACGTGGTCAGCCGATGCCGCGAATGTGCTCAATCGTGAACTCGCCGTCAGGCGCCTTAAGGATGCCGACCATGTCGACACGAAGGTCGTCGAAGATCACGCCATGAGAGATGACCCAGTTGACGGCCAGTCGCCGCAGGCGCTGCCGCTTCTGCGGGGTCACGGCCTCAAGCGGACTGCCGTAGCGTAAGCCTGACCTGGTCTTGACCTCAACGGCGACGAGGGTGCGGTGCTCGGCGGCGACGATGTCAAGCTCGCCTTCTGAGCACCGGTAGTTCCTGTCGAGGATGCGGAAGCCTTGTTCTTCCAGATGATCAGCGGCGATTTGCTCGCCGCGCCTGCCGAGTACGTCCTTCTGGCGCACTTGCACCACCTCCGGTCTTGAGCGTGCCGGAGGATCGTGATCTTCGTCTGGGTCGATCACGCCGCTGTTGGCGAAGGTCGCGCGGCTGGCAGTCGCTGTGGACCGATGGCAGCGAGGAGGGCTGAATGTCGGTGGTAGCTGGTGTACTGGTCGGTTCAGGATTCGTCGGGGAGCTGAAGATCGCTCTTGGCCAATTCCTCGATATTGACGTCCTTGAAGGTGACGACCCTGACATTCTTCACGAACCGCGCCGGGCGGTACATGTCCCAGACCCAGGCGTCGTGCATGGTGACCTCGAAGAACACTTCGCCGTTGTCAGCCGTCCTTACCTGAAGATCGACGTCGTTGGTGAGGTAGAACCTGCGCTCGGTCTCCACTACATGCGAAAACAACCCGACGACGTCGCGGTACTCGCGATAGAGCTGCAACTCCATCTCGGTCTCGTACTTCTCGAGGTCCTCCGCGCTCATGTTCTCCCCTCCGATGAGGCGGGCGCCAGGGCGTGCTCAGAATCAACGATAGGACCATCGGGTCCGCAGGCCCAGACTGGCGCTAGTTCAGCCTCGACGGCAAGCTCTTCCGCCAAGAGGGCAGGATGAAGCTCGGCCAGGCGGCTTCCAACATTCACGAAAGAACGACGATGAACCGGGCTCGGGCCGTGCGCGTCGAGCGCAGCCATGTGACTTGGAGTCGAGTACCCCTTGTGCCGGGAGAACCCGTAATCCGGATATTCGGCATGAAGGCCGGACATGATGCGGTCCCTGGTCACCTTGGCGACGATGGAGGCCGCGGCGACACAGACGGCGACCTGGTCGCCTTTCCACATAGCAAGCGCCGGGGCGGGCAGGCCAGGCACGGCGAAGCCGTCGGTCAGCACGTACCCGGGGGTGGCGCTGAGCCCGGCCAGTGCCCGGCGCATGCCGGCCACGTTGCAGACGTGCAGGCCATGTTTGTCGATGTCCGCAGGCTCGATGATCACCACGTTCCAGGCCAGCGCTGACCTGGTGATCTGCTCGTAGGCGGCTTCCCTCGCCTTGACGGTGAGGGCCTTAGAATCGGCGACCTGCCCCCAGCGCGATCCTTCGAGCCGGTCAAGCGCCACCGCCGCGACGACCAGCGGCCCCGCGCAAGCGCCCCGCCCGGCCTCGTCGACCCCGGCGACCGGGCCGAACCCGGCCCGCACGAGCACGCGCTCATAACCGACGAGACCTGGCCCGCGCCGTGGCGTGTAGCTTACCGGCCGGACCACGGGCTCGATGACCGGCGCCTGGCGTCTGCTCTTCTTGCGGGCGGCCGCCCGCGGGTGCCTATTGGAAGATACTGACCTGGCCTTTGTGCCCTTGCTACCTGATGCCCTGGCCATCCGGTCACCCCGACCGTGGTCCACGCGGTCTGAGCCGCGCCGGGAAGCCTCTGCGCGCGATCCGCAGCCTGACCCGCCGCTCAGCGAAGGTCAGGGGCAGCGCGGCGAGGAAACCGAGACCGAGCGGCAGGTAGGGCGCCGAAGGCCGGAGCGGCACCGTGCCGCCGGCGGCGAGCGGAGCCGAGGCGCTCTGATGAGTCGAGCTGACCAGCCCGGACTGGTCGAAGGTCGAGGGAATCGGCAGGATCTTGAACTGCTTAGGCGGCCAGACGATCATGAACGCCCGCCCGATGACCTTGTTCTCCGGAATCGTGCCATCACGGTCAAAGGAGTAGCAGGTCCGCTCGGGATCAGCGTAATGGCAGTCGTGCAGGCGGGAGTCGGCCGATTCCGCGCGGTTATCGCCCATCACCCAGAGGCGGCCGGCCGGAACCACGATGTTGAAAGGCTCGGCAGACGGCAGCGCGCCGGGATACAGGTAAGACTGCTCATGCAGGGGCACGCCGTTGACCGTGATCTGGTGCTTGGAGTTGCAGCAGATCACGTGGTCTCCAGGCACGCCGATGACGCGCTTGATGTAATCAGTCTGCCCTGGAGTGGCGCCGAACAGCCCGGCGACCGAGTGGAACAGGGCTCCGAGCGTATCGTCGTAAGCACGGGCCAGGGCACCGTGAGAACCAGTGCCTGACGCGACCGGCGGATCCCACGAGTCGGTGCCGTTGAACACGATGACGTCACCGCGCTGGATCGACCTGACATGGTAAACAAGCTTGTTGACCAGCACCTTGTCGCCGACCATGAGCGTGTCCTTCATCGAGCCTGAAGGTATGAAAAAAGGCTGGACGACGAAGCTCTTGATCACCAGGGCGATAGTCAGCGCGACGGCGAAAAGCACGACCATCTCGGTAAGGAAGGACCAGCGGCTGCGCGGCTGTTCAGGCGATGTGCCGTCGGTCTCGGCCTCGTCGCCGGGAGCCTGCGGCGCGACCGTAGCGCGCTGATCGTCGTTCATCATCACCATCCAGCCTAACGGCCAGCCCGAGCATTAAGCGGCGTCAGG
>DATJLT010000378.1:0-9846 GCA_035509195.1 Streptosporangiaceae bacterium | reverse complement strand
CACCGCGATCCGCAGGTCCTCAGGCAGCTTGGCCGCCTGCGCGGCGAGTTCGTTGGACAGGACCTGCCTGCGATCCACATCGCCGTCTCCTGGCCCGATGAGTTCACGCAGGTTCTGCCCGAGTCGTCGTTCCAGGTCACTGGACCGGATGCCGCGGCCTTTACGCAGTGCCCTGATCTCGGCCGCGATTAGTGCCGTTGGCGCACCATCTTGGTTAGATGTCATCTAGTTGGCATCCCAGGCCCCCCTGCGGCGCCCGATCGGCGCATTGTGTCAATAAGAGCGTATCGCTCTCGGGGTCGAAGGCGTGTCAGCTATGTGTCAATTTTCTGAGGATCCGGGCGCCTGAACCTTCATCTCACGGCCGAAGAGGTCGCAGCGCGGCGGCAAACCAGGTGGAGCGCTCATCTCCCGGTCGCACCTCCCGGCCGGGCAGGTGTAAAGCTGTTCTCGCGCCGTCTCGAAGGTCCGGCCTTCCTGCCAATCCCAGCCACGGACGACGACGGCGCCGTCGCGCGCATTCTGTTCGGCGATCGTCGCCTCGAGTTGTTCCCACTCAGCCAGCAAGCCAGGGGTATCTGGGTTAGCACTCGCCAGCGCGCGCCACTCCTTTGCCAGGTCAAGGCGGAAGGCACTGAGCTTAATCTCAATGAACCGTTCGCAGAGCGCACTCCAGCCAGCACGCGCCATGCTGTCTGCTGATTCACCGGACGGCATCGTCAGCACCGACTCCCGATATCTCCTACGTAAGAACTACTCTAGACCTGAGGCAAGCTGCCGTTCAGAACGGAGGCAGATGAGCGACTTCCCGATCATCACTCCGCGGGGAATGTCCGATCTGGAACGGGCTCGCGTCGAAGATGCGCTCGGGCGCATTGCGATTGGCGACGCGAAGGGTACCTGGCCGAGCCCCGAGTGGGTCGAGGTCCAGCAAATGCTCAGCGGGGGGTTCAGCGGAGCGCTCGTCCTTCGCATCGCGGTCAGATTCGGTACTCAGACCCAGACTCAGATCGCCAAGATCGGCGCCGACGCCGTTACGGAGTGGAAGGCGTACCGGGAGATTTTCGCCGACTATCACAGTGTTCTGTGCCCGCCGATCGCCGCGGTGACGAAGGGCGTGCTCGACCCCAGGTATGCGGTGATGGGCGAGGACGAGGCGGTGGTATACGCCGATGTCGAGCATTTCGCCAAGGCGCCGGCTACCAGCCTGGAAGACTTGGTCGTCGCCGCTGGCAGTGGCGACAAGGACAAGGTGGAAACCGCTGTCCAGGTAATCGACCGGTTGTTTCGCCGGGCACCCGCCGTGCTGTACAGCAGGTACACGGTGAAGGACCGCTGGGACCGCAAGCTGGCGGTCAATCACACTCTCGGTCCCGACCTGAAGCTCAGGGCTGAGCACCTCGTTCCCGGCGATTCGCCGCAGGCTCATTTCAGAACGCATGGCGGTTTCCGCCACCTTGGCACCCATGAGGTTCTTAGATCAGGTCTCGCACTCGACAACGCCGGGGAAGGGGACGGCACCAGTTCCCTGCCAGCGGGAACTCCGGTAGTACTCTCTGACTTCAGGCTCTGGCCGCAGGGATCTGTCGTTGGTCCGTCGAGTTTCAGGCAGCCGCTGGTTTACGATCGCTGCCTGGCGGGCCGGGATTACGTTTCCGTTGACGTTGATTGCGAGTTGTCTGCCAGCGAAATTGAAAAATTGCGTATGCAGCCGAGCATCAATATCTACGGCACGATCGAGTACACGAGGTCGGCGCGAAACTGGGAGCGTATTAAGAAGATATTTTCGTCCGTCACCTTGACCGATGGGGGGATAGCCGCGGACGGGCTGGCCATGGCTCACCCCTTTGGCGCACTCGATAAGTTGCTGACCGAGCCGACGCGTAACTTCGTGATCGGCGTCGTACACGGGGACCTGAATCCGCGCAATGTGCTGGTCGCGGAGACTGAGCCTTACCTGATCGATTATGCGGCCGCGCGGACGGACGGGCCGATCCTGAGCGACCTGACCTGGCTGGAACTGAACTTGCTCCGCGGACCGTTCGCCGGCGTGCTCGACTTCGCGGAACTTATCAGATTGCAGCGCTTGCTGGCGCTTGGCGACCGCATGTCCGCCATGAATCTGTCGCCGGAACGGGAATCGGTTGACCAGGCACTGGCTGAAGCCGCGGCTGGTGAGCGCCCGGCTTTCACCGGAGCCTTGCGGATCGTCAGGACGATCAGGCATCACGCGGCCGTGATCTACCCGAGTCCGCCAGGTGCCGGACCTTGGTGGCATGAGTACGCCGCCCAGCTCTTGCTGTCGGCGCACCGCATGTTCAAGTGGCGCGATGAGATGCAGAGCCCTGGTGCCTGGCACGCGGAGGTGGCGGTAGCAGCCGTCGCGACCGAGCAACTGCTCGATGAAGAGAACCCATGGCGGTTCTGGCCTGAAGAGGGCAGAAAGGCCGCCGGGAGCGCGTTGCTGAAATTGCACCCGGCTAATCTCGAAGGACTCTTGCTTTACTGCCAGCTCATGGCGACTGACGCTCACCTGGAGAGGGCCTCCGGTGACCTGGAGCAGGCCAGGCGTGACCTGGTCGCGGGTGCTTTGCGGGAAGTTGGCCAGAATAAGCGAGATTACGCCGAATGGCTTGGCGAGGTCAGCGATTCCAGCCGTTCCTATGTTGGCCTGCAGGCCCGGATCACTAAACAACGGTCAGGGCGGTCGGCACCAGCAGACGGGGGCGGGCACGTGCGTGAGGCGTGGACCGCTAGTGCGTTGAGTCTGGCCCTGGGCGACAGGCCTACGGTGCTATTTGGCGAAATGGACTTGGCGGAGGCTCATCTGCTCGACGAACTTGAGTATCTCTGCCTCAGATCGGCTAACCAGAGGGCGGAAAGGGCCACAGGTCGGCGGCCGCCGCTCTTGCCGGTCAGGACCGACGCCAAAGATCTTATTGACAGAGCCGGCGCGGGCGCTGATGGTCTTGCCTGGCTCATGGCAGGGCGAGACCTGGCTCCTGCTCGCCTGCTGCTCAGGGCCGGAGCGGTTCAGTTGCTGGTCGGCCGGTTCGATGAGGTGAGCGGCGATGACCGCGCCGTTATCGCGGCCTGGTTCTGCAGCGTCCTGCGCGAATATCCGGGAACTCGGATCACGGTCTGCCACCAAGGCAAAGACGCGCCGGCCGAACTTGATGGCTGGCGGACGGTTGTGCTCAGCGGGCCGAGTCCTGACCAGATTGGCGCGTTCCTCGGATCGCGGCTGGCGATAGCGGATGCGAAGGACCTGACCAGCGCCATCTTTGACCCCCAGGCCGACCCTGACTTCGCTGACCTCGCTGGCGATCCGCTGCTCCTTTCCATGCTCGCCACGACGTGGAACGGCGGGAGCCGGCCAAGGACCAGGGGTGACGTGATCGACGCTTACGTGCGGTCAGGCCTGGCGGCGGGCGAAGCGGAGCCAGGATGGATCGCTTACGCCGAGTCGCTGGCCGCGGATCTGGTCGGTTCTGGCCAGGCCGCGGCCAGCCACCGGGCAGACGTGCCCTCAGGACTGGCCGGGTTCGTGACCACCGGGCGGGAAGGCACGACCTCCGTTCGCTTCCGCGCGCAGCTCTACGAGGACTACTTCGCCAGCCGCGTGCTGCGGGAACTTGCGGTCACCGACAGGCAAGAACTGGTCGCGCGAGTGCTCAGCTACGCCTGGCGAGCGGCGTTCCTCATCCTCGTCTCCTTCAGCGATACCGATCCTTCGGTCATCGGCGAGTTGGTGCGGACCGTCGCTGACGCCGACCCTTGCTACGCGGCGGAGTTGGTGCGCTCCGCTGCCAGCCCGCCAGAGGAACTGGCGGGCTGGTTCGCGGCGCTGCAGGCTAGCTCGCTCGCGGACGCCAGGGCCGGAAGTTTCGTGAGGGAAAGGGCGCTGCGGGCGCTCGTCGCGCTCGGTCCGGCTTACCCAGGCGGTGCGGAGGAAATCTACGGCAGCCTGTTCGCGGTCGTATCGGATCAGGCGGCCGACGCCGGCTGGCGGGAGTTCAACCTCGAGGCGCTAGCAGAGATCTGCCGGAAAGCCAGGCCAGGCCCTCGCCGGTCGGCGCTCGCTGCCCGGCTTGCCAGGCAAGCTGGGGACTTGCTCACCGCCGACAAAGCTCCCGTTGGTTTGCGAGCCCTGACTATCCGCGTTGCCGGGAACCTTGAGCTTCGCGGAGTAACGTCGCTCATCGCCGAGTGCGTTGACGCCAGCGGACCGTGGCCGGTCGTCAATGCCGCCCGGCAGGCCATGCGTGACCTGGGCGAGCGCCTGCCTGTTCGCCTTGAGCGGGCGTACCAGGAAGCCGCGACGGCCAGGCTCCGTGCGATCGAGGAAGAATTGCCCAGGCACAACTTCGCCGTCCAGACCGATCGCCTGCAGCACGAGCGGCTTCGCGTGCTTAGCGAACTCGAAGGCCCCTCACGGCTGTCCGAGATGCTGAGGGGACGGTTCGCTTTCGGTATTGGCGAGGAAATCAGTGACCTGATCGACGCGAAGTTGCCTCCTGACGAAAGCATCGACTTGCTTGCCGAGATAACGAGTACGGATCAGGTGGCCGCGGCGGCGGCCGCGCATCGGCTGCTGCGTGACAGGCCGGATCTGGCGCCGCTGGCCTTTCGCCGCCTTGCGTCGCTCGCTGAACAGGATCAGGCGTCGGTTAGTAAGAGCCGTGTCTTGATAGCGGCGGCGATGATCAGGCAAAGAGAGGTCGACTTCGCCGAGGCGGTGACGCACTTTCGAGCTCTGCTGGCGAACTCCTCCGTACCCGCATCTCCGGGCCTTGAGGGCCTGGCGGTTACCCTGACCGCGATCGCTTCCCGCGACAAGCGGAGCGCGATGCGCGAGGCCTGGGCCGCGCAGGACTTTCTCGTCAGATCTGCCGCCTCTGCACGCTTCCGCTGGCCTTGGCCGCTGGTACTTTCCCGCACCGGTTACCCGGTCGGCGAGCTTGAGATGTTGCTGGCAGCTGGTGACGACAGTGAACTGGGCGCTGCCGTCCGTGTCCTGGCCGCCATGAACGGCTTTCTGCTGACCGCCGGCCGCCCGCCGCCGCTGAGGCTCGGCCCTGAATCTCGCGAGCAGTTGCTTAGGAACTGCGCCGAACTCGCTGCCAGTGACCTTGTCCTGGCCCTTCAGGCGGCTGCCGTGGCGACGCTACCTGAAGCGCTGTCCCTGATATTTCCGGCCGGAAACGCACCCATGATCGGCGAACTTATCCGCGGACTTGAAGCCGCTCGTGGCACCCGGCTGTCGCTACCTGGCTATGACGTGATCGAAGTGGCCCCGGCTGCTGAAGCGCTCGCCGCCCTCGGCTACCTCGCCAGATCCCTGCCCAGGTCTGACGCGATGACGGCCGACGTGCTTCAGGCGCTGCGCGAGTTCAGCGGGCCGAAGGCCCATCCGAGCGTGGAGACTGGTCGCCTGACCGGCCTTATTTACCTGGGCGACTTCAAGCCGGCGCTCGAGGCAGTGGCGACAGGACAGGCCGATGCCCGCCTGCTGCATATAGCGAGGAACGCGATTTTGTGGACCGATCCGGCCTTGGTCGCGTTCTGGATAGCTGGCCGCCTGGCTGGCCCGGTGCTTTCTGCCGACGCTTTCAGCGAACTCAGCGAGATTAAGCAGGCCGCTGAGGAACGGGCTGGCCGGCTGATCGTCGCTGCCAGGCAGGAGAATATTGCCGGGTGACGCCGAGGCGCCGCGCCTCCCGGTCCAGGGACTCGATCATCCATGACGGAAAGTCCACGTTGACCCGGCGTTGTTCCAGCGCCGGACGGCCCGGTCTGACAGGTGACCGGACCGCCATTTTCTCGGCGTGCGCCATGCCCACATCTTTGACCGCGGCTTACGACCTCGGGTCGCTTCGCTCCCGCATGGTCAGGCTTAGCACGAAGCACAGGAGGCACCGAAGGCAGATGACGGACACCACGCCTGAACAGCAGAATATCGCGAGCGGAGGCGCCCGGTCCGCGATAAAAACTTCCGCAACCGGGTCTGGTATCCCGCCATCGAGTCAGCTGGCCTCCGCAGGTTCCCGCCCCGGATCACGCGGTATACTACCGCCTCCTGGCTGGTGCAGGACGGCGTGCAGTTGTACGACACGCAAGCGTTGCTTGGCCATGAGGCGTTTGCGAAGACGCCGGACGCGCACAGCAAGGTCATCGAGTCGTGGTCTCGGCGGACGGCCCGCCGATGACTGTTTGCGCATGGTTAGGTCGGCAGGTTGGTATAACCAGGTGTGGCCAGGACGTAGCCTGGGTGCAAGACTGAGGTGGTGAATGATGTGAAGACCTCCGCAGACACGATCCAGGTCAGGACCGTATGGACGGGTGTCGAGTCGGCGCACGCCCTGCACGCGAACCAGGCCATCGCGCAAATAGGCCCTTCCCAGAGTGACGGTCGGCCGGACGGTATCTTCCTGACGTTCGGCAGCGCGGCGAACCCTGCGCTGATGGGCGATGCAGATCCGGAAGCCACCCGTGAGGCGATTGAGCGGATTATGGCCGAAGGTGTGAAGGTCAACATCCTCGGCCAGTTCCACATCAGCAGGTCCCTGGTCAATGACGTAATCAAGGCACTGCAGACAGTGGCAGAGATGTATGACGCCGTGGAGGCCGCTCGAACACATGCGGTAAGGCCAGAAGGAGGCGCCTGATGCCTGAGCGAATGGTCTTCTACGTCGGAGGCTCAAGCGGCACGCAGGCCACTGTGCAGGCTTACGAACTTG
Organism: Streptosporangiaceae bacterium; assembly: GCA_035509195.1. Taxonomy (GTDB): domain Bacteria; phylum Actinomycetota; class Actinomycetes; order Streptosporangiales; family Streptosporangiaceae; genus Chersky-822. The sequence goes on along the minus strand of DATJLT010000378.1, from coordinate 3,106 downwards.
AGCAGCGCTTCGCCTGGTTGAACGTCCCCACCAGCGCACCTCGGCAGGACCCGTACGTCTCGCCACGAATGGCGCAGGAGATTCGCGACGCGCTGGCCGCCGTCGAGCGCGGGGAGATCGAAGACCTCGACATCTGGCTGGATGACGAGGACTAATGCCGAGTGCCCTACCAGCTGAAGAACGTACCCGGGGTGCAGAAGACGCTCGATGCGCTCAAGAACGGGGACGCTAACGACCAGGCCAAGCTAGAGAAGGTGCGCAAGGCACTGCGCCTTCTCCGCCAAGATCCACGGCACCCCAGCCTGAACACTTACCCCTATCAGAACTTTCCCGGGGTCGCCAAGGATGTCAAGGTCTGGCATTCGTACGTCGAGAACAAGACCTCTTCAGCGTGGCGAATCTGGTGGAAGTACGGGCCTGGGCGAGGAGTGATCACGATCCTGACGATCGGCCCGCACGATCTTTAGTGGATGCGGTTCAGCGATAGTCAGACTTGGGCTGAATCCGCGTCATCGAGGGGCATGACCTCGGGTCGTTTGTAGTGGCGATGGACAGAGGCGAGCGGGAAGTTGATCAAGAAGCGGCGTCGGTCGGAAATTCAAACTGACCCCCTACCGATCAGGCAGCGGCGCTGGTGGGCTCAAGGCGCTCAGCGATCCATACCTTGATGATGGACTGCCGGGTGACGCCGAGGCACCGCGCCTCCCGGTCCAGGGAACTCGATCATCCATGACGGAAAATCCACGTTGACCCCGGCGTTGGCTATTACCTAGCCACCGCAGCTCGTCGGTCGTGCGGGCCGGTATCTCGATCCGGGTGACGTCCTGCCGCAGATGCTGGGCCTGGGTGAAGTCGATGCCGTGCTTTTCGAGATTGGCCGCGCTATTGACCAGGTCAAAATCGAAACTATACCAGAATCGGTAGCTGTTCGCGCAGGACAATCCGGCGTGAGCTACGAGATGGTGGCGCGATGCGAAGGTCTGAGGGATTCTCGTTATGTGTCCTTCGCCGGAATCCTCAAGCAACTGCGCGTCGGTGCCGGGCTCACCCAGGAAGAGCTGGCGGAGGCGTCAGGCGTGGCGGTGCGGTCGATTAGCGACCTGGAGCGCGGTGTCAACCTGACCGCGCGGCGTGAAACCGCACGGCTGCTCGCCAGCGCGCTGCGGCTTGACGATCAGGCTCGGGCGGAGTTCGAGGCGCAAGCTCGCGGCCGGCCTGGCCAGGCCGTTCAAGTGCCATCGGTCATCCCTGCTGGTCTGTCATCGGCGAGCGTCCGTGCACTGCCGCGCGATATCGCCTCGTTCGTGGGCCGGGAGGATGAACTGCGGCTCATCACCGACGCGATCGCGGCGATGGACCCTGCGGCGAGCGGCGTGATAGGCATCTGGGCCATCGGAGGGATGGCCGGGATCGGCAAGACCGCGTTCGCCATCCACGCGGCGCACCAGCTTGCTCACAGGTACCCAGATGGGCAGATTTTCCTGCCCCTTCACGCGCATACTCCCGGTCAGAGCCCGGTCGAACCGGCCGAGGCCCTCAGCAGCCTGCTTCAAACGGTTGGCGTGGCGGCCGCGCGCATACCCGACGGAACCGATGCCAGGGCCCAGATGTGGCGCGATTACCTGGTCGGCAAGCGAATGCTCGTCGTGCTCGACGATGTCTCTGGCCACGGTCAGGTTCGCTCGCTACTTCCTGGCACTGCCGGGAGCCTGGTACTTGTCACCAGCCGCAGGCATCTGACGGCACTCGAGGAAACCCGGACCATCAACTTGGGCACGCTGACCGCCCAGGAGGCCGGGGCGCTCCTGATCAGGCTTTCTGAACGTACTGGACTTGGCGAGCAGGAATCAGCCATCGCGGAGATCACCAGACTGGCCGGATACCTTCCGCTCGCTGTGGGCATGCTCGCGAGGCAGTTGCACCATCACCCGGCATGGAGTGTCGCAGGGCTGGTCGATGACCTCACCGCGGCCAGGGACCGGCTCGCACTGATGCGGGCTGAGAACATCTCGGTTAGCGCCGCCTTTGACCTGTCTTACCGCGACCTGAACACTGATCAGCAGCGGGTATATCGTCGCTTGGGCCTGCACCCTGGCCGCGATGTCGACGCCTATGCCGTTGCGGCACTCGACGCGGCCGATTGCGAGCAGGCCAGGCAGCTTCTCGACAGTCTCTACGACCACTACCTGCTGATGGAGACGTCGGCCGGCCGTTATCAGTTGCACGACCTCCTGCGCGAGCGGGCCAGAACGCTGGCAGGCGACGATTCGCGCAGCGAAAGGGACGCGGCGGTCAACCGCCTGCTTGCCTACTACCTGTACACGGCGAGGGAAGCCGACCGGTACCTGGCCAGGCGTGCCTCGGCGGAGGCGAACGCCGGGGACTTCAGCCCGCCATCCGAGGCGCCGACGCTTGCGAGCCGCGCCGAGGCAGTCGCCTGGATGGAAGCTGAGCGGCACAACTTGCAGGCAACGGCTGTCTTCGCGAGCGAGCATGACGTGCCCGGTTATCCCGCCGCGATTGCCGCCACCATGCACGGCTTCCTGCGTAATCAAGGACACTGGACGCAGGCCAGGGTGATGCACAATGCGGCGCTTGATGCGGCCAGGGCCGCAGGCGACACGCTAGCGGAGGCCGGGGCACTGACGGACCTCGGCACTTTCCAACTCGATACGGGCGACGCGGCGGCCGCGATCGCCAGCCACCAGCGTGCGCTCGGCTTGCACCGCCGCCTCGGCAACCAACTCGGGGAAGCTAACGCGCTGAATCACCTCGCCGACGCGCAGCGGATAACTCGCGACTTCGCCAATGCGGAAATCAACTACACGAGCGGGCTGCTACTTCACCGTGACCTGGGGAACCCGCTCGGAGAGGCATACGCACTGCGGGGCCTTGGCGTCGTCGCGCAAGCGTCGGGCGAGTTCGAGACGGCCGCCAGTCGCTACGAAGAGGCACTGCGCCTTTTTCGCGATCTTGGCAACCCGGCGGGCGAAGCCAGATCGTTCAACCATCTGGCGAAACTAATGCGGGCCAGGGGAGACGACGCAGCTGCCCGTGGCTACTTTGAGCAATCGCTGGCCATCGCCGACCGGGCCGGTTCCTTGCC
>DATJLT010000377.1:0-2173 GCA_035509195.1 Streptosporangiaceae bacterium | reverse complement strand
GGCAGCGGGTCGGCCGAACCGAGGTAGTCGCCGATGATCGCGTCCTGCCAGGCGGTGATGCCGCGGGCGTGCATGTGTTCCTGGGCCAGCAGCAGGCCGCTGACCCGTTCCTCGAACGTGATCGCGGGGACGTGACGGCCGACCAGGGTGGCGGCTCCCTCATGTAGGGTGCCCTGCGGCGAGCCGTCCTGGTTACGCTCGATCCGCCCGTCCGGCGGGTCCGGTGTGTGCGCGTCGATGCCCGCGAGCTCGAGCGCGCGGGTGCTGGCCCACGCGCCGTGGCCGTCGCGGTTGGTGAGGTACGCCGGGCGCCCGCCGGTGACCTGGTCGAGCAACTCGCGGCTCGGGGTGCCGTGCTCGAACCAGTCCATCCGCCAGCCGCTGCCCGCGATCCACTCCTTCTCCGGGTGTTCGTTGGCGTAGGTGCTGATCCTGGCCAGCGCCTCGTCCAGCTTCCCGGTGCCGATCAGGTTGCAGCCGATCATCGTCACGCCCGCGAAGGCCGGATGGACGTGCGCGTCCTGGAAGCCGGGCAGCAGCGCCCGGTTGCGCAGGTCGACCACCTCGGTCGTGGCGCCGGTCAGGTCCTTGATGCGGGCATCCGCCGCGTCGCCGACGGCGACGATCCGGTCGCCTCGAACGGCGACCGCCGTGGCCGGCGCTCCGTTTCCGGCCCCGCCCGCGGCCCGGACCAGCGACCGTCGTGCGGTATCGGCGGTGTAGACCGCCCCGCCGGTGAAGACCACGTCCGCCTGCTCGCCCATGTGCTCTCCTCTGCGCTCGCCCGCAGGCACTTTAACGCTGTTCTCGACCCTTGGCGGGCATCGCTTTACTGCCTTCGCCACCGGCGACCGCCGCGAGCGGCTCGCCGACCCTCCCACTGCGCCGCCGCCGCTCCCGCTGCCAGGACCTTCATACGCAACGCCAAAGGTAACTGCGGACTCTACCGAGCGTGCAAGGCGAATTAACCCTCAGTCGCTACCACCGTTGTCACCGCTGCCTGGGCCGGGGCGGCTAGGATCGTGCTCCAGGTTTCGTACAAGTCGCCTCGGCATGCCCGCGAAGACGTGCACGTGGGCCGACTGTGTCAGCAGTTGCATAAGATAGCGGCCTGGAATAACAGGCACCAGGAGCAACCTGCTTATGTCGCTAGTTTCAAGAACACGTAACCAATTGCAGAGTCTGATCTATTCCTTGCCAATAGGGCTGCGACGGCGGCTGCTATTCATCTATTTTAACCGCCGACTACCGCGCTTCGTTAGGCCGCGAACTTTTAACGAGAAGGTCAATTGGCGCATATTGCATGATCGTAGGCCGTTGCTCGAGTGGACCTGCGACAAGCTCGCCATGAAAGATTATGCCCTGACTGTCGCGCCGGCAGGTCTGAATGTTCCACGAACAATCTGGTCAGGCTTGGATATCGGTGAGCTTCAAGCGATCGAACTGCCTGAGCACTGGGTGCTGAAACCCAATCACAGGTCAGGATTGGTCCATTTTGGCTCCGGCCGCCCCGATCACGCCCAACTCTCGAGCCTAACGTCAGCCTGGCTCGAAACCTTCGAGTCGAAGAGCAAAGGAGAATGGGCCTACGCTAAGGCGCGACCGATGCTTGTCCTTGAGGAACTTATGGGCGTGCCAGGTTCTCCACCAGCCGACTACAAGTTCTTTGTGTTTGACGGCAAGGTTATCGCCGTTCAGGTTGACGTGGACAGGCACACCAGACACAAGCGTCGGATATATCGATCCGATTGGTCTCCACTCGATGTGAAGTATGGCCCGCACGGCCTGGCAGCGGTAACTCCACCGGGAGCGAATCTGTCGCTGATGCTGGCTATCGCGGAGGACCTTGGTAGACCGTTCGACTTTATCCGCGTTGACCTGTACGACGTTGACAACGTCATACAGTTCGGCGAACTAACTCCTTACCCAAGCGGTGGCTTGGACCGCTTTGCACCCGTCCGTTTCGATCTGGAGCTGGGGAACTCCTGGGTTCTGCCGAGACTATGACGCCTGGGCGCAGTGCTTGGCTGGTGCAGGTCGGCCTCCCAGGTGACATCGTCGAACCATACCGTCCCTGAATTATGGGCGCTCTTCAGCCAGATTTCCGCGAAGGCTGCTCCCGGTGGAGCAGGCCCAGCCGCCCGCAGTTCGGTCCAGTTGGGATCGCCCGTAG
>DATJLT010000376.1:0-3433 GCA_035509195.1 Streptosporangiaceae bacterium | reverse complement strand
GTCGATGAGGGTGATGGTGGCGGGGATCATGTAGTCGGGGAGGGTGGCGGCGAGTGCGTGGCGTAGCGCGGCTGGGTCGGGTGCTTGTGCGGGTTCGGGGACGATGTAGCCGGCGAGGCGCTTGTCGCCTGGTCCGTGGTCGCGTGCGGTGACGGCGGCTCTGGCTATTCCGGGGAGGCGGGCGAGTGCTGTTTCGATTTCGGCTGGCTCGACGCGGTAGCCGCGGATTTTTACCTGGTTGTCGGCGCGGCCGAGGTATTCGAGTTGGCCGTGGTGCCAGCGGGCGAGGTCGCCGGTGCGGTACATGCGGTCGCCGGGGCTGCCGTGGGGGTCTGCGGTGAAGCGTTCGGCGGTGAGGGCGGCGCGGGCGAGGTAGCCGCGGGCGAGGCCGGCGCCGGCCAGGTAGAGTTCGCCTGTTGCTCCTGGCGGTACGGTCTTGAGTCCTGGGCCGAGCACGTAGGCGCGGGTGTTCCAGATCGGCCGCCCGATCGGCGGCACCCGGCCTTGCTCGCCTGGTGGCGAGTCCCAGCTTGTCGCGTAGATGGTCGCCTCGGTCGGCCCGTAAATGTTGGCTGTCCTGCTGGCAGGCATGGCCGAGCGCACGCGATCGAGCACGCTGGCGGTCAGTGCCTCGCCCGCGAGCACCACGGCGCCTGGCCTCACAGCACCTGACGTGGCGGCGAGCACCTCGGCGAGCGCGGATGGAACGGCGCTCACCAGCGTGGCCATGGCGGCCCGCGGCTGGTCGGCAAGCGCGAGCAGGTCACCGAAGATCTCGATCGTGCCGCCGGCGACGAGCGGGGTTAGCAACTCAAAGACGGAGACATCGAAGCTGAGCGACGTCGTCGCCGCGACGCGGGCGAAGTCGGCCTGGCTGAACGCGGCGCCGGCCCAGGCGAGGAAGTTCGCCAGGTTCCGCCTCGTGATCACGACGCCCTTCGGGGTGCCGGTCGAGCCCGAGGTATAGATGACGTACGCGGGGTTATCCGGCTGCGGTAGCACCGGTCCGCTGCCCGCGTCTTCAGGCAAGGACTCTTGCGCTTCGTCGTCCGCTGCCAGCACCCAAGGCCGGCGGTCGGCAGGCAGCCCGGCTACAGCCGCCGTCAGCGCTTCCCGCCAGCCGGGCGGCTCCCCGGACTCCCCGGCCGTGAGAACGCCGGCCGGCCGCGCGTCGGCGAGCATGAAGGCGATTCGCTCGGCCGGGTAGCCAAGATCGACCGGCAGGTAAGCGGCCCCCGCACGCAAGACGGCCAGCATCGCGACGATCATGAGCGGAGAACGCGGCAGCGCGATCGCCACCACGTGCTCAGGTCCAACTCGAAGGCTCGTCAGCCGCCTGGCCAGCCGGTCAGCCCTGCGGTCAAGCTCGGCGTAGGACAGGCTGAGGTCGCCGCACACGACGGCTTCGGCGCCTGGCCAGCGGCTGGCCGGGGCGGACAGCATCGCCGACAGCCCGTCAGGGTCGGCCGGCACGACCTTGCCGCGGGCAGCGCTGGCAAGGTGCGCCGCCTCCTCTTCTGAAACGAGGCTGATCCTGCCGACCGGGCGGTCAGGGTCGGCCGCGAAGACGCCGAGCACGCGGATCACGCGCTCGCCGATCAGCCTGGCCGTCGTCGCGTCAAGCACATCGGGCCGGTAGTCGAGCTTGAGGCAGGGAGCCACACCGAGGTTCGCCGCGATCGTCAGCGGATAGTGAGTCGACCCCGCCGAGCTGATCGCGCCGATCCGCGCGTCACGTGCGGGTACCGCCAGCCCGGTCAGCTCGCCAAGGTCAAACTCGACCGTCAGGCAGGTGTCGAACAGCTCGCCGCCGCCGGCGGCGCGCTGGACTTCGGCAAGCTCGATGTACTGGTGCGTCAGTATCCGCACCTGCTCGTCCCTGACGCCCGCCAGGAAGGCCCACGCCGGCTGGGCGAGGTCGATCCTGACCCGCAGCGGAAGCATGTTGACGAACATCCCGACCATGGTGTCCACGCCAGCCAGCTCGGGTGGCCGGCCAGCGGTAACCGCACCGAGCAGCACGTCGTCCCTGCCGGTGAGCTGGCCGAGCACGATCGCCCACGCGCCGGTGACCGCCGCGCTCGCGGTCAGGCCGCGCGGCCGCAGTCCGGCCCGCAGCGAATCGAGCAGGCCAGCGGGCAGCGGCAACGTCATTGGCTCGGACAGTACAGAAGCCGCCGCCTGGCCGGGCGGTGCGAGCAGGGTGGGGCCTGTCCGTCCGGCCAGGTGCTGACGCCAGAAGTCGCGGGCGACGGCACGGTCGGTGCCCGCGATCCAGGCCAGGTAGTCGCGGTACGGCCGGACCGCGGGCAGCCCCCCAGCGTCGCCGCCCGCGCCGGCCACGTTCATCAGCTCCCTGATGAACAACGGCAGCGACCACCCATCAAGCAGCAGATGATGGCAAGTGAACATGAGCACGTGCCGTTGCCGCGCGACCCGTGCGAGCGTGTAGCGAAGCAGCGGCGGCGCCGTCAGATCGAACCTGGACCGCAGGTCCTCAGCCTGCAGGCGGCGCAGCTCGTCTTCACTTGCCCGGTCATCGAGTCCGGTCAGGTCCACCTCGGTCCATGGCGCGGGCAGCTCCTGATGCACCACCTGTACCGGCTGGTCGAGGTCGGCGTAGTGAAAGCTCACCCGCAGGTTCGCGTGGCGGTGAAGCAGTGCGTCGGCGGCGCGGTGCAGCGCCGCCTTGTCCAGGTCGCCGTCGAGCGTGATCGTGACCTGGGACAGGTAGGCATCTGGTGCGTCCTTGTCGTACTCGGAGTGGAAAAGCAGGCCTTGCTGCAACGGCGACAGCGGAAGGATGTCGCTGATGCCTGGCTGGCTCATCGGACTGGCTATCCCCCCTGAGTCAGGCCGGCTTCGCCGGAAGCTTGAACTCGCCGGCGAGCCGGGCAAGCTGATCCTGGTTAAGCGAGATCAGCGGCCGGCTGTCACCGGCCGGGCTGTCACCGGCCGGGCTATCGCCGGCTGGGCTGTCAGAGGCTGGGCGGTCGCCGGCCACGGCGGCCAGCGCCTCTGCCGATTGCTTGTCGAAGACGTCCTGCAGGCTGAACGCGAGTCCGGCCGCGCTGGCCCGGCTGACCAGGCTGATCGCCATGATGCTGTCGCCGCCCAGCGCGAAGAAGCTGTCGTCTGCGCCTACCCAGGGCAGGCCGAGTACCTCGGCGAATATCGCGCAAATCCGTTCCTCGCTCGCCGAGCCGGGCGGCTTGCCCGACGACCGGGCCGCGTAATCGGGTGCGGGGAGTGCGGTGCGGTCGAGCTTTCCGTTGGGGGTGAGGGGGAGTTTGTCGATGAGGGTGATGGTGGCGGGGATCATGTAGTCGGGGAGGGTGGCGGCGAGTGCGTGGCGTAGCGCGGCTGGGTCGGGTGCTTGTGCGGGTTCGGGGACGATGTAGCCGGCGAGGCGCTTGTCGCCTGGTCCGTGGTC
>DATJLT010000375.1:0-35598 GCA_035509195.1 Streptosporangiaceae bacterium | reverse complement strand
GGACTCAACGACAACGATGGAAATCTGACGCTGCTCCTACCGCATCAAGTAGCCATCGTTGTCGTCAGAAGCCGACTGCTAACAGCATCGGCGAGTCATCGATGCTGTCGTCCTCGACGCTATGGGCGATTTGTCGAACCGGGATAGCGGCCAGGGGACTTGGCGTCGCCTGGTGACGCGCGCTACGGCTCGTCCGGGCAGAGGATCGGATGGTTTTGTCCGGTCTGGACGCCGGACGAGCCTTCGGCCGAACTCGCCGAGCCTCGCACGCAAGCCCGCATCCCAGGGCTATCCGCGCCAGGACTCGACGCGCAGTGCCCAGCGTTCGTGATCACGCCAGTCGCCGTCAATGAAGAGGTATTTGGGCGAGAAGCCCTCTTTTTCGAAGCCGAGGCGGCGGACGAGGCTGATCGAAGGGTTGTTCGCCGGCTGGATGTTGGCTTCGAGCCGGTGCAGGCGAAGGTCGCCGAAGCCACTCTCGATGACCGCGCGCAACCCGTGAGTCATCAGTCCGCGGCCCGCGTGCGAGGCAAAGGCGGCATAGCCAAGGTAGCCGGACTGGAAGGTGCCGCGGACGATGTTGCTGATGTTGGCGTAGCCGACGAGCCGTCCGCAGGCACGGTGCCTGATCAAGTAAGAAGCGTGATCAGCGGTCGCGGCCCGCTCAAGGTAGGCGGCGAATCGCTCGGTCGTGCCAGGCGCGTCGATCCATGGGTGATGCAGTGACCGGCTCTCGCGTACCGCCCCGATGAACTCCTCCGCATCATCCTCCGACGGCGCGGAAACAGTCACGTCCATCTGCCCATTGTGGCTGGTCGCCTCGCCAGCGAAGCGCGAACCCGCCGCGTCCCGTTCCTGGCCGTTAGGGTGGAGACTATGGTGCCGTATTTGACGCGAGATTTCCGTCTTAAGCGAATGACAAGCGCTGCCGCCGCGCTTGGCCTGGTTGCGGTGTTCGCCGTCGGCGGCGTTGCCGCGAGCGCGTCGCGCACAGATGCGGCATCATCGTCACGGTCGGCTTCCTGATGGCCGACGCCACCGAATCCGCGGCCAAGGCACACCCCAGGCGGAAGTTCGCGATCGTGGACTGCTCATACCGGGCGCAGTGCCTGTCTGGCCGCAAGCTCAAGAACCTTGACCAACTCGTGTACAACACCGTGCAAGACGGCTTTCTCGGTGGCTACCTCGCGGCCGGCCTCAGCAAGACCCACAAGGTCGCGACCTTCGGCGGCGAGTACTTCGGCACCGTCACCATTTACATGGACGGCTTCTGGGACGGCGTCCAGTACTACGACGCGCAGCACCATGCCCACGTCAAGGTGCTCGGCTGGAACGAGAAGACCCAGCACGGCACCTTCTCTGGCACCTTCTCCAACCCAGGCATCGGCCGGTCCCTGACCGCCGACTTCATCAAACGCGGTGCCGACGTGATCTTCCCGGTCGCCGGCGACACCGGCCTCGGCACGATCGCCGCCATCAAGAAGGCCGATGCCGCTGGCAAGAAGATCTCGGCGGAGTGGGCCGACACCGACGGCTGCTTCTCGGTGCCGACGGACTGCAAGTACTTCCTCACCTCCGTGACCAAGGGCATCGCGCAGTCAGTCAAGACCGTCGTGCTCTCGGCTGCGCGCGGCCGGTTCCCCCGGCTCTACGTCGGAACTCTGGCCAACCAAGGCGTGGCCCTTGCGCCCCATCACCACTTCTCAGCGCGGGTGACGGCCAGGCTGCGCGCGGAGCTTGCCCAGGTAAAGGCCAGGATTCAGGACGGCCAGATAAAACCGGCCACCCGCAGCCCGGTCTAGGCGGACCTACCCCATCACCGACATGATGCCGACCTGGTTACCGGCCGGGTCGGTGAAGAACGCGATCCTCGGCCCTTCGGGCACGTCCATCGGCGGCATCGCCACTTCGGCCCCGAGGTCGACCACCTTGGCCAGGGCAGCATCGACGTCATCGACCGCGATGTAGAAGGTCGCGTGGTGCGCGCCCGCCGGGTGCGGACCGACTCCGCCGGGAATGCCGCCTTGCCCGGCGGTCACCATGCCGTAGTTGCTCTCGTTGCCCGCGTCTATCTCCCAGTCGAACGCCTGCCCGTAGAACTTCTGCAGGGCACCCGCGTCCGGGCCGGTGATCTCGAACCACGCCACTGGATTTGCCATCGCTTGCTCCCTTGAACTGTCGTTTTGCTCCACTGCCGACCCTAGCGGCGACCACTGACAGTTTCTGGTTCAGCCAAGCGCACGAGCCCGGTCACAGCATCGCTGGACCTTCGTCGCTGAAGCCGCCGGGGAACTCGGCCGCTAGTGAACTGCGATTCCTATTACCTTGCCTACTCCGCCGTTAGGAACGCTTGACGCCTGCTGAATGTGATTGTAGAACGATTCGGGACAATCGGTGCGCAGGGAACTCTCCACGCAGGTTCCGGCAGCGCCCAGCGCGTTGACAGTAACCTGAGTACCTCCGACCAGAGCCGTGATCTGAATTCCGGAGTCGCCGTATTCACCGATCTTCGGCGCGACTACACCATAAGCGATCTGGACTTTCCGGCCGCGCCATACGTAGTAGTTCGCGAATGGAGCGTAGTCGATGTGCCTGGTATGAGGAGGCCAACCCAGGGCGTCAGCGATGAACCCGCGGCCGGTCTCGATGATAACGCCTATCAGCTTCGGGGGACGAAAGCCAGTCAACGTCAGGAGCCGGGCCGATTTCAACACGACTACCTGATTAGTATGTCCTTGGCGGGCTTCTTCTTACCTTGCGGGTATGAATCGCCTATCGCATTCGGGTAATAGGTCTTATATTTGTGTCCGCAGGCCGGGTGCCCGTTGTCGTAAATGAGATTCCTGTACCGTTGCCGATAGAAGTGGCCATAGACAAAGCCATCGAATCCTGGACCCTCGCTGAAGCCGCCACTCCCGCCGAAGTTATTGGTGATGGAGAAGTGGCCGTCGAGTGAATAGTGCTTCGCCGGGCTTCCTGAAACACCAACGCCGAAACTACTATCTGCGGTCGACTTGTACTCCCAGTCCACCACCGAACCTTTGCCAGAGGAATCCTGCATCTGACCGATCAGGTTCCATCTCTCGGCGACGTGTCCGTTAGCAAGCCATTCGCACAGCGGAGGGCTAAAGTCAGGTGTGGCCTCCTCCTGGAACGGAGAGAAGGTGAGCAGCGGCATTGCGGTCACCGTTGCCGCCACGTTGCCGGCAGCTGGGGCCACCGGAAGTGAGTCCATCGAAGTCGCTTCCCTTTACTGCAGCGGAAGTGACCGGCACATGGATCTTGCGCATCCCTCCCCCGCTGACGCTGATCGTCGACAGCGCCTCATCTTTCAGAGTCTGAGGGATACCCAGTTTGCTAACGTGCTCCGCGATCTCCAGCTCTACGAACACCCTTCCCGAGGTTGTTTGCGAACCGAAGTCCGCCTCCACGGTGAGCGTGCGCACACAGACGGCTCCGCGCGGACCTCGGCAACGGGTCCGGCAAGCATCAGTGTCATCACGGTGGGCAGAATGAATAACGCTCGGGTCACTCGCATATCGTCACGCCTGCTCTCTTTGAAGAGAATTCAGCGCAACCACTATACAAAATAAATCTCCCGGGGTCGACCGGCATCGGCAGCCTCGAATGCCGACGGTAATTACCGGAGGATTTTGGCGAGGAATTGGCCGGTGTAGCTTTCCGTGACCTTCGCGATGTCTTCTGGCGTGCCGGTAGCGATGACCTTGCCGCCGCGGGAGCCGCCTTCCGGGCCGAGGTCGATGACCCAGTCGGCGGTCTTGATCACGTCGAGGTTGTGCTCGATCACGATCACGGTGTTGCCCGCGTCGACCAGGCGCATGAGCACGCCGAGCAGTTTCCTGATGTCGTCGAAGTGCAGGCCGGTCGTGGGCTCGTCGAGCACGTAAATCGTCCGGCCGGTCGAGCGACGCTGCAGTTCTGAGGCCAGCTTGACGCGCTGGGCTTCGCCGCCTGACAGGGTCGGGGCGGGCTGCCCCAGGCGGACGTAGCCGAGGCCGACATCGACCAGGGTCTTCAGGTGCCGGTGAATCGCCGGGACCGGTTCGAAGAACTCGGCCGCCTCCTCGATCGGCATGTTCAGGACGTCTGAGATCGTCTTGCCCTTGTAGTGGACTTGCAGGGTGTCGGTGTTGTACCTGGCACCGTGACAGACCTCGCAGGGCACGTACACGTCAGGCAGGAACTGCATCTCGATCTTGATCGTGCCATCGCCCGCGCAGGCCTCGCACCGGCCGCCCTTGATGTTGAACGAGAACCGGCCGGGCTGGTAACCGCGCACCTTCGCCTCGGTGGTCTGGGCGAACAGCTTCCTGATGTGGTCGAAGACCCCTGTGTAAGTCGCCGGGTTCGAGCGCGGGGTCCGGCCGATCGGACCCTGGTCTACGTGCACGACCTTGTCAAGGTTGTGCATGCCCGTGACCTTCGAGTGCTTGCCAGGCACGATTCTCGTGCCGTGCAGTTCCTTAGCCAGCGAGCTGTAGAGGATGTCGTTGACCAGGGTCGACTTGCCGGAACCCGAGACTCCCGTGACCGCGATGAAGCAGCCGAGCGGAAACGCCACGTCGACGTTCCGCAGGTTGTGCTCGGTAGCGCCCTTGACCACGATCTCGCGGCTCTTGGAGACCTTGCGCCGTTTCGCTGGTACAGGGATCGACTCACGGCCGGTCAGGTATGCGCCGGTAAGCGAGTCCTCGCTGGCCAGCAGCTCCTCAAGCGGTCCTGACACAACGATCTGCCCGCCGTGCTCGCCGGCTCTCGGTCCGATGTCGACGACCCAGTCGGCCGCCCTGATCGTGTCCTCGTCGTGCTCGACCACGATCAGCGTGTTACCGAGGTCGCGCAGCCGCAGCAACGTTTCGAGCAGCCGGTGATTGTCACGCTGATGCAGGCCGATCGACGGCTCGTCGAGCACGTAAAGCACGCCGACGAGGCCGGAGCCGATCTGGGTCGCCAGCCTGATCCGCTGCGCCTCACCGCCGGCCAGCGTCGCCGACGCCCGGTCCAGGGTCAGGTAGTCGAGCCCGACGTCGAGCAGGAACCCGAGCCTGGCGTTGATCTCCTTGAGTACCCGCCCGGCGATCTGCTGGTCTCGCTCGGACAGCTCGAGAGTGGCAAGCAACTTCGAAAGCTCGCCGATCGGCAGCCCCACGTACTGCGCGATCGAGCGCCCGTCCACCGTGACGGCCAGCGTCAGCGGCTTAAGCCGCGTGCCTCCGCACGACGGGCAGGGAACTTCACGCATGTACCCGGCGAACCGCTCACGGCTCGAATCGCTCTCGGCATCGTTGTGCCGACGCTGGATATAGGTAATCGCGCCTTCGAAGTTCGTGTAGTACGAGCGCTCGCGGCCGTACCTGTTTTTGTACTTGACGTGGACTTGCTCGGGGTAGCCGTACAGCAGGGCCTTCTTCGCGGCGGCAGGCAGCTTGCGCCACGGGGTCTTAGCCGAGAACCCCATCGTGTTCCCGAGCGCCTCCATCAGCCTGATGAAGTAATCACTGACGTGCCCGCCGCTCCACACGCTGATCGCGCCATCGTCAAGCGACAGGTCCTCATCAGCCACCACCAGCTCGGGGTCGACCTCCATCTTGGTGCCAAGGCCCGTGCAGTCAGGGCAAGCGCCCCATGGCGAGTTGAACGAGAACGACCTGGGTTCGAGTTCCTCGAAGGACAGGTCGTCATACAGGCAGGCCAGGTGCTCTGAGTACATCCGCTCCCTGTTCGGGTCGGACTCAGGGAGGTCAACGAAGTCGAGCACGACCACGCCGCCTGACAGGCCGAGCGCGGTCTCTACCGAATCGGTCAGCCGCCGCCGCGCGGACTCCTGCACCGCGAGCCGGTCGACGATGACCTCGATCGTGTGCTTCTCGTACTTCTTCAGCGCGGGAAGCCTGCCCCCGTCGGTCGCCTCATCCAGGCGGATCGTGACGCCGTCGACCCTGGCCCTGGAATAGCCCTTGGTCTGGAGTTCGCGCAGCAGTTCCGTGTACTCGCCCTTGCGGCCCCTGATCACCGGGGCGAGCACCTGGAACCTGGTCCCCTCCTCAAGTTCGAGCACACGGTCCACGATCTGCTGCGGCATCTGCCTGGCGATCGGCCGCCCGCAGACCGGGCAGTGCGGCTTTCCGACGCGAGCGAAAAGCAGTCTGAGGTAGTCGTAGACCTCGGTCACGGTACCCACCGTTGACCTGGGGTTACGGCTCGCGGCCTTCTGATCGATCGAGACGGCGGGCGACAGCCCGTCAATGAAATCGACGTCCGGCTTGTCCATCTGACCGAGGAACTGCCGCGCATACGCCGACAGCGACTCGACGTACCTGCGCTGGCCCTCAGCGAAGATGGTGTCGAACGCCAGGCTCGACTTCCCCGAGCCGGACAGCCCGGTAAAGACGATCATGGCGTCTCTCGGCAAGTCCAGCGAGACATCCTTCAGGTTGTGCTCGCGGGCACCGCGGACTACCAGTCGCTCTGCCACAGGTTTCTCCAGCTCAAATACTCGTGCCCAGGGGGATCAGCACGGCCGTAAGCCGCGCCGCCAATGCTATCCGGGGGGTCTGACATTTTGCCGTGCCTCAACCGGACGCGATGTGCATAACCATCGCGGGCTGTCGTAGCTTCCCGCCCCGCGTAGGAGAAGATAGCCAGGGAACCGACGAACAGGAGTGCCCATGAGCGAGTCCGCAGGGCCGCACTCGGCCGAGCTGATGATCGGGCGTATCGATGAGTCAGTCGGGCGGGTACTTGAGTCCGTCACCACCCTGTCCGATGACCAGGTCAGGGCACCCTCGCTGCTGCCCGGATGGACCAGGGGCCATGTGCTCGCGCACATCGCCCGCAACGCCGATGGCCTGCGCAACCTGCTGACCTGGGCAAGGACCGGCGTCAGTACCCCGCAGTACGCGAACTTCGAGGCCCGTGAGGCCGAGATCGAGGACGGCGCAGGCCGACCTGCCGCCGAGCAGGCAGACGACATCGCCACGTCGGCAAAGGCCTTTACCGAACTGGCACGCGAGCTTCCGCCCGAGGCCTGGCTGGCCGAGGTACAAGGCATGAAGGGCCCGCTGCACCCGGCCTGGTTCGTGCTCGAGCGCCGCCTGTTCGAACTCGAAGTGCATCACGTCGACCTGCATGCCGGTTACCGGTCGGGTGACTGGCCAGACTGGTTCGTGACCGATCAGCTTTACCGGATCACCGGCGAGCTGACACAGAACCCAGACGCGCCGAGCGCCATCCTGAACGACCTGCTGACCGGCAGGCAGTTCTGGATCGGCACGGCGGAGACGAAGGATTTGGAGATCTCCGGGCACGGCCACGTGCTGCTCGCGTGGCTTATCGGAAGGTCGGAAGGCGAGGAGCTCACGGCCGACCCGGCAGGGCCGCTGCCAGGCGTGCCCGCGTACTAATAACCGCGAAGGAAAACCGAGAGGATACCGATGACTTACGACGGCAAGGTGAGCGTTGGCGGGCCAGCGGAGACCAGGGACCTGCCGGGACTCACGATCACCAAGGTCGCGGTCGGCCCGATGGACAATAACGCCTACCTGCTCAAGTGCAAGGGCACCGGTCAGCAGTTGCTTATCGATGCCGCCAACGACGCTGACACGCTGCTCGCCCTGATCAGGGCAGGCGGCTCGCCGCTCGAGAAGATCGTTACCACGCACCAGCACTGGGACCACGTCGGCGCACTCGTAGCCCTGGCGAAGGAGACGGGTGCCGACACGGTCGCACATGTGGAGGACGCGCCCGCCCTGCCCCTCGCCCCAAGTGAGCTCGTGATGCACGAGGACACGATCGACGTCGGCGACTGCGTGCTGAAGGTAATCCACCTGCGCGGGCACACGCCTGGCAGCATTGCCCTGCTTTACGACGGAGGCGGCGAACTGGCCGGCAGCCCGCACCTGTTCACCGGCGACTCGCTGTTCCCCGGCGGGCCGGGTAACACCGAGAGGAACCCCGACAGGTTCAACTCGCTGATGACCGACCTGGAGGACCGGATCTTCGCCGAACTGCCTGACGGGACCTGGGTCTACCCTGGCCATGGCGGCGACACCACGCTCGGCGCGGAACGGCCGCACCTGGCCGAGTGGCGGGCAAGGGGCTGGTGACGGAGCGTACGGACTTCGCGGTCATCGGCGCGGGCATCTGCGGGCTGTCGGCGGCCTGGGCGCTACGACGGCGCGGCTACGAGGTGATGGTGCTTGACCAAGCCCGGATCGGTCACGTTGAAGGCGGATCTCACGGCTCGTGCCGCATCTTCAGGCTCGGCTACGAGAACCCCGCCTACGTGAAGCTCGCCGCCCGGGCGAGGGATTCCTGGACCGAGCTTGAAGAGGCCGGCGGCGAGGAACTGCTGCACCCCACTCCGCAGCTCACCTTCGGCCCGCAGCTAGCCGACGTCCGGGCCGCCATGGAGCAGGCGGGCCGGCCGGGAGAAGTGCTGACCGCAGGCGAGGCCGCCGAGCGCTTCCCTGGCGTGGCGGTAACAGGCACCGTCATGTTCGAGCCAGCCTCTGCCGTGATCTCGGCAGGCCGGGCACTGGCGGCGCTGGCCAGGCTGAGCGGGCCTGACGCGCTGCGCGATGGCGGCGAGGCTGGCCGGGTCACCGGCCTGGCCGCACATGGCCAGGGCATCAGGGTGAGCACCGGCGCCGGCGACCTTGACGCGGGCCGGGTGATCGTCTGCGCCGGGCCATGGACAGGCAGGCTGGTCGCTCCGCTCGGGATCACCGTGCCCGGCTGGACCAGCCTTGAGCAGGTCGCTTATCTCGCGCCCGCCGGGCAAAGCGTCACGGCCGCCGTCACTCCGATCATGGTTCACTACGGCGGCGAGTTTCCTTACGGCCTGCCGGTGCCAGGCTCAGACCGCTACAAGGTCGGGATTCACTTCGGCGGCCCGCCCGTTGACCCCGACAGGCAGGATCAGTCAGAAGACCCCGGCCTGACCGCCCGCACCCAGGCGGCGGCCAGGCAGTTCCTGCCCGCGTATGACCCCCGCCCGGTAGCGGTCGAGCGGTGTGTCTACGACAACTCGCCAGACACGGACTTCATCATCGACCGGGTCGGTCCGGTAAGCATCGGCTGCGGTACCTCAGGTCACGGCTTCAAATTCGGCCCGCTGATCGGCCAGTGGCTTGCTGAATTGGCGGCCAATGGCCACGGCGACTCGGGCGGCGGAGCGGCAATGGCCGCGCCGCCGCCGTGGTTCGCACTCAGCAGGTTCTGACGGTCACGGCGAGTAGCCTTGATCGCCGCCCCCGGCCAGCCTGACCGCGATGCCGTCGAGCAGGCAGTCGAGGCCGAACTCGAACCGCTCTTGCCTGGTCTCTTCCGCGTCGGGATCGATATCTTCGTCGAGCATGCGGATGAAGTGACCGAACTGGCCAGAAGCCGCCAGGAGGTCCTTCCAGTACTCAAGCTTGGAGAAGAACTCCGAGTCGTCGGCGACGAACTCGTCCTGCTCGCGCTGGGTCCTGGCCTCCTGCAGTTCGCGCATGACCGCGCCTGATACGTACGTGTCGACCGCCTGCACGACGTTGATGGCGGTTGCCAGGTCAAGGCCGGCGTTGTCGAACAGCGCCAGCGTGTCGTCCAGGCTGCGCAGCGTCTTCGGCCCGAGCGGCGGCCGCGAGCCGAAAAAATCGACGACCCAAGCGTGACGCAGCATGACTTCCCGCAGGCTGCATGCCGTGAGGCGGAGATCGGCGCGCCAGTCACCGCTCGGCTCAGGTATGCCAACCTCGCCCTGAATGTCGTCAAGCATCAATTCGAGCAGGTGCTCCTTGCTCGCCAGGTGCCAGTACAGCGACATCGCGCCCGACTGGAGCAACTGGGCGATCTTCCTGATGCTGACCGCCTCGGCGCCGAACCGGTCGGCGATGCTGATCGCGGCGGCGACGATGTCCTCACGCGAGAGCACCGGCCGGCTTCTGCCCCTCGGTCCTTGGCCAGGTCCCGGCGCGCGCCTGGCGTGCCCCCCAGCACCCCGGTCATCGAAGTCAGGCCGCCGGCGGTGCGGTTCAGCACGCCGCTGGAATTCGGCTGCCTTCTGCTCGAACTCGGCGCGACGACGGTCAGGGTCGGACGGCTCGGGCCGCGCGCGGCGGTCGTCGTCCTGTCGCCACCGGCCGGCCCGCCCAGGACCCTGCCGGAACTCGGCACCGGGCCCGAAGGGAGGCCAGAGTTCGTCGTCTCTTTCCATCACACGTCCTTGAAGAGCCAGCCAAATCATATTGACTCTCGTACAGCGTACTGTAAAGTACATCGTACGAGACAATATTCGTACGCTGTACTGGAGACCGTTTCTGATGAGCGAGAACCTCGCGATCGAGGCCCGCGGCCTCGCGAAGGCTTACGGCAGTACCAGGGCACTCGACGGCCTTGACCTGGACGTCCAGCGCGGCGTCATCCTCGGCATGCTCGGGCCCAACGGTGCGGGCAAGACGACGACCGTCCGGGTGCTGACCACCTTGCTTCGCCCGGACAGCGGCACGGCCAGGGTCGCCGGGTTCGACCTGGCGACGGACGCAGCGCAGGTGCGCCGCCGCATCGGCCTCACCGGCCAGTACGCGGCGCTCGATGAGTACCTGACCGGCCGCGCCAACCTGATCATGATCGGGCAGCTCGGACGCCTCTCCGGCCGGCAGGCCAGGACGCAGGCCGCCGAGCTGCTGGAAAGGTTTGACCTGACCGGAGCCGCCGACCGGGGCGTCAAGACCTACTCGGGCGGCATGCGACGGCGCCTTGACCTCGCGGCAAGCCTGATGACACGCCCGGAGATCCTCTTCCTCGACGAGCCGACGACCGGCCTTGACCTGCCGAGCCGGATGGCGACCTGGGAGTCGGTACGCGAACTGGCCGACACGGGAACGACGGTCATGCTGACCACTCAGTACCTGGACGAGGCCGAGCAACTCGCCAGCCGCATCGCCGTCGTCGACCGCGGCAAGGTCATCGCCGAGGGCACCCCGACCGAGCTTAAAAACAGGATCGGCGGCCAGCGGATCAGGCTGACTGTCGAATCCGCTTCCAGCCTTGGCGAGGCAGCGGCGGTGCTGGCGAGATACGCCGACGAACCGCCACGCACCGACCGGGCGCTTCGCCTGATCGACGCGCCGGTTACCGCCGCGGCTCGCCAGATGCCGGCGATCGTACGTGAACTCGACGCCGCCGGAGTGCTGCTCGATGACCTGGCGATCAGGCAGCCGAGCCTCGACGACGTTTTCCTCACCCTCACCGGTCATCGCGCCGAGCCTGAAGCCGGCGATCACGACGCGCTGGTCCTCGCCGGCGCCCAAGTACAGGAGCAGATCTGACATGGCAGCTATCGCCCTGCCGGGCGTGAGCCTGGCGCCAGAAACGGCGCTCACCAGGTTCTGGTGGGCGATCAAGGACACCTGGGTGCTCACCCGCCGCAGCATCGCCAGGATCGTCAGGGAGCCCGAGCAACTCAGCGATGTCACGATCCAGCCCGTGATCTTCGTGCTGCTGTTCACTTACGTCTTCGGCTCCGCGATCTTGCTTCCCGGCGGCGGCAGCTACCATCAGTACCTGATCAGCGGCATGTTCGGCATGACAATGGCGGGCAGCGCGCCAGGCACTGCCGTCGGCCTCACCACGGACATGTCCACGGGACTGATCGACAGGTTCAGGTCGCTGCCGATGTCGCGCTCGGCGGTGCTTGCTGGCCGAACGGTCGCCGATCTTCTCACCCAGATCATCGGGATCGTTGTGCTCAGCGCGACCGGACTCGCCGTGGGCTGGCGCATACACAACGGCTTCGGTGACGCGCTGCTCGCGGCCGGCCTGGCCCTGCTGTTCGCGTTCGCGATGACCTGGGCAGGAGCCTGCGCGGGCATGCTGATCCGCAGCCCGGAAGCCGCTCAGGCGCTTGGCTTCATCGTGTTCCTGCCGCTCAGCTTCGTGTCCAACGCGTTCGTGCCGACTCAGGGCATGCCCTCGTGGCTGCGCGCGTTCGCGAACTGGAACCCGATGAGCGCGGTCGCCGCGTCCTGCCGTGAATTGTTCGGCGGCCCGAACCCGGCGAAGCTGGTATCGGCCTGGCCGATGCAGCATCCTGAACTGGCCGTAGTGATCTGGTCCGTCGCGCTGATCGCGATCTTCGCCCCGACGGCGGTCTTCCTCTTCCGCCGCAAAGTCCTGCGCTGACCCGCGCCCGCGCCGCACCGCGAGCACCCACGTCGTCCCTCCGCGGGACGGGGCGGCCCTCGCGCGTGCGGAGAGTTCGGCCAGGGCCGGCGCCTTCCGCTGACGTCCTCCAGCCCGGACCGGGCCGGAACCTGAAGCGAGCCGGCCGGCCGACTGCGGGCTCCCGGCACCACCGCAACACCCGCCGCCCCACCCGAACCAGGCAAACCCCCCGTCCGGGTACGCACCGACCCCCCGGCGTGGGCCCCGCACCCCCGCCAGCAGCATCAACTAGCCAGCGATGCTGCCCGCCCCGCCCCGGCAACAACAACAATGTCCCAGCGACGTCACGGGAACAGCATCACAAGGCCACCGATGCGGTCTGGTCCGCCCCGCCAGCAGCAACGCGGGGCCACCGATGCTGCCCGCCCCCGGCGGCCCGCCCAGGCCGGCCAACACCAAACCCCGGTTTGATGTTGGCGGGGCCGCCCTGTCACGTACACCACAAGTAACCTTGACCCCTACATCGCTCCGGCGTGGTGTTAGCCGCCCTCGGGCCGACGGCAACATCAACCATCAGGCGACTTTCACCGTCCAGCCGCCGACGGTCGGCCTACCGGGGTGCTCGCTCCGCTTTACCGAGGGGCGCTCGGGCTCGGCGCAGAGCGTTACCGCGCCGGCAACAGCCGGCGATAGCAGTCGATGGCGCTGGCCACGGCGTCGGCCTCGGCCGGGAGCTGGCGGGCGCGGGTCGCCGCTGCCGCCGCTAGCCGACCGGCCAGGCCGGGATCATCGAGTATCGCGAGCACGGCCTGACTGAGCGCCTCAGGGTCGCCGGGCGAGATCAAGAGCGCGGCGTCGTCGCCGGTCAGGTCGCGTACGCCGCCGACGTCGCTGGCGACGATGGGGCGGGCGGCGCGGAGCGCCTCCTGCAGGACGAGCGGCTGTCCTTCCCATTGGCTTGGCAGTACGAAAACGTCAGCCGCGGCGAGCAGCGCGGGCACGTCTGGCCGCTCGCCGAGGAACCGCACGTCTGCTCCGACTTCACGTGCGAGCCGCGTGAGATCCGCCTCCAGCGGCCCGGCTCCCGCGATCACCACGAGCGGGACCGGCTCCCGCCCCAGCCATTTCGCGGTCGCAGCGGCCCTGACCAGCACATCAAACCGTTTCTGCGGAGCCAGCCTCCCGACCCCCAGCACGACAGGGCGGCCGTCGCTGTCCAGAGCGGCGCGGCCGCCCGGGCCGCCCGGGCCGGCCGGGCCGGCCGCGGGCGCCAAGGCAGCCGGAGCCGGCACCACCGCCCGCTCCACCTTCTTGGCCCCAAGCCTGCCCATCCGGTCGGCCAGGTCGGGCGACACGCACAAGACCAGGTCGGCCCGCCTGGCCACGATGCGCTCGAGCAAGCCGTATACCGCCGCGAGGCGGCCGCCGCCAGGCGGTGCGTTGTGAACGGTCACCACAAGCGCCGCCCGGCCGCACGCGAAGCTCGCTAGCGCTCCGGCCCGCAGCCCGTGTGCATGCACCACCTGGGCACCGAACCGGCGGAGCAGCCGGCGCAGGCGCAGCACCGTCATGACGTCGGCGACCGGCCTCGGCCGGTCAGAGATCGCCGCCGGCTCGAAAGGCAAGTCGCTGAACAACTCACTAGTGGCGGCGGGCCCGGCGACGAGAACCGAGCCGCCGGCAGCGGCGACGCCGCGCGCCAGCATCGCGGCGTGCCGCCCAGTACCACCCGCGGTCGTGCCGAGCAGGTAAGTCACCCGCCAGCCGCTGGCGGCGCCCGCCTCGCTCACGACGCCACCCGCCGCCGCACTCGGGCCAGCACGCTCCGCAGATCTCCCCCGTCAAGCACGGCCACGACCCCGCAGAACACAGCCAGCACGCACACCCCGACAGCGGCGGCCAGGCCGGCGTTCAGCACGTGGCCGGAGACCGGCAGAGCCGCGCTCAGCCCCAGGCCCGCCGCCGCGCCGGCCACCCCGCCGGCCAGGCCCGCGCCGAGAGCCCTCCAGTTCCCGTGCAGCGCGGCGGCTCCCCGCGCCCGCCCGACCGCGACAAGCAACGCGAGCGCGGACGCGCTCATCCCGATCGTGTTCGCCAGCGCGAGCACCGGCACCACCGCCCGTGCGGGCACCAGCGGGACCGTGATGACGTCCACCACGATCACGAGCAGCCAGCCAGCCACCATCGCGACCGCCGCCCCGACATTGCGGCCATCGGCGAACAGCACGCGGGACAGGCACGCGGTCAGCCCATAGCCGACCAGGCCGGGCGCGAACGCGACAAGCGCCAGCGCGAACTGCCCGCTCACCGACTGATCGAGGTGCGGGAACGCCCGGGCCGCAGGCACCGCGACTCCAGCCAGCAACGCCGCCCCCAGCGAGGACGCCAGTACCGTAGCACGAGTCGCCGACGCTGCCGCCTGGTCGAACTCCGCGCCCTTCCTGACCGCCAGCACGGGAAACGCGCTGATCGCGATCGGGATCGCGAGCACCCCGTAAACCGATACGAAAGCTTGCCAGCCGTAGCTGTACAACGCCACAGCCGAGCCGTGACTGCGGCCGTGCTCATTGGCCAGCCTGGTGACGAACAGCACGGAAGCATCCTGCGCGATCAGCGCGGCCACGCCGGCCCCGGCGAGGCTCCGAGCCCGCCTGGCCACCCCGTCGGGCAGTCGCAACATCGGCCGCAGGCGCAACCGCAGTCGCCACACGGGCCACACGGCGGTCAGCGCGAGCGCGGCCACCCCCAGCGTCGTTCCTGCCGACAACGTGTACTCGGCCGCCGGCGGCAGCCCCGTGACATCGGTGGTGAAAGCACCGCCGAGCGGGACAAAGATCGCGTAGGCCGCGATCACCACGACGCTTGACACGATCGGCGCAAGGGCAGGCGCGGTGAACCGCCGGTGTGACTGCAGGATCCCGTACAGCACGACCGCGACCCCGTACAGCACGATCTGCGGCGCGAACACGACAAGCATCCGCCCGGCGATCGCCACCAACTGCGCCCGCGCGCAGCCAGACTCAGGATTCGCGGGCATCAGCGCGGAGATCACCGGACCCGAGGCCAGCGCCACCGCGAGGCTGACCGGCGTCAGGATCACTACGGTCCAGGTCAGCAGGGCGGAAGAGATCGCCCGCACGTCCCGCGAGGCGTCGGACCCGCCCGCGCCGATGGCACGATCCGCCGGACCCGCGAGCACGGGCACCACTATCGCGGTCAGCGCGCCGCCGAGCACGATGTCGTAGATCACGTTCGGCACCTGGTTGGCCGTGACGTAGGCGGCAGCCAGGCAGGACGTCTTGACCGTTCCGGCGAAAACTAGCGTCCGGCCGAAGCCGAGTATCCTCGCTACGACCGTGAGCCCGCCGATCAGCAGCGCGGCCCGGCCGATTCCCAGCCGGGCTGCTGAAGTCTCCTGCTCAGTCTCGGTCGGCTCCACTGTGCCAACCCGCTTGGTCATTGGCCGGCGAGGCTGTCCCTGAGCGGCTCGCCGCCCTCCGGCCCGACACCAGAAGCGTCAGGAGCACCGGGGGCGCCTGGCGCGGGAACCGGTCGCCGACCGAGCATGTCCGCCCAGTTGAGCACCGGGCTGCGCGCGATTACCTTGGTGAAGCTGACCTTTTCGCTCGCCAGCGTGAGCCCGGCTACCCCGGCAAGCACGGCCAGCCTGGCCGGGCGCGACAGCGACCTGGCGGCGGCCGCGCCGAGCATCGCGCCGAGCGCGTTCGCCCCGGCGTCGCCGAGCATGGCCCGCTCTCCAAGATCCTCGGGCAGCAGCGCGACGGCCGCCCCGGCCGGTGCCGCCACCGCCGCCCGCCCGTCAGGTCCGCCGGCGATCGCCAGTGCCGTGACGCCGATCAGGCTGACCTTGATCGCCCGGCCTGGCCGAAGGTCAAAGAGATTGAGCAAGTTGGCGGCCCCGGCGACAAGCGCCGCGTTTATGGCCACGTCAGCGGCCCGGCCGCCGAAGCTGCGCCCGCGCGAGCCGGCCAGCAGGCTGGCAAGCAGGCCAGCCGCGCCGATCCCGGCTATCTTAACCGCGCCCGTCGTCACCTCACCGCCCGCGAGCGCTCCGAGATGCCCGCGTAGTCCGCGCCGGTCACCTGACCCGGCAAGGTCGTCGTAGCAGCCGAAGGCAGCAGCGCCGGCCCCGGCGGCCGCGATCGCCATCTTCTCCCTGCAATCCATGCCCGGCAGCACCAGCGTCGCGGCGACGGCGGCCGCGGCGGCCGCCGGTCCTTCAAGCAGCGTGACCGGCTCGCCTCGGTGATTAGTCCTTGTCCAGGCTTTCCCGCCACCCGGCGGACGGCCGGCCAGCGCGGCGAACCCCAGCCGCGCGTACACCCCGGCCAGCATGAACCGCTCAACAGCACGACTCTTCATGACTTTCCCTTGCCCGCCTTGCTTTGCGGCGAATGAGAAGGACTAGCCGACACACTAGGCGTCGGCGACGTGCTTGGCGCCGGACTTGGCGCCGCGTCGGGACCGACACCGTAAGACCTGGGGATGGCGTGCGGCTCGAGCGCCTCGCGAAGCGCCTGTATCACGATGATCTGCCCGATTTCCGTGTCGGCGTTGTCGACGGTAATCACGGCCTCGCCGGCCCCGCCGCCGGTCACTGCCTCGATGGCGCTGCCGTTGCCCGATCCGTTGAGCGACCCGGCGAGCAGCGCCCCCTCGCCGGACTGCCCGAAATCGCGGGTCAGGCTGACCAGCGTGAGGTTCTCAGGGCTGACGCTGCTCGCGTTGGCCGGGGTCGTGCCGGGGATGACCACGACCGCGAGGTCGGCCTGGCCGGTCAGCGCCGCCCCGCCAGACGGATTGCTGACCTGAAGGAATCCCTGGTCACCGAATTCGTTGAGTACCGACTTGACCTCCTGAGCGGTGGCTGTCCGCAGGTCGTTCCTGTCCATGATCGTCGCCGCGATGACCTTCGCGGCGGCCTGCTGCCCGGCAAGTTGCGTGCCGGCCTGGCCCGTCGAGGGAACGCCAGGAGGCGCGACCTGCCCCGCGGTCGTGATCAGCGTGGACTGAGTCTTGGCGTCGGTGTCGAAGAACTGCGGTGCCAGGCTCACCGTCCCGGTGAGGGTCGCGCCCGACGCCAGCAGCGCGCTGGTGATGCCGGACACCGCGCTTCCGTCGGCACCGGGAGCGGTGACCAGGACCACCTTCTCGCCTTGCAGCAAGTGCGGAAGCAAGATTCCCGCCGCGGCCACGCCGAACTGGCCGTCAGCGGCAACCTGGGCCTTGAGCTTGCTGATCTCGGCGTTGAGCTGATCGTTCTGTTTCAGTGCACGCTCGGATTCGGTGTGGAGCGTGTTCGCGACCTTGGGCTGCAGCGCCACGGCCCCGAGTACGATCCCGATCGCCAGTGCCAGGAACACCGCGACGATAGAAACCAGGTGATACCGGAAATCGATCACTTGAACAATCCTGTTAGCCAGTGCCAGAAAGGACTGAGCCGCAGGCCAACGAGGGTAAGGATGATGTGGCCCACCGGCAGGAACCACAGCGCGACGGCGATCGTCGTGATCGCGGCGAGCACCAGCATCACCAGCCAGGAGTTCGTGATCCTGCTCTTATAGAGCCGGCTCACTCCCTTCGGCTCGACGATCTTGTCGCCGACCCGCATCCTGGTCAGGATCGCGCTGGCCATTCCCGGCCGTCCTTTGTCGAGGAACTCTACCAGCGTGTACCGCATGCCCACGGCGACGATGAGCCTGGCTCCGACCTCATCGGCCAGCAGCAGCGCGACGTCCTCGCTCGTCCCTGTCGCCGGGCAGAGCACCGACTTGAGCCCGAGGGCCTCGACCCTGGCCAGGCCGGGCGCGCGCCCGTCGGGATACGCGTGCACGACGATCTCGGCACCGCAGGTCAGCGCCCGGTCAGAGATCGAGTCCATGTCCCCGACGATGAGATCTGGCCGGTAACCGGCGTCAAGCAGCGCATCCGCACCGCCGTCGACCGCGACCATGACCGGCTTGAATTCCCTGATGTAAGCCCGCAGCGTGAGCAGGTCCTCGTGGTGCCTGTACCCCCTGGCCACGACAAGCGCGTGCTTGCCCGCGAGCTTGGTGCGCAGCGGCGGCACCCTGATCCCGTCGATCAGTTGCTCGAAGTCGCGGCCGATGTACTCGATCGTGTTGGCCATGAACGCCCTGATCTGATCGGCGAGGCCGTCCTTGGCCCTCGCCATGGCGCTGGCGACCGATTCGGCGGTCTGCACGGTGCCCTTGGCCACGATGGTCTCGCCCGCGTAGATCGTGTCGTTGTCCAGCCGGACGAACTGGCCCTCTGACAGCTTGTCGAAGACCTCGGGACCCGCGTCGTCGATCAGCGGTACCCCGGCGTCTACCAGGAGCTGCGGCCCGAGGTTCGGGTACCGGCCGGTGATGCTCTGCGCCACGTTCACGACCGCGGCCACACGACACCTGATCATCGATTCGGCACTGACCCGGTCAAGGTCAGCGTGATCTATGATCGCGATATCGCCCGGCTGCAGCCGCCTGGTCAGGTTCTTCGTGCGCCGGTCAAGCCGGACGGGCGCGATCACGCCTGGCAGTTCGGCAGCCCCGTTCCTGCGCCCGCCGAGCACCAGCCCGCGCAGCGCCGACCACCGCCGGCTCCATTCGGTCACGACGGGCCAGCACCTCCGCCAGCTCGCTCGACGGCCGCCGCCGCGAGCAGTTCGGTAGCGTGCGCCCGGCCGAACTCTGAGTCCTCGAGCCCGGCCAGCATGCGGGACAGCTCCTTGATCCGCCCTTCGTCGTCCAGCCTGGTAATGCCGCTCGCCACCACAGAACCGTCATCGGCCTTCTCCACCACCAGATGCGTGTCGGCGAAGGCGGCGACCTGCGGCAAGTGGGTCACGACGATGACCTGTGCGAGCTTTGCCAGCCTGGCGAGCCTGCGGCCGATCTCGACCGCCGCGCGACCGCCCACTCCGGCGTCAACCTCGTCAAAGACGAACGTAGGTACCGGGTCGGCGCCGGCGAACACCACCTCGATCCCGAGCATGACACGCGACAGCTCTCCTCCAGAAGCCCCCTTGTGCAACGGCAGCGCAGGCGCGCCCTGGTGCGCGGCAAGCCTGATCTCCACGTCATCGGCGCCGTGCGGGCCGTACTCGCGCAGCGGGCTCACCACCGCGCTCAGGCGGGCGTGCGGCATGGCGAGCGCCGCCAGTTCGGCGGTGACCGCCTTCTCGAACGTTCCCGCGGCCTCCTGCCGCATCGCGGTGAGCTGACTGCCGAGCTCCCTGACCCGTCCGGCCAGGTCAGCTTCCTGCGCCTCCAGGCTAGCAATCTTGTCGTCGTCACCATCAAGCTCGGCCAGCCGCACCGCCGATGCCTTGGCCCAGTCGAGCACTCCCGCCAGTCCGGCGTCGCCGCCGTACAGCCGCATGAGCCTGGTCAGCTCGGCCCTGCGCTCCTGCACGACCGCGAGTCGTCCCGGATCGGCCTCAATCGAGTCCGCGTAAGACGCCAGTTCGGCCGCGACGTCAGACACCAGGTAGGTGGCCTCGGTCAGCCGTCCCGCCAGCCCGCCGAGCGCCGGATCGTGCGGTGCGGCCGCCTCGAGCGCCTGACGCGCGGAGCCAAGCAGCATCAGCACGTCGGCCGAGTCGTACGAGGCGGCCGACGGGTCGGACTGGAGCGCCTCGTGCGCGGTCGTCGCCGCGCTGTGCAGCGTGTCGGCGTTGGTCAGCCGCTCGGCCTCGGCTGCCAGGTCAAGATCCTCCCCCGCGAGCGGCTGTAGCCTTTCCACCTCGGCGAGGCCGAACCGCAGGTTCTCCGCCTCGGCCGTGCGCTCGCGCGCCAGGGAGGTAAGCTCCTCAAGCTCGGAACGCACCTTCAGGTGACTTTGATAGAGGCGCTGGTAGTCACCGAGAAGCCTGGCGAACTTCGGTCCGGCGAACCGGTCGAGCGCCGCCCGCTGCCTGCCCGGCTTCAGAAGCTGCTGCTGATCGGACTGACCATGAACGGCCACAAGATCATCCGCCAAATAGTTCAGCAGCGACACTGGCACGGAGCGGCCTCCGGCGTAGGCACGGGAGCGGCCTTCTGCCGAGACTGAACGCAGGAGAACGAGCGTGGCCCCGTCGTCATCAAGATCGCCGCCTGAGTTATTGACCTGGTTAGCGACCTCGCCGTCCGGGTCGATCCGCAGCCGCCCTTCCACGCTGGCCCGGTCGGCGCCAGGCCGGACGCGAGAGGGATCTGCCTTGCCGCCGAACAGCAACCCGAGACCAGACACGACCATGGTCTTACCCGCGCCGGTCTCCCCGGTGACCACGTTGAACCCCGGAGAAAGCTCGAGCACCGCGTCCTCGATGACCCCAAGGGCGCTGATTCTTACTTCCTCAAGCATCGCCAGTGTGCTCCTCATCTCCGGCACTGTCACCAAGGCCCGCCCGGCCACGCCAGCCGGCGACCGGCAGTTCGAACTTGGCGACCAGGCGGTCAGTGAACGCCGCGCCGATGTTCGAGCCGGCCGGCAGCCTTGCCAGCAGCACAGGGTGCTGACCGCGCCTGACCTCGACCCTCGCACCCGGCGGCAAGTCAACCGAGCGGCGGCCATCGCACCACAAGACGGCACCGGACACCGAGCCCTGAGCACCAGTGGCGCCAATGACCTCCGCGGCAAGCACTGATTCCGGTGATACCACCATAGGCCCTGCGAAAAGGGCATGGGCGCTGATCGGAACGAGGAGCAGTGCCTCGACGTCCGGCCAGACGACAGGACCTCCGGCCGAGAACGCGTAGGCGGTCGAGCCTGTCGGCGTCGCGAACACGATGCCGTCGCCGCCCCAGCGGGACAGCGGCCGTCCGTCGACCTCGGTGACGAGGTCAACCATCCGCTCGCGCGCCGCCTTCTCTACGGTCGCCTCGTTCAGCGCCCACTCCGTCCTGACCACAGAGCCGTCGTGCCTGACCGTCACCTCCACGGTCATGCGGGGCCCGACCAGGTACTCGCCTGCGAGAAGATGGTCGATCGCGGCGGGCAGGTGATCGGGCTCGGTCTCGGCGAGGAAGCCAACGTGACCGAGGTTGACGCCGAACAGCGGCGTCCGCACGGTCCTGGTCAGCTCGGCCGCCCGCAGCAGCGTGCCATCGCCGCCGATGACCAGCGCGAGTTCGGCGTCCTTCGCGGCGGCCGGGGAAACGGCGTGGACCTCGGCGTCGGCGAGCCCGAGGTCGTCCGCCTCGTGCTCGAGCACCCGAACCCGCACCCCGGCGCCGCCAAGCCAGCCGGCGATCCTCCGTGCCGTGCGGACCCCGGCTGGGCGCCCGGTGTGCACGACAAGCAGCATGGTCCTGTCACTCATGCCGGCCGCCCCCGAACAGCATCAACTGGCCACCGATGTCGTCCGCCCCCGGTGTCCAACAGCATCGATGGCTTCCCGATGTCACTGGCACAGCATCAGATAGCCATCGTTGTCCCCGTGCCCGGCTCGCCAACGACAACGACGGGCCACCGATGCGCTCCGCTTCGGCGAGATATGCCGATTGCCGGGAATGTTCGGTGAAGCCGACCAGGGGGCCGGCACTCCGCTCGCTCACTGGGGACCTGCCTTGATCGCCGCGGCGAGGTCGTCCTCACGAAGCGGCGGGGCGCCGCGCTTCAGCCAGAGGAAGTACTCGACGTTGCCGGCCGGGCCTGGCAGCGGGCTCGCGGTCACGCCGCGGACGCCGAGTCCCAGCTCCTCCGCCGCCTCCGCCACGGCCCGCACGGCGCCTGCCCGCAGGGCAGGATCGCGCACGACTCCCCCGGCGCCGACCTTGCCCTTCCCGACCTCGAACTGGGGCTTGACCATCAGCAGGAAGTCGGCGTCCGGCGCGGCGCAGGCCGTCAGAGCAGGCAGCACCTGGGTCAGCGAGATGAAAGACAAGTCCGCCGTGACAAGTTCGGCCGGGGGTGCGACCTGCCCTGGCTCAAGGTTCCTGACGTTGACCCGGTCGAGCACCGTAACCCTCGGATCAGCGCGCAGGCTCCACGCGAGCTGCCCGTATCCGACATCAGCGGCGACCACGTGCCAGGCGCCGGCCCGCAGCAGCACGTCGGTGAAGCCGCCGGTCGAGGCGCCCGCGTCCAGGCAGCGCCGGCCGGCGACCGGCAAATCAGGAAAGGCCGCGAGCGCGCCAGCGAGCTTGTGCCCGCCGCGGGAAACATAGTCAGGTTCCGCGGTCGCGTCCTTGATCGTGATCGGGACTTCCTGCCCGACCTGGGTAGCGGCCTTGGTCGCGAGCTGCCCGGACACCGCGACCTGCCCGGCGGCGATCAGCTCGGCCGCCTGCGCCCGCGACCTGACCAGGCCGCGCCTCACCAGCTCGGCGTCAAGCCGAGCCCGGCGAGCCGGCGTCGCTCGTGCCATTGTCACCGCCCGGATTAGTCCGCACCTGAACGCAATTCTCCAAGTACTTCCACGAGCTGGCTGTGGACACGCTCAAACACGGCTGGATGTTCACTTACCTGAAGATCGCCGAGCTCGCCGAGCTGCCGCAGCGTGTCATCGACCCGCTGATCGCCGGTCGATACGGCGGCCAGGGGATCTGCTTCGTCTTCCATGCTCAGAACGCTACCGTGTGGTCGCTAAAGGATTGTGCAAGCGAGATGATGAGAGGCGAGGTGACGATGGCGACCGCCGATGAGTGCCGTAAGGCCTTTGATTCCCTGCTGGCCAGATTGTCCGATGTTGACGAGCAGACCAGGCGCGAGATTCCGCGCCGGACGCTTAGCTGCCACATTACTGACCTTGGAGTGACGTTCCTGAGCACCATAGGACCCGATGGCGCAGAACCGCTGGCCGAGGCACCACCTGACGCGCCGCGCGCGCAGGTGCGGTTCTCGGCCAGGAGCGATGACGTGATGGCGATCTCGGCCAGGCCGCAGAGCTTCGCCCGGCTATGGCTGACCAGGCGGGTCAGGGTAGACGCCAGCTTCGGTGACATAGCGATCTTGCGTAAGTTCTTGTGACAATGAACGCTCTTTTTGACCGGCCACGGGCGGAGATCGCGCCGGGTGCGGTGCACCTGCCAGGATGGCTGCCGCAGGCCAGGCAGGCGGAACTGGTCGCGGCGTGCCTGGAATGGGCGAAGCCGCCGGCCGGGAGCAGGCATACGGTACTGCCGGCCGGAGGCGTCATGTCGGTGCGGACCGTCTGCCTGGGCTGGCACTGGATTCCCTACAAGTACGTCCGCACCGCCGACGACGGCACGCCGGTCAAGGAGTTCCCGAGGTGGCTGGCCGAGCTGGGAAGGGCAGCGCTGGCCGACGCCTACGGCGACCCGGCCTGCTACCGGCCAGACGTGGCCTTGGTCAACTTCTACGACGCGGACGCGAAGATGGGCATGCACCAGGACAGGGACGAGCGGAGCACCGCACCGGTCATCTCGCTGAGCCTGGGCGCGAGCTGCGTGTTCAGGTTCGGCAACACCGCGAACCGCGCCAGGCCCTGGCACGATGTCGAGCTCGAATCCGGCGATCTCTTCGTGTTCGGCAGGGAATCCCGCCTCGCCTATCACGGCGTCGTCAGGACCCTGCCGGGCACGGACCGCCCTGACATCGGACTGCCGTCAGGGCGGATCAACATCACGCTGCGCGAGTCAGGGCTCTAGCCATGCCGGAAGGCGACGTTGTCTGGCGGACGGCGCGGCAGCTTCAGGCCGCGCTAGCCGGGCGCGTCCTGACGCGCAGCGACTTCCGCGTTCCCGGGTACGCCACCACCGACCTGACCGGGAGGACGGTCACCGAGACCGTGTCGCGCGGCAAGCACCTGCTGACCAGGACGGAAGGCAACGTCACCGTTCATACGCACCTGCGGATGGACGGATCGTGGCGGATCTCGCGGGCCGGAGGTTACCCGCCGAGGGATCACCGGATACGGCTGGTGCTGGCCAACGACGAATGGCAGGCCGCCGGGTTCCGGCTCGGCGTGGTCGAAGTGCTGCGGACCGACCGCGAGGAGCGGGCGGTCGGGCATCTCGGACCCGATCTGCTCGGACCGGACTGGGACGCGGACGAGGCCGTGCGCCGGCTGATGGCCAAGCCTGACCGGCCGATCGCCGAGGCGCTGCTCGATCAGTCCAGCCTGGCAGGCATCGGGAACCTCTACAAGGCCGAGGTCTTGTTCCTGCGCGGGGTAAACCCGCGGCGCGAGGCCGGCGACTCGGGCGATCTAGGCGCGATCGTCGAACTGGCCAGGCAGCTTCTCGAAGCGAACAAAGATCGAGTGGGTCAGGTGACCACGGGCAATCCGGCCCGTGGCCAGGAGACCTGGGTGTACGGGAGGGCAGGACGGCCCTGCCGCCGCTGCTCGGGCAAGATCCTTTCGGAAGGTTACAGCGGTTATGGCACTGCCACGGGCGAGCGCATCACCTTCTGGTGTCCCTCCTGCCAGCCTTGAGCGTTTCGTCCTCGCCAATACCACCGCAGGCGTCGTGCCCTTCGTTCCTGAGGTGCGGCTTTACCTGGGCGATGACGCGATCGCCATCTGGGAACGTACCGAGGCGGCGGCAGGGGATAAAGACAGGCAGCCGCCGTTCTGGGCGTTCCCCTGGGCCGGCGGGCAGGCACTGGCCAGGTACGTGCTCGACCACAGGGAGATCGTGGCCGGCCGGGCGGTGCTTGACCTCGGCTCGGGTTCAGGCCTGACCGCGGTCGCCGCCGCGGTCGCCGGCGCCAGCAGGGTGCTCGCCAGCGAGGTCGACGAGTTCGCGATCGCCGCGATCGGGCTGAATGCCGCACTCAACGGCGTGCGGGCCGACACGACCGGTGACGTGCTCGACGGCGAGGCCGCCGGATTCGACGTCGTGCTGGCGGCCGACATCTGGTATCAGCGGGACCTGGCCGCGCGGGCGCTCGGCTTGCTGCGGCGGGTCGCCGTACGGGGCGGAACGGTGCTGGCTGGTGATCTTGGCCGGGCCTTCCTGCCTCGCGAGGAACTGCGTGAACTGGCCGCTTACGAAATCCCTGTGGCGGCCGACCTGGAAAGCGCTCCGACCAGGCGAGCCGCGGTGCTGACATTGCGATGACTCATCTTCGGCCAGGACTCAGGAATACGGCGCCGGCCGCGTCATAAGAGCATGACTGCGAAGACAGCAGAGCAGGCCTCCGCTGACCGTTTCGTCAGCGGCCTGTACGAGGCGCATGCACTTGAACTCGTGCGGCTGGCGTTGCTGCTGCTCGGGGACCAGCATTCGGCAGAAGACGTCGTGCAGGACGCCTTTCTCGGCCTGCACAAGGGCCTTGACCGGCTGCGTGACCAGGACAAGGCCCTGCCCTACCTGCGCGCTTGCGTGGTGAACGGGTGCCGGACCTTGCAGCGGAACCGGCGCCGGGCCGCGAACCACGCGGCGGACTGCCCGCCAGCGTGGTCAGCCGAGGCGGCCGCGATCGCGAGCGAGGACCGGCGGGCCGTGCTGGCCGCGGTGGCCTCGCTGCCAGGGCGGGCCAGGGAAGTGCTCGCCTTCCGCTACTTCCTTGACCTGCCGGACGGCGAGATCGCCGCCGCCCTTGGTATCAGCCGGTCAACCGTGTCATCAACGGCCTCGCGCGCTCTCGCCGCGCTGGCGCGCAAGCTAGAGGAGCAGCAATGAACAACAACATCGAAGACCGGCTGCGGTCCGCGTACCGCAGCGCGACCGACACCGTCCGCCCTGGCAGCCTGCGCGGGCTCGACGAGCAGGGCGCCGTCATCTCCTACCCCCTCAGGCACCCGGCCGGGCGTGCGCGGCGGAACTGGCTGGCCGCGCTGACCGCGTCGGCGGCGGTGGCGGCGGTCATCGTCGCGCTCGCTGTCGTCGTGCCAGCTTCCCTGCGGGCCGACCGCGGTGCCGGCGGGCAGGTAGCAGTCGCCAGCGGCAACCCGGCGACCCACTTCCTCGTTGCCCTCAGCGGCAAGACCAGGAAGTACCTCACCGTCCACAGCGTCGCGACCGGAGCCGATCTGCGGTCCGTCGTCGCCGTGACCGCTCACGAGACCTTCACGGCGGTGGCCACCGGCAATGGCCGGACCTACGTCGCTGCCCTGTCGAAGGACGGCTCATGCGGAAGCTGGCTGTACCAGTTCAGGCTCAGCAAGAAGGGCAAGTTCACCGACTTCCGCAAGCTATGGACCGGCCACGTCAATGAGGTTGCATGGCAACTGGCGATCAGCGAGAACGGCAGGAAACTGGCGTTCGCGGCGACCAGGTGCGTCGCTTCAGCAGGCACCTCTTCGGCCGTGCTCGGCGCGGTCAACCTGGTCAGCGGAACAGCAAAACTCTGGTCGCTGACCGGCCTTGCCCGGTCTGCCTCCGAACTGACCTCGCTTTCTCTCACCTCCACAGGGAGCGTTCTCGCCTACAGCACTGACCACGGCCTTTATACGCTGCCGACGAAGTCAGAGCCGGGAACCGCGCTCCAGCGCAGCCATAAGGTCATCTCGGCCGGCAAGTTCGGCTCGGCATCCACGATCGGCTCGGCCACGATCACTCCGGACGGCCGCGTCATTTACTTCGGCATCAACGCGGGCGGTACGACGAAGGGCCTGTGGACCTTGCGGTCGGTATCCCTTCTGACCGCGAAGCTCGGCGTGCTCGCCACGCTCCCCGGCTACACCACCGACGTCGCCGTCAACCCGACAGCGACCAAGGCGCTCGCCTTCGTGTCCACCGGGCGGATCCAGGACGCCATCACGAAGCCGAGCGACTTGCCCACCCCAACCCCAACCCCGACACCATCGCCGACGATCTACCCGTCAACCGTGGTCAGGTTCGACTTCCCCAAGGGCATCGCCACCATCCAGCCAGGCACGCCATGGAAGACGTCACTCAACCGCTACGTGTGGTAACGCCAGACGGAAAGTCTGGTGGCATCCATGCCACCAGACTTTCCGTCCGCACGCCGTCAGGCCCCGAAGGTCAGGCGTCGCGGCGGACGAACAGGATCAGGCCTCCGATGATCGACGCTGCGGCATAGGCGCAGAAGACGCCGAAGCCGACCCAGGGCGAGAACGGATGCACCCCGACCAGCCCGTTCTGCCAGATATGAGAGCCGGCGAAGAACGGTATCCACTTGTCGAAGTCGGTCTGCCCGAACCAGCCGCTCGGCGGGCTCGGCAGGAAGCCGGCCAGGATCATGACCACGAACAGCAGCCCGATGCTGGTCGAGATCGAGCCGGCCGTGTGCCGCAGCATCGCTCCGATGCCGAAGGCCAGCAAGCCGCACACGGCGAGGAACAGCCCGCCGCCGATCACCGTGCGCAAGACATCGTGGTGCCCGAGCGTGGTGTTGATGTCTTGGGAGGACAAGATGAGCTGACCGAGGAAGAACGCGATGAAGCTGGTCAGCAGGCCGGTTACCAGGGCGACGAAGCCGAAGACGATGGCCTTGGCCGCGTAGAACGTGCCGCGCCTTGGCATGACCGCCAGCGATGTCCTGATCATCCCCGTGGAGTACTCGGACGTTATGGTCAGCGAGCCGAGCACGACGATGACGAGCTGACCGATCAGCAGCCCGAACAGGCTGAGCGAAGCGGCCATCGACCTGATGTTCGCCTCCCGCGCCGCCAGCGCCCCTGGCGGTGCGGGCTGACCGCCTATCGTCACGCCGTGCTTGAGCGCCAGAATCCTTTCCGTGGCACCCCAGGAGAACAGGGCACCGAGGCCGACGCACACGACCAGCATCGCGATCAGCGTCCAGTACGTGGACCTGACCGACCAGATCTTGGTGAACTCCGATCGCACCGTGCCGATGAACCCGGCCCGGCCGCGCGGATGGTGCACGACGGCACCGCCGACCAGTTGCTCGTGAGCCGCTACTGACGTCATCGCTAGTTCACCTTCCCCGAGGCCAGCACATCAGGCCCGCCAGGCATGCCGGCCTGGAATTCCACGCTGCCCGCCGTCAGCTCCATGAACGCCTGCTCAAGCGAGGCGTGCGTGAGCGCGAGCTCATGCAGCCTGACGTTGTGCTCGAAGGCCAGGTCGCCGACCTCTGCCGGGGTCAGCCCGAGCACGACCAGCTTGCCGTCCGCGTCGTCGCGTACGGTGGCTCCGGCCGCCGTGACGGCGGCGGTCAGCTCCGACCGCTGAGGCGTGCTGACCTTGACCGATTGCTGGCTGTTGGCGGCGATGAACTCTGAGATCGTGCTCTGCGCGATCAGCTTGCCCCGGCCGATCACGATCAGGTCATCGGCGGTGTATTCCATTTCTGACATCAGGTGGCTCGAGACGAAGACGGTACGGCCTTCCGCGGCCAGTGCCTTCATCAAGTTCCTTATCCACAAAATTCCCTCGGGGTCCAGCCCGTTGACCGGCTCATCAAACATGAGGATGCTCGGGTCGCCGAGCAGTGCCGCCGCGATGCCGAGACGCTGTCCCATGCCGAGCGAGAAGCCCTTGGTGCGCTTGCGGGCCACGTCGTGCAGGCCAACCAGGTCAAGCACCTCATGAACGCGGCGCTTGGGCAGGTTATTGGTCTGGGCAAGGCACAGCAGGTGGTTGTAGGCGCTTCGCCCGCCGTGAACGGCCTTCGCGTCAAGGAGCGCGCCGACCTCTCGCATCGGCCAGGCGAGCTGGCTCAGGTTCTTGCCGTTCACCTTGACGGTGCCGCCCGTCGGCCGGTCAAGGCCGAGGATCAAGCGCATCGTAGTTGTCTTGCCAGCGCCATTCGGGCCGAGAAAGCCGGTTATCTTGCCCGGCTCGACCTCGAACGACAAGTTGTCCACAGCGACCGTTTCGCCGTATTTCTTGGTGAGGCCTCGTGCCTCAATCATGAGATTGTCCTTTCCTGCCGACTGCAGGCCAGCCTGATCAGTGTGGCCTTCAGCCTGCCTCATCCGCGTCGGCCAGAGGGGCGATCCGCATCAGACCTGAGGCTGATTTTATTTCAGCGCACGGCAAGGTCAGAACGAGGTTTCCAGTACCTTCAGGGCCGGACCAGCGATTTCCGCGTTGACCTGCCCTGCGGACCAGGCCAGCGCGCACAGGGCGCGAAGTCCGTCGACCGGATCTCCGTAGCCGGCCAGTTCGATCGGGTCACCGGGCGAGGGCCGGCTCGCGGTCCAGCCGCCCCAGCTCCGCTCTGACGTGCTGCCTGGCAGTTCGCTGATGACTGGCTGGTCTTGCAGCAGGCCGGACAGGTCCCCTGAGATATACGTCGGCCTCTGCGAGGGCGGCGCGAGCACGGTCTCGCGAGGCGTGCTCACGCCCGTGAGCACGAGCAGGCTGTCGGCACCGCCGCGGAACGCGCCCTCGATGTCGGTGTCCAGGCGGTCGCCGACGACCAGCGGGCGTTTCGCTCCTGTCCGCTCGACGGCCTCCCTGTGCAGCGGCGGCTCTGGCTTGCCCGCCACCTCAGGCGCTACGCCGGTAGCGGAGACGATCACCTGGATCATCGAGCCGTTGCCTGGCTGAAGTCCGCGCGGCGAAGGAATCGTCAGGTCCGCGTTGGAGGCCACGAACAGGGCGCCGTTGCGTACGGCGATCGCGGCCTCGGCGAGCTGGCCGTATCCGATTTCCGGGTTGAACCCCTGCACCACGGCGGCAGGCTTGTCGGCGGCGACAGAGACCGGACGAAGGCCACGGGCACGCAGCGCCATCCGCAGACCCGTCGCCCCGGCCACAAGCACCGCGGAGCCTGGCGGCACCTTGCTGGCGATGAGCGTCGCCGCCGCCTGCGCCGAGGTCACCACGTCATCGGATGTAGCGGGCACGCCCAGCCTCGTCAGGTGCGCGGCGACGGCTGACGGCGTGCGCGAGGCATTGTTCGTCACGAACGCCAGTCGCATCCCCGCGGCCCGCGCGGCGGCGAGGGCCGGTACAGCTCCTGGTACGGCGCCATGGCCTGTGTAAACAACACCATCGAGGTCAAGGAGAGCGACGTCGTAGCCGGTGCTTATTGGCGGCCTATTGGTCTTGCGGTCACTGGCCATCGGCGAGATTCCTGGCCCTGAGCGTCGCCCGCACGCTGCGCAGGGCCTCGGTGTAGTGGCGCAGGTCCGGGCGCATCGCGGCAGCCAGAGCGAGATGCTCGGCCGCAGCGCTGTGGTCACCGCTGCGAGACAAGGCAAGCCCGAGACCGAATTGCGCGTAGTCGTCCGTGGGGCTGGCGTCCACGATCCGCCGGAAGCTGCCGGCCGCGGCCTCGTAGTGCTTGGTACCGAACTGCGCGCGGCCGAGCGCCTCGAGGATGCTGCGCGACTCTGGCTCGGCAGCCGACGCCCGCTGAAGTAGCTGCGCCGCAGCGGCCGCGCTGCCCTTGTCGAGCAGATCAAGGCCGCGGCGGTACAAATCGTACGTATCGTCAGGCGGACCGCAGTCGGTCGCCGGAGGGCCAGCCTGACGGACTGCCTGTTCTTTGCCAGGCATTCCTGCCTGGCGGGAATCCTTGCCGCCTGTTGATCCTTCTGACATATGTGCAGATCCCTCCGTCATACTCAACGTCGGATGACCAGCCGGTCGCTGGCCTGGAACTGGCGCCGTTCCGAGGCATCCGATACGCGCCTGATCGCGTGAGCGGGCTCGCCCATGTCACCTCTCCACCGTACGACGTCATCTTCCGTGACAGCGAGGACCAGCTCATGGCGGCTGACCCGCACAACGTTGTCCGCCTTATCCTCCCCCGTCCGGTACCTGGCCGGCCAGGAGAGGAGTACGGTGACGCGGCCGCGCTGCTCGGGAAGTGGCTGGCCGAGGGGATCTTGGCCGCCGACCCGGCCCCGGCGCTTTACGTATACGAGCAGGCCGCGGGGGTTTCCGTGCTTCAGCGCGGCCTGATCGGCCGCCTCAGGCTAGTAGAGCCTGAGGCCGGGATCGTGCTGCCGCACGAGGACGTCTCGCCAGGACCCGTACAGGGGCGGCTGCGGCTCATGGAAGCCACCCAGGCCAACCTCGAGCCGATCTTCCTGCTGTACGAGGGAGCCAGAGAGGCGGGTGAACCTGGCTTCCGCGGCGCGGCTAGCCGGATCGCAGGCGCGGTCGCCGCGACCGCACCGCTGGCGGAAACGGTGACCCCTGACGGGCTGCGGCACCGGCTGTGGGCGATCACCGACCACGCTGACCTCGCCGCCATCGCCGCCGACCTGGCGCCCCGCCAGGCACTGATCGCCGACGGACATCACAGGTATGCGGCCTACCTCCAGTTGCGTGCCCGCCGGCACGCCGCCGGGCACGGGCAAGGCCCGTGGGATTACGGCCTGGCGATGCTCGTCGACTCCGGCCTCTATCCGCCGCGAATCGGGGCAATTCACCGGGTGATACCCGGCCTTGACGTGCAGCAGGCAGCCAAGCTCGCGGCCGGGGCCTTCGCCGTGCGTGCGCTGCCCTTCGGCGACCTTGGCGCGGCCGAGGCCGAGTTGGCGAGAGCCAGCGGGGAGGGGCCCGCGTTCGTGGTGGCCGGGGAAGGTCACGCTTATCTGCTCAGCCATCCCGACCGCGAGCAAGCGCGCGCCGCGATGCCGGCGGGGTACTCGGCCGAGTGGGGCGAACTGCCCGCGGCGATCCTGCAGGAACTGCTGATCGGCAAGCTCTGGGGCCTCACCGATGACGACAGCCTGGTCAAGGTCGTACATCATGACGCTTCTGCCGCGCTGCTGGCCGCCTGCGAGGCCACGGGGACCGCGGTGCTTTGCGCTCCGATGTCGCCCGCCGACGTGTACGCGGTCGCCGCTCGCGGCGAGAAAGTGCCGCGCAAATCCACCTCGTTCGCTCCGAAACCGCGAACGGGCCTGGTTCTGCGCTCGTTCGCTGAGGGCTGAATTCTGGTCCGTTCGGGCGCTACAAGTCAGGGAGGGCACGCTCCATGAAGACTCGCCGGTAACCGTCTTCTGTACGGCGTTCTGTTTCGCGGTAACCGAGGTGACGGTAGATCGCGAGATTCTCTGTCATGACCTCGTGGGTATAGAGGGTGACCCGCCGGCGCCCTGCGGTCCTGGCCTTCTGCTCGGCGAAGTCCATCAGTCCGCGCCCGATGCCTGTGCCCTGCACGTCCGGGCCGACAGCCACGTTCTCGACCAGCAGGCTGTCGCCCATGTCGATCAGCACGATCACTCCGGTAATGGGTTCCCCCGTCACCCAGACCTGGCCAGCCTCCGTCTCGGCCACGTAGTCCTTGAGTACCGGCCCCGGCGGCCTGTCCATCCGTTCCGCGTACTTGGCGTAGGCCTGGCGGATCAGCCGGCTGATCTCTGGCAGATCCGAGTTCGTTGCCCGGCGCGGCACCAGGCCGGATGAGTCAGGTTTGCTCAAATTCATGCCTTCATGGCTGAAGCGGGTGTGGCGTGAAGCGGGCGTTGGCGTGAAACGGGCGTTGGCGTGAAGCGGGCGTTGGCGTGAAGCGGACAAAGGGCTCATATTGCCGCGCGTAGCAGCAACCATGGCCCGTTGATGCTGTTCGCCGATACACGGCTACCGCAACGGTGGAACTTCATTGTCACAGGAACAGCATCTCTGAGCCAACGTTGCGGTCAGACTGGCTGCCCGAGCAGCATCGTTGGCGCTTCATTGCTGCTACCGCCGGGAGTCAAGTCCGTTGCCCGGCGTGGCGACAGGTCGGCTGAGTCAGCCATCCTCGTGATCTTCATCGGCTGCGTCGGCCTGGGCAGCTTCGTCGGCATCGTCGGCTTCGTCGGCCTCGAGGTCGTCGAAGGCCAGCAGGTCCAGGTCGTCAAGCCGCTCGGCGGCATCGGTCTGGCCATCCACGTCAGCCTCGGCCGCCTTGCCGAACCAGACTCGTGCCTCCTCTTCCCGGCCGGCAGCGGCCAGTGCGTCGGCGTATGCGTAATACAGCCGTGCCGACCAGGGTCGCTGACGACTGTCGGTGAGTTCTGGTATCTGCAGCGCGACCACGCCAGCCTCAGGGAACCCCTGATCCCTGCGGATGCCTGACTCGACAATCCTGAGCTCGATCTGGGTTTCACGACTCAGGTCGGCGGCCGGTGACCCGGTCGCGAGCTCAAGCGCACGGTCAAGCCGGCCAAGTGCCCGCTCGCAATCCGCCATCAGCGGCAAGTAGCTGCCCTGCCCGGTAAGCCGGCGGGCGGCCCGCAACTCGGCCAGCGCCTCCGCCCACTTGCCCGCGCGGTAGGCAGCGATACCGCACGTCTCCCGAACAACGCCGACCCGGCCCGCCAGCTCACGTGCGGCGACGGCATAGTCGTACCCGCGCTCGGGATCCTCGGCAGCGCCCGACGCCACCAGGAATCTCGCCACCGCCTCGGCGAGATCGCCTGGCAGCGTCCGAAGCTCCGCCCTCGCTTCGGGATCGAGCTGATCAGCGGTGATGCTCGCGGGCACGGTCAGGCGAGGTGCCCTTCGTTCAGGCCCTGTCGTCCTCGCTGGCCTCGGTCCTCCCTCTCGCGACCGGTCCTCCCGCTCGCGAGAGCGATAGTCCCGCTCACCGCGCGGGGCCGACCTGCCAGAGCGCGAGTTGTCCGTGCGCGGCCGACCTGTTCGAGACGAATCCGAACGCGGCCGGTCCGAGCGCGGCGAATCCGAACGCGGCCGGTCCGAGCGTGGCGAATCCGAACGCGGCCGGTCCCAGCGCGGCGAATCGGTGCGCGGCCCGTCCGAGCGCGGCCGGTCCCAGCGCGGCGAATCGGTGCGCGGCCGGTCCGAGCGAGTGCCGTAGCCACCTTCCGAACGCTTGAACTGCGGCCGGTCAGCGTGAGGCTTGTCGTTGCGCTCTGCGCGGTCGTTGCGTTCCGCCCGGTCGTTGCGCCCCGCCCGGTCATACCGTGGCTTGTTGTAGCGGGGTCTGTCGTCGCGCGACCGCTCGTCGCGGGCTCTGTCGTCGCGGGGTCTGTACTGGCGCGCACGATCGTCGCGACCCTCGCCTGTCGAGGCTGGATTGCGGCTGGCCGGGCCGCGCCGGCCCGAATCGCCGCGGTCTGAACCGCCGCGGTCTGAACCGCCCCGGCCGTTCGCACTCCGCGCGGCCCCGCCAGACGATGAGTCGCTGCGAAATCCGCCACTACGAGGAGTTCCGCTCCTCAAGTCATTGCCCCGGCGGTCACTGCCGCGGCGGTCACCACCGCGCGAATCGTCACTGCGTGAGTAACCACCGCGTGAATCACGGGCGGGCGAGTCGTCATTGCGCGGAGAGCCGAACCGAGACGGCGGACGTGAGCCGCCGCGCGGTCCCCCGCCACGTGACACTCCGCCACGCGAATCTCCGCCACGCGAATCTCCGCCACGTGAGTCGCCGCGAGAACCGTACGCCGACGTAGCCCGAGCGCCCCTGCGCTCGTCACCCGGACCCTCGTCCGCCTTCCGCGAACGCGAGCCGTAGTCGCCACGTCCCGATCCCTGACCAGGCTCCCGTGAGTCCCTCTCCCAGCGGCCCGGCGCGGCGCCCGAGTTGCCGCCTCCTGAGCGACCACCTCCAGAAGGCCTCGCCCCGGTAGCCCCGTAGGTGCGTCCGCCTTGCCGCTGCCCATTCCCTGGCCGGTTGTCGAACGCACTGCCGCCCCTGCCGGGACGCCTGCGGCCCCCGGCTGCCTGCTCATCGCCACCAGCCGACGGTCGGTCGCTTCCGGTCGACTGTCGCCTGCCAAGACCTGGAGGTCGGCCTTTGGCGCCATTGCCTCTCGACGTGCTGTCCCGGCCACCACCGCGTCCGCTGCCGTCGCCACGTCCGCTGCCGTCGCTCTGGCCGTCGGACTGCGGGCGTTTTGCCGACGGCTCGTCAGCGCCACTTGTCACCGATGATCTCCACCAATCACACCAGACACCTATAGACAAAACACCGAGGGCCGTCGCATGCGACGGCCCTTCGGGAAGATGTCCGGCGGCGTCCTACTCTCCCACACGGTCCCCCGTGCAGTACCATCGGCGCTGAAGGGCTTAA
The DNA here is from genome assembly GCA_035509195.1 of Streptosporangiaceae bacterium. Lineage (GTDB taxonomy): Bacteria > Actinomycetota > Actinomycetes > Streptosporangiales > Streptosporangiaceae > Chersky-822. Next base: position 600 of record DATJLT010000375.1, on the reverse strand, counting down.
CTTCCGGGTTCGGAATGGGACCGGGTGTTTCCCCTTCGCCATAGCCACCGAAACACTATTGAGATGTTGAACTGCCTCTAAAGCAATCCGACCGCATCTCGAGAACCGCACAGTGGACGCGCAACAATCATTCAGCCGCCGTCCGGACTCGTACTGTCAGAACAGCACTATCCGGACGCGAGCAAGAGTAGAAGCCAAGCCTCTCGGCCTATTAGTACCGGTCAGCTCCGCACGTTACCGTACTTCCACCTCCGGCCTATCAACCCAGTCGTCTAGCTGGGGGCCTTACCAGGTTAACCCTGAGGGAGACCTAATCTTGAGGCGAGCTTCCCGCTTAGATGCTTTCAGCGGTTATCCCTTCCAAACGTAGCCAACCAGCCGTGCTCTTGGCAGAACAACTGGCACACCAGAGGTTTGTCCGTCCCGGTCCTCTCGTACTAGGGACAGCCCCTCTCAAGTCTCCTACGCGCGCAGCGGATAGGGACCGAACTGTCTCACGACGTTCTAAACCCAGCTCGCGTACCGCTTTAATGGGCGAACAGCCCAACCCTTGGGACCTGCTCCGGCCCCAGGATGCGACGAGCCGACATCGAGGTGCCA
>DATJLT010000374.1:0-9184 GCA_035509195.1 Streptosporangiaceae bacterium | reverse complement strand
GCCAGGGCGAGGCCGAGGTCGCCCGCGGCGCCGCCCTCCTTGATCCGGGTCCACTCCTGCATGAGCTGCACCAGGTAGCGGCGGTGAACCTGGATGACGCCGTGCACGTCGGCGTCAGGCAGCCTGATCGCCACCAGGACCTTCATCACGAGCTCATCCCTGGGCGGCGAGCTCAGGTCAGGCGGGGTGCGCAGCCAGGCGGCCAGTTCGGCCGCACCGCTTTCAGTGATCTGGAACGCCTTCTGTGGGCCCTCGTCGCCGCCTTCTGACTCGACCAGACCGTCCCGCTCCAGCCGCTGCAAGGTCGTGTAGACCTGACCCACGTTCAGCGGCCACACCTCGCCCGTCCTGGCCTCGAACTCTTCCCTTAGCTGCAAGCCGTACTTCGGTCCCTCGCTGAGCAGGGCGAGGAGCGCATGCCTGATGCTCATGACCATCCCCAAGTTCCGTATAATGCGTAGTAGCATACTCAGTATAGTCGAACTGGCAAGCCGTCCTGGCGTACTGTCACATACGGGTCATTCTCCTTATGCGGGAGGCGAGGTCATGGCGTGTCGACGGCAGGGACGCAGGCTATGCGTGATCGGCAGCGTATTTGCCGCGACGTTAGCGCTGCTTGGAGTCCAGGCGGCCAGTGCCGCCACTACCTGGACCGTGCAGTCAACCCCGAACCAGGACACGACAACCGGCCTTATCCAGGGAATGTCGTGCGCCACGTCCGCGTTCTGCGTCGCCGTCGGCGACTACGACAACAGCGCCGGCGTGTGGAGCCCGCTGGCACAGGCATGGAACGGGCATTCCTGGCACTTGCTGAACGCGGCTAACCCTAACCAGGCAAGCAGCGGTCAGGTCGCCGATTTCATTGGCGTGTCGTGCCTGACGGGAGGCTTCTGCATGGCGGTCGGCGGCACCAATGACTACGGACCGGGTGATAACACCGGGTTCGCCGAGTCGCTGACCGGCACGACCTGGCGCCTCGAGCCTTTCGCGGCGCCCGCCGGCGCTCTCGGCTGGGAACTGCGGGCCGTGTCGTGCGTCAGGCGAACCTTCTGCGAAGCCGTCGGCAGCTACTCGACGACATCGCAGCAGTCGCGCAGCCTGGCCGAGCGCTGGAACGGATCGAAGTGGACCGTGCAGGCCAGCCCGAGCCAGGCAGGGCAGTACGCCGAGACCGAGCTGACGTCGGTCTCCTGCGTGTCGGCCTGGTTCTGCCTGGCATCTGACACCTCGGGCCCGCTCATCGAGCGGTGGAACGGCACGAAGTGGACCGCGACGACGATCAGGAACGGCACCGATTTTCCCGCGATCTCCTGCACCTCGGCGAAGTTCTGCGTGGCGGTCGGCTGGTCAGGCACCAGCCTGATCAGCGAGCAGTGGAACGGCACCGGCTGGAAGCGCGCGACAATCAAGCAGCATGCGGGCGGCAGCCAGGAGCTCAGCGCCCTGTCCTGTCGTTCGGCCGCCTTCTGCGAGGCGGTCGGCTACGACCGGGTGACAGGCACAGGGGCGTACTTCGCCGCGGAGTGGAACGGGAAGACCTGGCGTACCCGCGACGTACGCGGGCCTGCCGTTTTCTATCAGGGGAACTCGCTGAACGCCGTCTCCTGCACGTCGGCTCGTTACTGCCTCGCCGGCGGCGCTTCCTCTGACCCAGTCCAGACCGTGAAGTTCAACGGGACTTCCTGGTCGGGCGTGCCCGTGCTTCTTCTCGAGAGCCCGGTCAGCAACGACCTCAACGGCGTGTCGTGCGTGTCGCCGACGTTCTGCGAGGCGGTCGGCGTCTCCAGCGGTGACCCGTCCGCGCTCCCTGAAGTGTGGAACGGCAGCGCCTGGAAGCTTCAGGCAGACGGCACGCTGCGCGCGATGTTCTATTCGGTGTCGTGCGTTTCCTCGACCTTCTGCGAGGCGGTAGGCGACGGAGGCGCACGATGGAACGGCACCTCCTGGATAGATCAGGGAATGCCCGCTGACGACTACCAGTCCGTTTCCTGCTCCAGTGCTACCTTCTGCGTCGCGGTCGGACCGGTCGACGCGGCTGAATGGAACGGGACATCATGGACCGCCATCACGTTGCCCGACGCGAACAGCGCGAGCTACGTCTCGGTGTCCTGCGCGTCCGCGAAATTCTGCGAGGCGGTCGGCCCGGGTGACACTGGCCTGGGCGGTCCGGGCGTCGCGGCCAGGTGGGACGGAACCGCATGGACCACGCAATCTGTGCCCGGTCCTTCTGGCAGCACGAGGGTGCAACTCGATGCGGTGTCATGCGCTACCTCGATGTCCTGCGAGGTCACCGGCTATACCGGCAGCGAGTCCTTCACTGACGGCTGGGACGGAACCTCATGGCAGAACCAGGGCCTGCTGCCTGTGCCCTCCGGGTCGGTCAAGCTGCTGCCTCTCGGCCTGTCCTGCCCCACCGCAGCGAGTTGCACGCTGGCCGGGTCGAGCCTGCCGTCCTCGGGAAGCGGGCAGCCCGCGGTCGAAGCCTGGGACGGCACCGCCTGGACGATCCAGTCCGCGGCAGGGCCTGACGGGTCAGGACTGCGTGCGATCTCCTGCTTGGCCAGCGGCTATTGCGAAGCGGTCGGCAGCCAGCCGGCCGGCCAGCTATACCGCACCTTCGCCGAATCCGGTAGCTGAGCGCCTGCCGGCCCCCACGCTGGCTGAACGTCGGGCGAGCAGCCAGCGGGTCGGCGCTTCGAGCCAGCGGCTGACGGGCCGCAGATCGAGCATCAGGACCAGAGCACAGACCGTGCCCGCGCCGAGGGCTGCGCCTCCGATGGTGTCGGTGAAGAAGTGCCATCGCAGGCCGATGACGGCAATGGCGACGCCGCAGGCGATCACGCCCGCGGCAACCGGGACCAGCAGGCGCGCCCGCCGTTCGATGAGCGGCTGCGGCGGCAGGACAAGCAGCACCGTCAGCATCGCGGCAAGCGCGAGCACGGACGCGACGTGCCCGCTGGGAAAGTCCTGATCGATGCTTCTGTGAACCAGGGGCTTGATTACCGAGTCGCAGAGGGCCGACGCGACGGGGATGGCTGTTGCCGCGAGTATCGCGCCCTTCAGGCGGCCGGTCATCAGGCAGATCGCGACCATGATCAAGCTCGTGAGGCCGGCGGGACCGAGTTCAGCCGGGCTCGCCAGCCAGAGCAGCAGGCTGCGGTGACCGCCGAGCGAGCGAATCACCCGAGAGTCCACCGCCCTGTCGAGGCCGTCGATGCCGGTCTGGTGCGCGAACAGCAGTCCAAGCACGACGACTATGACCGCGCAGCAGCCAAGCAGAACCCCCGCCCGGCGGCGGAGCGGGCCGGCCAGCAACGGATACGCAGGCTCCGGACGCATCCCGTCACTCTACGTGGCGGCACCGAGCCGGGCGCGCAACAGCATCGCGGAGCCATCGATGTCGTAACCGGCCCGCCGCGATCAGCCTCGGTGGCTCCGACCCACGAACGACAACCCCTGTTACTCGAGCACGAACCAGGCGATGCGAAGCGGCTCGGACGGGTGCTTCGACAGGGTGAGCGTGAACGACTCCTCGCCGGGCTCGGCGCCCTCGACGTGGACGCCGCTTTGCGCCTTCTGGATGGTCACGAACACCATGTTCGTCGCGCTCATGCCGCTGACCGGGATCTTGGCGACCCGCTGGCCGCCTGGCACGGTGGCCACGCCGCTGGCGGTGCTGTACTTCGTCTTGCCCTCGACATGCAGAGCCAGGCCATGAGCCGACTGCCCGAAAAGGGCGGTGCCGCCGCTCGGCGCGCTGTCGACAGCCTTGACCGCGCTAAAGCCTGAGGTATTCGAATGAGCGCCGACGCCGTTACCGCCGCCGATCCCGATGCCGAACACGCCGTTGCCGTGGTTCGTCTGGCCGTAAACGCCATTGGCGCCTTTCACCTTGCTGAAGTCGATCCCAGCGACGCCGCTGTAACCTGCGGTGCGCGTGTGCCCTTCGAGCCCGTTCTTGTGCTGAGATCCCACGGAGGTGGAGCCGCTGGTGATGTTCTGCTTGCCGAGCAGGACAGGAGGCGACGAGTCCGGAGCCGCCTCGGCCGTGCCGCCGGCCACCAGGTCCGCGGCCAGTCCTGCGCCGGCCGCGGCCGCGCCCAACATAAGCGCGCGACGTCCGTGGCGCGCCGCCAGCGAACGGATCGGGTGCTCGCTGGCCTGGTCATTTCCGCCAAACTGCTCGGGCTGGTCACTCATGACGTTGTGCCTCCATTACCTCGGCGTCGAGATGCCGCCTGGCCCGCACATTCCTTTCGGGCCACTACGAGCATAAAGACGCCGGTGCGCCCGCTCAATCGGCCTTTGCCCGTGCTAGTGGCGGCCAGGGCTTTGCGGCATGATGATCAGATGCTGATGGGGGCCGAGACAGCAGCAGCCAGGCGGCGGCTGCGGCGGCGGGGACCCGATCTCGCGGCCAGGCCGAGACCCGCCGAGGATCCTGGCACGGACGGCCTGCCGCAGATCGATCACATCGTGATCTTGATGATGGAGAACCACTCCTACGACAACTACCTGGGCATGCTCGCCGGCCGGGGCGACGGTTTCACGCTCGGCCCTGACGGCAAGCCGGCCGAGACCAATCCTTCGGAGAACGGCACGCCGGCCGGACTACGGCACCTTGACTCAACGGTGCAGGTCAAGCGCGTACCCACGCAAAGCTGGGCGGCCAGCCATCTCCAGTACGCGAGCGGTGCCTGCGACGGCTTCGTGACCAGCCTCGGCATCCTCGATCCCGGACTGGACCAGACCGCCGCCATGGGGTACTGGACGAAGCGCGAACTGCCGTTCTATTACGACCTGGCCAGGACCTTCCCGCTGGCGACGCGCTGGTTCTGCTCCTGCCTGGGCCCGACGTTCCCCAACCGCAGGTTCCTGATCGCGGGCACCGCCAACGGCCTGATCGACGACCTGCCCTTCGGCATGACCGACTACCCGGCCAGGGGCACGATCTTCGACCTGCTCACCGCGCACAAGATCACCTGGACTAATTATCACCTGATCTCGCCCGTGCGGATCGGGTGGCGCAGGCTGAGCCACGCACGGGGCCTGGGCTTCCTGCGCCCGCTAGGCGGCGTGATCGCTGCTCTCGTGCCAGGTACCGCGGGCCGGATGCTCGCCAAGCTCCAGGTCACAGCCGACCTTTACCCGCTTGGCCTGCTGCGCTCGGTCAATCACGTCAAACCCGTCAAGCATTTCCTCCAGAGGGCAGGTGCGGGAACTCTGCCCTCCGTAAGCATCGTGGATCCGGACTTCAGCCACTGCTCGGAGGAGAACCCGCAGGACATACAGGCGGGGGAGAGCTTCGCCGCCGAGATCATCAACGCGGTGATGTCCGGCCCAGGCTGGCCGAAGACGCTGCTGATCTGGCTGTACGACGAGCACGGCGGCTATTACGATCACGTGCCGCCGCCCGGCGCAGCCGAGCCTGACGACGTCAGGGCAGTCGGTTCCTTTGACCGCTTCTGGATTCTGCGGCAATTCGCCCGCACCTCGCTTGGGCGGCGAGTCACCCGCGACGATGACGGCCCGGACACCTACGCCCGGCTCGGCTTCCGCGTCCCCGCCGTCATCGTGTCGCCGTACGCGAAGCAGGATTATGTCTCTGACCAGGTCTTTGATCACACCTCGGTGCTGAAGCTCATCGAGCACAAGTGGAACCTGCCGCCGCTGACCAGGCGCGACGCCGAGGCGGCCGCTCCGCTTGACCTGCTCGACCTGGCCGGCGAGCCGTCGTACCTTGACCCGCCTGAACTGGCCAGGCCTGCCAGGCCGGGGTTCTGGCGCTATTGGGAGCCGCCCGGCGCCTAGCCGGCCGCTGCCCGCGCCGTCGAGTGCGCGGCCACGAGATCGCCGGCCCTGGTCAGGTCGGCGCGCAACTCGGCTTCGGCTCCCGGCCAGTTACCATCGCGCTCGATGATGACCGCCAGCGGCGAGGACCGCGCGAGCAGGTAATCGAGAAGCTCGAATACCTCGCCGTGAACGGCACGGGAATGGCTGTCGATCCATTCGCCGTGAACCAGGATGCCGCCGGCGAGGTGGACATAGCCGATCCGGTCGGCGGGGAGCGCGTCGATGAACTTCACCGGATCGACTGGCCGGTTTCTCGAGTTGATCCAGATATTGGTCAGGTCGAGCAGGCAGTCCCACTGGTCGTTTTGCTCGAGCAGGCCAAGATAGAACTCCTCCGGCGTGTAACGGGAACCGGAAATCATCGTTTTAACCGCCAGGTTCTCCAGGCAAGGACGCCGGCCGGTCAGCTCGGCCATCCTCGTGACGTTGGCCGAGGCCGCCGCGAGTAGCTCGTCATCGAACAGGTTCGGCGCGAGATGACCGAGTGCCCGTCCTGGCACGCCGGTAAAGGCGAGATGGTCGCTGTAGGCGAGGGCGCCGACCGCGTCGGCGAGGCGGCTGATCCGGCCGAGGTAAGCCGGATCGGGACCGTGTACCGACGCGGCGTTGCCGCACAGCCCGTGAACGAGCACCGGCGTGCCGGCCAGACGCCGCAGTTCCCAGGCCCGGCTGAAGCCTTGCTCGCCGAAGTACCTGTCGGCGATCAGTTCGGCACAGCCGACCGCCGGGCTGTCGCCGCTGAAGAGCCCGGCCAGTTCGGGACGGTAACTGACGCCCACGCGGGTCATGGCCCGGTCCCGGCAACCAGGTCCTTGACAGCATCGCTGGCCCGCCGTTGCGGTAGCCCAGGGCGGCGCATACAACAACGCTGGCTTCCCGATGCTGTACGCGCAGCATCGCAGAGCCATCGTTGCTGCTGCCCGGGCAGGTCACGCGACATCGGTGGCCCTCCGATGCTGTTCGATCCCGCGATTCCCGCTGACGACGCCGAGGCTGGCCAGCTTCGCGAGCCCTGGACCGGCGGCGGCGGTCAGGTCGCGGGCGGTGAACTCGCCAGGGCGCCGCCCGATGAGCCTGGCCGTGCCAGCGCCTTCGTCGTCGAGGCGGACGACCACTACCTCGCCGTCATCCGGCCGCTGGAAGCACAGCAGGTTCGCCGGGTCGGGGCGCAGTCGCGCGAGCATCTCGGCAGGGCGCCCGGCCCGCACGGTCCGCACGTCGAAGGCGAATCGCTCGATAGCTGCGCTACGGCATAGCCAAAGCGGACAATCCTCGTCGAGGCGAACGGGATCAGGTCGCGGCCTGAGCGGCCATTCGGTATGGAAAGCCCGCAGCCGCATTTGCTCGAGCCTGGCGACGTCGCGAATGACGTCACGAAAAGGGAAGTCACCAGCGAGCTGACCGATCTGGGCAATCAGGTAACCGGCGAAGCCGAGCGCGTCGGCGGAGACGGATTCGGCCGGCGGACAGGCCTCCGTGTAGTCCTCGAGCACGGCCGTGGCCTCGGCACCGAGCAGTGACATGGTCAGCGCCATCGCCTGGCGAAGGCCGCGCTCCCGCTTGCGCACGAAACCGGGCATGAGTACCGCGAGATCTCCGGCCATCGCGGCCAGCGACGCCGCTTCTGCTCCGGTAAGGCCGAAATGAGCCGCGAAATCACCAGGAGAGGCGAGAATCAGGTCCTTGGCGGTGCGACTGGTCAGCACGGCTCCCATAGCCGTCTCAAGTTCGGAACGCAACGCAAACCATTCCAGGTAAGGAAATCTCGGACCAGAAACCAGCGTACCCCGGCCGCCCGTGGTCACGTGCTCGCTGTGTCACGATGGATCACGATGGATCAGGTGCGTACCGGCAGTGCGCGGGCATCGGGGATCGTACGGGCCGCGAGGACGGCCGGCTACGAGTCGCTGCGCTGGGTCGCGAGTGCCGCGGTCCTGGCCGACGGTGGTCTTGCGTGGCCGCTCACGGCGCTTCCTGGCTCCCCGGTGGCCGACGACCTGTACGACGGGACCGCTGGAGTACTTGCCGCGTTCACCGAGGCCAGGCTGAGCGGCAGCACGAGCTTCGACGATCACGCGAGAGCGGGAGTGTCCAGGCTGCGCCGAGTCGCCGCAGCGGCGAGGCACCGGGGAGACGTACCTGACCTCAGCCTTTACACCGGCCTGAGCGGCATCGCCTGGGCGCTGGCGACCTGGGCGGATGACGACTCGCGGCCCGTCGCGCGGTCCCTGGTCAGCGACATCGCCAGACTTGCGGTTAGCCGGCCAGACACCGGAGTACGTGACCTGCTTGAAGGCGACGCCGGGGTGCTGCTGACCCTGACGTCGCTCGGCCGCGATGACGCCCTTCAGGCCGCGTCCGCGCTCGCCGACCGCATGGTGGCGGGCGCGCACTGGCCGGGCGGCGAACCCGACTGGCCCGCCGGACCGGGGATCGGCGCAGTCAGGCCCAACTTCTCGCACGGCGCCGCCGGCATCGCTTACGCGCTGGCAGCCGCGAGCACCCGGCTCGCGAGGCCCGATTTGCTGCATGTCGCGTCGTCCGCCGGACGGCGCCTGATCCGCCTCGGCGACAGGCCGGACGGCTCGCTGGCTGTCCCTTACCTGGTACCGCCCGATCCTTCCGAGCCGGAGGTGAGCTACGGCTGGTGCCACGGGCCGACCGGCACGCTCCGTCTCTTCGTGCTGCTTGACCGGTTGCGGCCGGGTCAGGGCTGGGACAGGGCAGCCGGCGCCGCCAGGCGCGCCGTCCGGCTGAGCGGCGTGCCTGCCCGGCTGTATCCGGGCTTCTGGGACAATCTGGGCCAGTGCTGCGGGACCGCCGGCGTCGGCGAGCTAGCGCTTGACCGTTATCAGGAGACAGCCGACGGCAGGTGGCTGGCCTGGGCCCGCGAGCTCGCTGCCGACGTTCTCGGCCGCCGCATCGAAGACCAGGCTGGGGTCAGGTGGTCGCACACCGAGTACCGGGCGTCGCCGCCTGAGCTTGAGCCGGCCATCGGCTGGATGCAAGGCGCCGCCGGAATAGCCGCCTGGCTGCTCCGCCTGGCCCGCCTGCATGAGCAAGGCCCGACCGCCCCGCGCCTGCCCTGGCCCGACCGCCCGAGTGCGCGCAGATAGCAAACACAGAATCTTTTTCGTAGGTTTCTCACGTAGAATGCCGATCAGAGTGTTCTGCTGTCGCGGAGGAACCATGTTGCTCAGGTTTGAGGTGGCCAACCACAGATCCGTACTGCGGCCGGCTGAATTCTCGATGGTCGCAGTTGACCGGAACCGTGCCGCCACTCGCGGGTTCGACTTGCTTAGTGAACGCATACTGACCGTCGCAGGTATCT
>DATJLT010000373.1:0-30904 GCA_035509195.1 Streptosporangiaceae bacterium | reverse complement strand
CCGTTAGCAATCCCGTTAACACGGACCAGAAGGAAGGCCCTCCCCCAACTCTGGAGAGGGCCTCCGACCTGCGTAAATAGTAGCGGGGGTAGGATTTGAACCTACGACCTCTGGGTTATGAGCCCAGCGAGCTACCGAGCTGCTCCACCCCGCGTCGGTGTCTTAATAATACGTGCCCGGTGAACCTCAGGCAAATCAAGCACCCGCAACCCCGCAAGCAGCCCCCACCCCGCACAAGCTCAGATCCCCACCGCAGGTGAGTCGTCCACGGCCATCCAGATCGTGTACCTGACCCGCCACGGTGCTCCGGGAGCTTGCGTCAGCTCGTGCGGATCTTGGGTGGTCTCCAGGTTCATGATCAGAGCCGGTGTTCCGCCGTACCCGCTGACCTCGGAAGACCTGGCTCCGAGCACGACGGGCCGCCGCCCTGCTTTGGCTATTCCGGAGAGCACGGCGTCGACCGCTGAAGCATGGCTGTCTTGCGGCATCCAGGCGGTCGGCAGCCCGCACATTCCCCTGATCACCTGCGTAAAGTCGGCGGCCACATGCCGGTCGAGAATCACCACGGACGACGACCTCCCTAGCGCGCCGCAAAGGTCGCGGACCGCCGCGGTTTCACCTGTTCCGACCGCGTGCTGCGCCAGGCCGCCCGCGCTTGGCCGCAGGCCGCCGCCGGTGCCAGAGTGGGTGAGGCCGAGTCCGAAGGAGGTCGCGACGGCGGGCACGGCCATGGCCGCCACGCAAAGGAAGCTCACGAATGCCACGGTGAGGACCCCCGCGCCGCGGGCCTTCGCACGGCGGCTCAGCCAGGCTGCCGCCCAGGTCGCGAGCAGGATCAGGCCGGGAAGTACGACGGGCACCAGTCGCCGGCTTGCCCATGGCTGGTCTGGCACGGTAAACGGCTGCCACAAGATCGCGGCCGATCCCCCGAGCACGATCGCCACAGGCAGTGCCCAGTTCAGCGTGGCTCCGGTCGTGTCGTGCCAGGTGAAGAGCACGCGCAGGCAACGCCTTACCATGAGCGCGGCACCGAATCCGCCGAGTATGACGGTCGCCAGGCCTGCGTACCAGATCACCCAGTAGAGCGTGTCTTCTGAGTACAGCCTGGTCGGGTCGACCTTCAGGTGCGCCAGGTGCTGCAGGTAAGCGACGTAGTCGGCCTCGGCGTGGCTGAAGGCGCCGCGCACCTTCTGGAAATATGGCCGCGCGACGGCCGCGATCAGGGCGGCGACCACGATGAGGCCAGCCAGGCCTGGCAGCCAGCGCAGCGGCCGCCTGGCCAGCAGGCCGCGCACCACCTTGCGCACGCTGCCGATTCGCAGCCACAGCATCACGATGATCGTCGCGACCGCGACCCCTCCCGCGTCGAGCGCGATGACCCGCAGGATCGACGACAACGAGTCAGCGAACGGCCGCGCGAGCACGTAGCCGGCGATCAGGCCGTAACCGCATCCGAGCAGCAGCCCTGCGCAGAAGGCCGCGCCGATACGGCGCCGGACAGCGACGAGTATTCCCGCGATCGCGATGACAGGGATCAGGTACGCCAGCGACCCGAGCGTGAGCAGCGAGGTCAGCCCGAGCGCCAGCCCGCCAATCGCGGCAGGCAAAGGCTCGCCTGCCACATTAGCTACGACGCTGTCAGACAACTCGCGCCAGGAAATCCCGCGCGCCCGCCCGTACAGCCGCCCGGCCAGTTCCCTGACGCGGCCCGAATCCCCCGCTTGACCAGGCCCGCTGCTCACCACCGGCATCGGCGTCGTCCGCTCGCCGTCGGCAAGCTCGCTCCCGGCCGCCGCCTTTTTCCTGACTCCTCTGGTCCAGATCGACCCGTTGCCTGCGACGGCCGCCCCGTTCACCGCCTGCGCCGCAGGCTCGGCGGCCTGATCTTGATCTTTCCCGCCGATCACGGACTCGGCCAGGCGCAGCGTCTGCGCCACCTGATCGTCGCCGGCCGGCTTTCTCGGCGTGACCGCGGCCTTCACGAGTTCCGCCGCGCTTCGCCCGCTGCTCGCCGTCAGCGCGTCAAGTACCAGACATAGGCCGCCAAAAAGCAGCACCTGGACTGCGGGCTCGCTGAAGGAGTCTCTGCTTGTGTAAAGCTCGGGTGCCGTAACGGCGAGCACGAGTGCCCCGGCAGGTGCCCACTGCCGCCCGGCAAGGCGGCCAGCCAGCCCGCCGAAGGTAAAGACGGCCAGCCCTCCGAGCACCGGCGCGACAAGGGTGCCACCGCCTACGCCGCTGGTCCAGAACCCGCCGGCGAGGAGCATCGGAAGCCCGGCGCTGACCGCCGGCACGACGGAGTGGCCGGCCGAGAAGAATCCGATGCTGGAAAGGTGCAGTCCTTGATGCGCGCCGCCGAACGCGGAAAGGGATCCGGGGATCGGCAGCGATCCGTGCTGCGCGATCCAGTAGCCGGCCTGGAAATACGCGCCTGGCGTCCTCGTCGCGATGATCGAGGGCGAGTTCTTGGCTAGCTGCCATCCGACGAACCCGCCGGCCACGAATCCCGAGCCGAGCAACCCGAACCCGGGCATCCAGCCACGGTCCCTCCCCTGGCCAGGCAGTTCGGCCGGCCACCACCCTGGCGTGCGCTGCAAGACGTTGACCGCGATCGCGGTGGCCAGCGGAGCCGAGATCAGCAGCACGGGCACAGGAAGGAACTTGCCTGCCAGGAGCAGCGGCAGCCCGGTAAACAGCCACGCGACCACGCAGATCACGGGAAGCACCGTCAGCCGGCCAAACGCGCGCCCGAGCGCGTCGTTCATCCTGGCGGGAAAGCCGATCTTTGATCCAGCGCGGGCCGTCTTCTTCGCGACCTTGCCCGCTACGGTCAGAACCGCCGTAGCCCGAGTCACTGCCGGCCCGGCCAGGGCTGCCTTAGCCGGCCCTGGCTTCTTCTCTGGTGCCTTCTCAGGCGCCGTTTTCCCCGCCACGGCACCCGACTGCCCAGTCTTTTCCTGTCCAGTCTCTTCCTGTCTAGCCGCAGGCGGCGTGCCGGAGGGCCCGGAGGGGGGCGACGGGGACGAGGTCACGGCCTCCACTGTAAGTGGATACAGACCTCACGCAAATGACGCCAGCCACCTCAACTGTGTCCGCCAGTTAGCTAGCAAGTGAATTCAGTATCCTTCGGTTACCGACGTGAGCCATGCGTTACCGGCCTAATTTCGCTCGCGGACCGCGTAGCATGGGGCGCGACTCGACCGCACCTGGTGGCGGCAGCCGCCTGACATGCCAGTGGATGTGGATTGCCCGGAGGATTTTTTCGATGTCACGCTTGCGCCTGAACGGCGCCAGGCCTGGCTTCCGGCACCACCTGCTTGAACTGGCAGGCGTGGGCCAGTATCCGCGCCGTACCCTGGTTACCGGCTGGGCCTGCATCGGGCTCACGTTCGTGCTCGTGGCAGGGACGCTGTTCGGCTACGTCAAGTTCCGTGACCTGCTCGACGGCATCAAGCACATCGCGGTGACCGACCTGGGCAAGCGCCCGCCGAAGTACAACGACGCGCTTAACCTGCTGCTGATCGGCTCGGACAGCAGGTCAGGCAAGAACGGCGCGATCGGTGGCCGGCGTGGCATCTCAGGTCAGCGCTCTGACACGGTCATGATCGTGCACATCTCCCCCGGCCGTAAGCGCATTTACGTGCTGAGCTTTCCGCGAGACTCGGTCGTGCCCATCTATCAGTGCGCCAAGGACCCTGGCGACGGCTTCGCCACCGGGCAACTCGCGCAGCCAGGGCAGCTCGAGCAGCTTAACTCCACGTTCGCCTACGGCGGGCCTTCCTGCTTGTGGAAGACGCTCGAGCACACGACAGGCATCAGGATCGACGACTTCGTCGAGCTGAACTTCACCGGGTTCATCAGCGTGATCAACGCGCTCGGCGGGGTCGAGGTCTGCCTGCCGACCGCGATCCACCCGTCCCCTTATGATCACCTGAGCCTGACCGCGGGGCGGCACTTCCTTTACGGCGAGAAGGCGCTCGATTTCTGGCGCTTGCGCGAGGACTTCGGGCTCGGCTCTGACCTGCAGCGCATTCAGCGCGACCAGCTTCTCATGGTCGGGCTCGTGCAGCGGATACTCAAGACCGGCGTGCTTCACAGTCCCAGGAAGACGTACTCAATCGTCTCGGCTATTGTCCGTGCCCACGCGCTCACCACCGACAACGGCCTGACCGCGCAAAAGCTTCTCGGCATCGGCGAGAGCATGGCAGGCATCTCGCGCAAGGACGTCCAGTTCATCGAGGTCCCGACCGTCGAGTACCCGGCGAACCCTAACTGGGTCGAGTTCGATTCTGAGCAAGCACCCAAGCTGTTCAGCGCGGTCGCCCATGACGTGAAGCTGCCGAAGCTGCATAAGCCGAAGAAGAGTCATAAGGGCGGTCAGAAGACCTCAGGCGGCAAGGGCAGCAAGAGCGGCAAGGGCGGCAAGGTTCAGGCCGACTCCAAGGCCCCGAAGCTGATCAGCGCCTCTAAGGTCAACGTCGAGGTGCTCAATGGCTCGGGCGTGACCGGCATTGCCGGATCCACCGCAGACGCGCTGACCGACCGCGGTTTCCACGTACTTGGTGCTTCGTCGGCGATGACGGCGGAAGGCAGCCCGAACTTCACTTACGTGCAGTCTGTCGTGCAGTACGGCTCGGCCGCCGACCTGGCTGCCGCTCGCACGGTCGCTGCGCAGCTCACGAACGTGACGCTTCAGCTTGACCCGTCGGTCACCACTGGCACGGTAAACCTGATTCTCGGCTCAGACTTCACCGCGCTCGCGAACGGCAAATCTGGCAAGTCGCAGTCGACGTCGCCAGGCAACCTCGCCAGCCAGTACAACGGGTATACGGGCACCACGAACGTCTGCAAGGGCTACGGCACGGCATTCGCCAGTAGCTGACGCCCGGTCCTCACGCCAGGGTAAAGGTTGGTCACCCGGACAGGATCTAGCGGATTACGCCAGCTCATGGCCGGTTAGGAACCCTCCGAGCCATGGGTGACGGGGGAGATCAGCAGCGACAGGAAGAGCGCCCGCGAGGTCGGCGCGCTTCCCGCCTCGTCGGCTGGACGATCGTGGCGATGTCGCTGCTGCTGGTCGCCGTCGCGCTGACCGGGTATGCGGCTTACCGCGAACTGTTCGACAAGATCCACCGCGTGGAAATCACCGGCCTGGGCAAGCGACCGCCCAAGTTCAACAACTCGCTCAATATCCTGGTGATCGGCTCGGACAGCCGCAAAGGCAAGAACGCCAGGTTCGGGGCGGGCATCTCTGGCCAGCGCTCGGACACGATCATGGTGCTGCACCTGTCGCCAGGACTGAAGCACGCGGTCGTGCTGAGCATCCCCCGCGACTCGGTCGTCCCGGTACTCAACTGCCCGCGGGCCCCCGGCGCTCCCGGTCAGCCTGCCCAGCCCGGCCAGGTCGAGCAGATCAACGCGACGTTCGCGCTCGGCGGGCCTGGCTGCTTGTGGAAGACCGTCGAACACACGACGCACCTGCGGCTCGATCACTTCATGGAACTCAACTTCACCGGGTTCGAGCACGTCATCAACGACCTCGGCGGTGTCGACATCTGCCTGCCCTATTCCATCAAGGACCCGCGCTCGAAGCTGCGCCTGTCCGCCGGCCTGCACCACGTCTGGGGCGCCGAGGCCCTCGCCTACTGGCGAGTCAGGTACATCGGCATGGGCTCGGACCTCGAGCGGATTCAGCGAGACCAGTACCTGATGGCCTCGCTGGCACAGAAGATCAAGCACACCGACTTGTTCGACGATCCCGCACGGCTCATCAAGATCGTCTCCGACATAGCCTCCTCGCTGACCACGGACAGCGGGCTCAATCAGGGCACGCTCCTCTCGCTGGCCGAGAGCCTGCACAGCATGAAGCTGTCCAATGTCCATTTCATCCAGGTACCTGTCCTGCCTTATCCGCAGAACAAGAACTGGGTGGTCTGGGCGCCGTCATCGAAGGCCCTGTTCACCGCCATCGCCCACGACCGGAAGGTCCCAAGGCACCAGCAAAAGCACAAGCAGGCACACAAGACCGCAACCCCCACGGTCAGCCAGCCGTCAGCCTCGCCGAGCCCCGGCTTCAGGCACCTCACGAAGACCTACGGCGGCATCAACGGACATGCCAACGTCTGCCGCGACCAGTCCGCCTTCACCGGCCCCCTAGGCGGCCACTGACGCCGGCGCTAGATCACGGGGGGACGTCCTGCCCTGGTGAGCTGCCACATCGCCCGCAGCGAGAGCGGGCGGCGCGGGCCTGGGCTGAGCCGCCAGCCGTCAGAGAAGCCGGAGAACCAGGCACGGAGCGCGGGAACTGAGCGCTCGCGCAGCACCGTGAGCGCCACCCAGTCCGCGAGATACCAGAGCGCGACGGGCCAGGGCAGGTTCCTGCGGGCCAGCCAGACGCGGTTGCGTGCCTCGTTGCGGTACCAGGTGGCGTGCCTGGCGTTCTTGACCGGCGGGTGACACATGACGGCTTCGCCGTCGTACTCGATCACGTAGCCGAGGTCGATCAGCCGCCAGGACAGATCGGTCTCCTCGTGACCGAAGAAGAACGCGTCGGGCAGCCCGCCCGCCTCGAGGAACGCCGACCGCCTGATCGCGCACGCTCCGCCGGCGAACGTGGTGACGACCGAACTCTGAGCAGGATCGCCGACCCGCAGCCTTGGCACGTGCCAGCGGGCACCGGCACCGCCCTCGGGATCGAGCACGCGGAACGAGAGCACGGCCAGCTTCTGATCGGCACCGAACCTGGCTGACACGTGCTCGCCGAGCGCACCTGGCTCGGGATACCAGCCGTCGTCGTCAAGGAAAAGCACGACGTCCCCGCTGCACTCGCGGACGCCTGCGTTGCGGCCGCCCGCGACGCCGGCGTTTTCTGCCAGCCGCAGCGTGATCACGCCGTCTGGCACGGGCGGCGGGTCAGCACCGTTCCCGACCACGACGAGCTCAGCCCCGGCCGCGCGGAGCGCCCCAGTGGACTCGATGGCCCTGGCGACCTCCTCTGGCCGGTTGCCCATCGTCAAGATCACGATCGACAGCTTCACCGCAGCCTCCTCGAGGCCACGATCGCGACGAGGTGTGCCAGCACCATCAGGGCGGCGACCAGCAAGCATGCGAGCAGCAGCACGCGGGTCGCGGTCAGTCCGCCCCGCACAGAGTCGACGATCGCCGCGAGCAGGATCAGGATCGACAGCTCGACCGCCTGCGTGATCCTGTGCACGCGCAGCACGCTGGCCAGCTTCCTTGCCAGGGCCAGGCGTCCGCTGGTGGGGGCCAGCGCCTCGTTGTCGTGCCCGGCGGACAGCCCTGACTTGACCCTCGCCACGACGACGTTGTCGGTCTCGGCCTTGACCAGCATCGCGAGCAGGGCCGCTGCGAGGCCGGCGGTGACGTAGTCACCGCCGGCGGTCAGGTGACCCTGGGCACGGAATCCGAGGCCGACGAGGAGCGCGCTCTCGCCCAGGTAGTGCCCGATGAGGTCAAGGTAGACGCCGGACGCTGACTTGCGGCCCGACCAGCGGGCCAGTTCGCCGTCCGAGCAGTCGAAGATCAGGTAGAGCTGAACGAGCACGGCACCGATGATGGCCGTCGCCAGCCCGCCGAAAGCGATCACCACCCCGGCCGCGATCCCGCAGGCGATGAAGGCCAGCGTGACCGCGTTCGGCGACCAGCCCATCCTGGCGAACACCCAGGTCGCATACGGCGACAGCTTGCGCC
Source organism: Streptosporangiaceae bacterium (assembly GCA_035509195.1). Lineage (GTDB taxonomy): Bacteria > Actinomycetota > Actinomycetes > Streptosporangiales > Streptosporangiaceae > Chersky-822. The sequence continues at coordinate 23,194 of DATJLT010000373.1, read as the reverse complement.
CGTACAGGCGGCCCAGCCAGTGCTCGTCGTTGACACGGTCAAGCACCCACGACGGCTGGCCCTTCTCCCGCAGCTCAGCCAGCGACGGCCCGGACATAGTCCTCCACTGCTCCTGCGGCCTGCGCGGGCGTCATCGCGAGTCGCTCAAGTATCGTGTACCGGCCTGGCCGGGTCGCCGGCGCACGCAAGACCGCGCTGGCGAACTGCCCGGCCGACAGCCCTATCTGCATAGGATGCCTTGGCAGGCCGTGCCGTCGCAGGCAAGCCGAGATCGCGGCGAACTGCAGTTTGTCTTCTCGCAGGTAGGCGCAGAAAAGCGCACCAAGGCCCGCCAGTTCTCCGTGACTGGCGGTGCCGGGATATAGCTCGTTAATGGCGTGCATGATCTCGTGATCGCCGCCGCTGGCCGGACGGCTGGAACCGGCGACTGCCATCGCCATGCCCGACAGGATCAGCGCCTCGGCGAGCACGGTCAGGAAATCATCGGACAGCACAGGACTGGCGTGATGCAGCACAGCCTGGGCGGCCGTCCGCGCCATTGCCACCGCCAGCCCGTCGACGGGCTCGCCGGTATCGTCCGCGCTCAGTTCCCAGTCAGCGATCGCCGACAGATTGCTGACCACGTCGCCGACCCCGGCCGTCGTCAGGCCGTCGGGAGCGCGCCTGACCCTGTCGAGATCGACCACGACGGCGACAGGCGGCACGACGCCGTAGGAGCCGTTGCCCGATTCGTGGGCCAGCGTGCTCACCGGTGAAGCGAGGCCGTCATGGGCGAGGCTGGTGGGTACCGAGACCATCGGGATCCCCGCCATGTGGGCGGCGAACTTGGTGACGTCGATCGTCCTGCCGCCGCCGATCCCCGCGACAGCCTCATAGACGCCCGCGCGCAGGTTCTTCCCCAGCGCGACCGCGGTGTCGTGTCTGCCGTCAGGCAGGCGGAAGAACTCGGCACCGGTCATGCTCAGCTCGGCGGCGATCGACTCGCCCTGGCCGGGCCCGACCGCGACCGCGACCCTGCCCTCGTTCGCTATCCGCCGGTCGGCGAGCAGCGTGCCGAGGCCGCCGATGGCCCCGGCAGAGACCTCGATGACCAGCGGCGCCGCGAGCATGCGCGCCAGCAGCGGCATTTCTCTCCTTTGACCGCGGCAGCTTGCCAGCGAGACTAGCAGCGACCGGCGATTGACCTGGCACGCTGAAGGTCGGCGTGATTGTCGACCTCTACCCAGTCAACGACGCCGATCGGCGCGGCAAGCACCGCGCCGCTTCGCCGCGCGAACTCGGCGAAGCCGTCTTCGTAGTACAGGCCAGGGTCGCGCCGCCAGGTTGTCTCTAGCGCATCGGCGAGCCCGACCGCCGCCGAGGGCTCGATCAGGGTCACGCCCATGTACTCGCCGTGCGCGGAAGCCGGGTCCATCAGCTTGGTGATCCGCGTCATCAGCCCGGCCGCGTCGAGCGTGACCTTCATTTCCTCATCGGCAAGCCGCTTGACGTCGTCAATGGCGATGATGATCCGGCCGAGCGGCGGCACCGCCCTCCCGTTGCCACGCGCCAGCACCGCCTGCTCGACCGACCTGGGATGCACGGTGTCGCCGTTGACCAGGAGAACGCCCCGGCCGAAATACTCGCGTGCGAGCCAGAGGGAGTACGCGTTGTTCCAGTCCTCGGCCCGGTCGTTGTGGACAAGAGTGATCTGGATGCCGAAGGCGCGTTCAAGTTCTGGCACCCGGTCGGCGATCGCTCCTGCGGCGTAGCCGACAACGATCACGACCTCCGTGATCCCTGTGCTCGCCAGGTTGCGCAGCGCGATGTCCAAGATCGTGCTCTCGCCATCGACAGCCAGCAGCGCCTTAGGAAGCTCGTCAGTATCTGGCCGCAGCCGGCGCCCGGCTCCGGCGGCCAGCACCAATCCGATCACTGACGCCGGTCCTTTCTGCGAGTACTGCGAGTGCTGCCTTGAGCGGGTTGCTCATCAGGCGAAAGCAGGTAGCCGATCGCCGCCTTCCTGCCCATCAGCGCGGCCAGGTACGCGGCCAGCCCAACGTACCCGAACACCGCGACGCCGAACATTCCGGCCAGGCCGACAAGCCAGACCCGCGCCTCCCAGCCGGGGCCGTCGGCACGGCGCCTGATGATCTTGCTAATTCGCTCAGGCCGGCTGGAGAGCACCTTGCTGTTCACCTGAGCCCTGGCTCTCGGGCTGGCGGCCAGGCTCGCGTACCAGACCGCGATCATCGAAACGGCAGAGAAGATCGCGGGTCCAGGCACTGACCTGGCAAAGCCCAGCGCGACCAGGTAACTGTACTGTGCCAGGCAGAGCAGCACGGGCACCAGCCAGTCGAACCTGCCGTCATGCGGGTGGCTGGACCCAGGTGCGGCAAGCAGCAGGACCACGGCCGGGGTCAGCGCGATGATTCCCGGCATCTGGCGCAGGCCGAGCACGCCGAGCACCACGATGGCCACGAGTCCGAGAAAAGCGGGCGGCAGCGGCCCTATGTTGCCTTGCACGATCCGGCCAGCCAGGCGGGCAAGCGGCCCGTCGTCCCTGCAGGCCAGCAAGACATGCTGCCCTTGCGAAGCGGCAGTCAGCGCCGGGCCGGCGGCCGGGCCTTCGTCGCTGGCCGGCCTGGATTCGACGAGCTTGACCAGGGCGCGAGCCAGCGTGACCGATTCGATCACGAGCACGGTGAACAGCGCGATCCTCGGCCCGTACCTGATCATGACCAGTGTGGCGGTAAGCACCCGGACCGCCACAGGGGGCGGGAGCATCAGGCCTAGCGTGCTCCACATCCCGGGTGGCCGCCTGGCCTGCCCGGCCGGCTCCGAGCGCGCACGCGCGCAGGTACCGGCGATCTCGGCGACGGACACGACCACGATCGTGACGACCGCGAGCGGCCAGGTCCCCGTCCATCCTGCGGCCTCGCCCCCCGCGGTGATGCCGCCATAGACGGCGCACTCGGCTGCCACCGTCGTTACCTCGTACAGCCAGCCGAAATCGCGTTCGCCTGCCCTCGGCTTGGTCAAGGGAACCGTGCCAGGAGATCTCGGCCGGCCAGCGCCAGGCCAGTCGAATCCAGGCAGCACCAGCCAGTCGGTACGACCAGGTGCCGCCTCCCTGGTCCTCGGCGGGACGATGGCGTTCAGCCCCCGAGAGCACACGCGGCCGGCCGCCCAGGCGCACAGCGCAGCGAGTCCGCGCAGGTAGTCCGCCTGCGTACCGCCGCTCAGCCAGGCGGACGCGCAGAGCGCGAAGAGCAGCGAGATGGCCGTGATCGAGTTAGGCGCGATCGAGCGACCCGCCGCCCAGTTCAGCATCCGGCGGGAACCGGCCGGGCCGGCCCTGGTCAGGGCGATCACCAGATCGCCCGTTCGCCCCACCGCGCTCCTCCAGGCCACCCACCTGTGACGCATTGCACCTAAACGAATACGCTGCGTCGTTCCGAAGCCTCAGCGTACTAATGGCCTCCCTGTTTCTGGCGCGCCTTTCAAACCAGGCGCGTCTCGCACAACGCGGATCAGTCACCCTGGGTCCAGTCACCCCTGGGTAAGGTCCGATCATGCGAACAGTCGCGGTCGTACTGGCCGGCGGTTCCGGCCTCAGGCTCGGCGGCGCCGTACCGAAACAGCTTCAGTTGCTGGCTGGAAAGACGCTGCTCGAGCACTCGGTCGCCGCGTTCAGCAGCGCGCCAGGCGTCGACGAAGTCATCGCGGTACTGCCAGCCGGCTTCGTTCCCGCCGGCGAGCGGCTGCTCGCCGGCCATTACCCCAAGCTGAGCGGCGTCATCGCGGGGGGCCAGGACCGCCCTGGCTCGACTCGCGCCGCGATCGAACTGCTCAGCGCCCGCGGAGCCGACTGCGATGTGCTGTTCCACGACGCCGCACGCCCGCTGGTTGACCAGCGGATCATCGCCGATTGCGTGGCCGGGCTGCGGGACTGCGAAGCGCTTGGCGTGGTAGTGCCGACCGCCGATACGATCGTCTGCCTCAGCGATGGCGTCATGGCCTCGATCCCGCCACGCGAGTCACTCGGGCGCTGCCAGACCCCGCAGGGTTTCAGGCTCTCCGTGATCCGCCGCGCACACGAACGCGCCGCCGCCGACCCGGCCTTCACCCCGACCGATGACTGCGGCATCGTCCTGCGCTACCTGCCAGAAGTCGAGGTCCGCACGATCTTGGGCAGCGAGCGCAACCTCAAGATCACTTACCCCGGCGACCTCCGCGTAGCCGAGTCCTACCTAGCCGACCTAGAGCCCAGGTGACGCGGGCTGGTCAGGAAGCCCGTACCCCAGGCAACGTGCATGGTGGCGAGGACGACCGGCAGGAAGGCCAGTGCCCGGCCATGCAGTGATCGCGCTGCCGCCACCGTGACGGCGAGTACGCCGAGCACGTAAAGCACCGGCGCGGCGAACCCGGCAAGCAGCAGCCACGGCCACCAGGAGCCGGCACCCGATACCAGCGCGAGCAGGCCAGCGACGCCGGCGAGGCCACCGGCAAGCATCGCGACCACGGCGGCTGGCGGTGCCAGGTAACGCGGGTTGATCGTGCCCGAGTGCATGCGGGCCAGGACATGGCGCCAGCGACCGTAGTGGAAGTACTGGGAGGCGAGAGCGCCGGCCGTCGCCCTTGGACGGTAGCTGACGCGCATTTGCGGGGTGAACCAGATCAGGCCGCCGGCCTGCCTGATGCGGTGGTTCATCTCCCAGTCCTCGGCGCGCAGGTAGCGCTCGTCATATCCGCCGACGCCTTCGATCGCCGAACGGCGGAACGCGCCCAGGTAGACAGAGTGGGCTTCTCCGGCTCCGCCGCCAGTGTGGTACTTGGCGGAGCCCACGCCGAACGGCGAGGTCATGGCCCAGGCGACCGCCTGCTGGAACGGGCTGATCCCCTCGGCGGCCATGATGCCGCCCACGTTGACCGCGCCGGTTTCCCGCAGGGTCCGCACGGCGGTGTCGATGTAGCCGGGCGGGAGCAGCGCGTGCCCGTCGACCCTGACGATAACGTCATGCTTTGTCGCGCCAACGGCGAGGTTCAGCGCTGCCGGGATCTGACCCGTAGGGTTCTCGACGACTCTCACACGCGGGTCAGTCGCTGCGAGCTTATTGGCAATCTCAAGCGTGTGATCTTTTGATGGCCCGACAGCGAGCAAGAGTTCGAGTTCGCCGGCGTAGTCCTGGGCAAGGATGCTGCCGACCGACTCGGCGAGGTGCCGTTCTTCGTTGCGTACCGGCATGATCACCGAGACCGGCAACGTCATTGTCGTCTGGGCGGGGGCGCCCGCTGTGTCGTTCATGTCGCTGGTCACGGTACCGCCAGATGACCGGTGCGGGCGCCCCGCCGTAGAACTTTCAGCCGGTGGTGTCCTCGAGCATCTCTGTCACCAGGGCAGCGATCGGAGAACGCTCCGACCTGACGAGCGTGACGTGGGCGAACAGCGGGTGCCCCTTCAGCTTCTCGATCACCGCGACGACGCCGTCGTGCCTGCCGACGCGAAGGTTGTCGCGCTGCGCGATGTCGTGAGTCAAGACCACACGTGAGCCAGAGCCGATCCTTGACAGCACGGTGAGCAGCACGCCGCGTTCCAGAGACTGCGCCTCGTCCACGATCACGAAGGAGTCGTGGAGGGAACGGCCGCGGATGTGGGTGAGTGGCAGGACCTCGAGCATGTCCCTGGCGACCACCTCCTCGATCACGTTCGGCGAGGTGACGGCGCCGAGCGTGTCGAAGACGGCCTGAGCCCATGGGTTCATCTTGTCGGCCTCGGAACCTGGCAGGTAGCCGAGTTCCTGGCCGCCGACCGGATAGAGCGGGCGGAACACGACGACCTTGCGGTGCTGGCCGCGCTCCAGCACTGCTTCCAGGCCCGCGCAGAGGGCGAGGGCCGACTTGCCCGTGCCGGCCCGGCCACCGAGCGAGACGATCCCGATGTCGGGGTCGAGCAGCAGGTCAAGAGCTATCCGCTGCTCGGCGCTTCGTCCACGCAAGCCGAACACGTCCCGGTCGCAGCGAACCAGCTTGACCGACTTGTCTGGCTGGACGCGAGCCAGGGCGCTGCTCGAGCCGACCATGCCTGAATAGAGCACCAGGCCGGTATGGCAGGGGAGCTCGCGGGCAGGTTCGTAGTCGAGCTTGCCCTCTGAATAGAGCTGGTCCAGATCACCGGGAGCGACCTCGAACTCGGCCATGCCCGTCCAGCCCGAGTCCGGCGGGAGCTCTGCCCGGTACTCCTGCGCCGCGAGGCCGATCGCCGCGGCCTTGATCCGCAGCGGAAGGTCCTTGCTGACCAGGATGACGTCTTCGCCCTCCATGGCGAGGCTCCTGGCCACCGACAAGATCCTGGTGTCGTTGTCGCCGAGGCGGAACCCGGCCGGGAGGACCGAGGGATCGGTGTGGTTGAGCTCGACCCTGATCGTGCCGCCGAAGTCGCCGATCTCCATGTCGGCATCCAGGCGGCCGTGGCTGATCCGCAGGTCGTCCAGGTGGCGCAGCGCGGCGCGAGCGAAAAACCCAAGCTCGGGATGATTTCGCTTGGCTTCAAGCTCGGCGATCACTACCAGCGGGAGCACGACCTTATGCTCGGCGAACCTGCTGAACGCGCCTGGATCGGCGAGCAGGACGCTCGTGTCGAGCACGTAGGTGCGGCGGTCACTGCCCTCCGCGTCCGCACCGGCGGCGGGGGCCGTCACCGGCTCGGGCTTCTGGCGCGTTGCCTTCGGCCTGGCGGCTGCCGCTTCGTACTTGCTGGTAGATTTCGTGCCCGCCGTGCGGGCGGCTGCGGAACTGGCCACTCAGTCTCCAATGATCTGGCGATAGCAACAGCGTCATCGACATTCCCGCAAGGGCCTGAACGCAAAGCTGTCACAGGGGCCGGGGCCGGCCAGCGAAGGGCCGGGACGCCGGCCCTTCGCTCGTCTCGCCAGCGTGCGCCGGCGTGGAGCTCGAGAATTCTCGAGGGCCTTCCCGTCGGGCGGCTATGCACCGCCTGTCAGTTTTCGACGGTACCCGGAGCAGGGCACCGCGCGGAAGTAGCGGCACGCCAGGAATCCGGGCTGACGCCCGAAGTTCAGCAGAAGTTAGGCCCTGGAACGGCCGCACCAGCCGGGCCGGCGGAGCCGGGCGGGCTGGCCGGGCCAGCGGAGCCGGGCGGGCGGAGCCGGGCGGGCGGAGCCCGAGCCCCTCGGTAACCGGCAAGAGCCCCGTATCCGGGCGATACTGCTGCCCGGATCGTTCATGATCCGGAAGACTTTTCGTTTGAGGAAGACTTTTCAGGGATAATCCCGGAAAACTTTACCTCAAACGAAAACTCTACCTCATAACTGGAGCAGGCACTCCGGTTGGTGCGAGGCGCGCTGACCCGGCCACCACCTCACTTCCGAGATCATGGATCCGCCCGGCCAGTAGCAACGCCGGGCCATCGATACTGCTCGCCCCGGTCCGATGCCGCCGAGGCGGCCGGTCAGCCGCCGAAACGACGCTGGCGGGCCGCGTACGAGCGCAACGCCCGCAGGAAGTCGACCTTGCGGAAGGCCGGCCAGTAAGCGTCGCAGAAGTAGAACTCGGAGTGCGCGCTCTGCCAGAGCAGGAACCCGCCGAGCCGCTGCTCGCCCGAGGTTCTGATGACCAGGTCAGGGTCGGGCTGCCCGGCCGTGTAAAGATGCTCGGCGATGTGCTCTACGTCCAGGATCTCGGCCAGTTCCTCGATCGTCGTGCCCTTCGTCGCCTGCTCAAGCAGCAGGGAGCGCACCGCGTCGGCGATCTCGCGGCGACCGCCATAGCAGACGGCGACGTTGACCTGGAGGCCAGGCCGGCCTGCGGTCTCCTCGTAAGCGCCCTTCAGCACGTGAGCCATCTCGGCGGGCAGCATGTCGAGCGCGCCGACCGGCTTCACCCGCCAGTTCTGCGAGACAAGCTCGCGCACCGTGTCCTCGATGATGCCGAGCAGCGGCTCGATCTCAGACTCGGGCCTGGCCACCAGGTTGTCCGTGGAAAGCAGCCACAACGTGACGACCTCAACGCCCGCGTCACGGCACCAGTCAAGCAACTCGAAGATCTTGTCGGCGCCCTTGCGGTGACCGCTGCTGACGTCGGGAAACCCCGCCGAGCGGGCCCAGCGACGGTTACCGTCGCACATCACCCCGACGTGCTTGGGCACGCGCGACTTGCCGAGCAGGTACTCAAGCCGCCGCTCGTAAACCTTGTACGCAAGACCACGAAATGGGATCAGGTGCATCAGGCGCATCCGGCACCCTTCCTCGCTGCCGCCAACCGCATCGTTGTTCGTGACTATTTCGGCTGAGATCGCCGCATCGCCGGCGTACGACCGGAGAGCCGTACGGGGCTGGTGTTATTACAACGGTCGACCAGGCGTCGGCGTGCCAGCGCACCATCGACAGCACTACGCACGCTATCTCACGTTGCCTGGTAGGTCGGCACGATCTTGATACCGTTCCGGCAAATATTCGGGGCCGTGCCTGCGGCCCCGAATATTTGCTTGTGCTTGCCTTCGCGGGCGAAGCCCGCAGGGAAACCGGGACGGGGCCGGTGCCCCCCCGGCGGCGGCCCCGAATATTTGCTTGTGCCCGCCTTCGCGGGCGAAGCCCGCGGGGAACAGAGCCCCCGCGGGGAAACCAGGACGGGGCCGGTGCCGGCAGCCGCAGCCTACGACCATCCGCTCACGGAAGTGACAGGGGACGAGGCGCGGACCCGCATGCTGCGTGACCTGCCTCAGCCGCTTCCCCGGCCAGGCACCCACAGCAGTGCAGTTCACTCCGAGGGCAAGCCGGCCGCGAAGCGGCCGGCGCGGCAGCACCTTGACGCACCTCAGCCCGCGAACACAGTCAGCGACGAGCTAACTACGCCCGATGAGCAGCAGAGGCCGCCGCGCGGCCCCGACCAGCCGAGCGGCGCATGTACCAGTCGGGCGAACCGGGAAATTCCGCCGCCGAGACCGGATAGCCACCCATTTACAGCATCAAAGAGCCAACGATGCTACTAGCGGCGCGGGAAGCAACGACAACGATGGAAGTTTGATGTCGCTCCTACAGCATCCCAGAGCCAACGATGCTGCCGATACCCGCCGACAAACAGCATCAACGAGGCAACGATGCGATTGCCGCCGCAATATGTCCGCTTTGTCCGTCAACCTAATCGGACCCGCTCAGGCAAGAGACCAAGGCCGCAAATGACGCGCCCGGACCGGAGCCAGGCCGATAAGAGCCCGCCGGACAAGAGAGGCCAGAAACCCGGAACCCGGGCCGGCTGTCCAAGGCCCCCCGGCCGACCGGCCCAAGCCGAAGAGAAAGGTCAAGGGCCAGACGGGCCAACCACCCGGGGCCGGCGCAACCACCCAGGGCCGGCGCAACCACCCGGGGCCGGGGCAACCACCCGGGGCCGGCGCGACCACCCAGGGCCGGGCCCACCACCCGGGGCCGGCGCAACCACCCCGGGCCGGCGCAACCACCCGGGGCCAGGGGCAACCACCCAGGGCCGGCGCAACCACCAGGGGCCAGGGGCAACCACCCAGGGCCGGCGCAACCACCAGGGGCCAGGGGCAACCACCCAGGGCCGGGCCGACCACCACCGGGGCACGGCAACCACCCAGGCCAAGGCAACCACCCGGAGCAAGGCAACCACCCACGGCCAGCCGCGAGGGTGCCGCCCGCGTCAGCCGATGGACTTGACGATCGCCTCTTCTAGGCCGGGGAAGGAGGCCAGGTACTCGCGGCGCTCCTTCTTCAACCTGGCGACAAGGGCGTTGTACTCGTCAGTACGGCCCTGGCGCTCATAGAGCTTGCGGGGCTGGAGGACCTCAATGTCGTCGATGCCGGGCAACGACTTGGCGACCTCGTAACCGAAGTCAGGGTCGGCCTCCCATTCGATCGAGTCCTCCACGATGGCCTGGACGATCGCTGAGGAGTACGGAATGGTGACCTTCTTGGAGATCGCGTCATCCTTGCCGCCAACGCGGCCGGTGTTGAGCACGTAGACCTTAAGTTCGCGGCTGTCCAGGAGCTCAAGCATCCGGTTGCCCATGTCAGCCATGTGCCTCGGGAAGAACGGGTTCGTCCCTGGCACCCGGAGGAACTTGCCTTCCTCGTCCTTGCCGCCCGCCGAGGTGCCAGTGGTCTCGCCGAGCATGAAATACGCGGCGGCCTGCGCGCGATCCAGTCTGGCGACTCCAGGGACGATGTTCTCGTTCCTGTTCAGTATCAGCAAAAATTCAGCGGCAGGCACTTCGTTGCCAGGCCACGGGTGGACATAAGAGAACGGCCAGGTAGTACGGCCGTTCTTGGTGTAGGACGTGTCGAAGAAATCGACCTTGCCTTCGGCATCCACGGAGACGTTCTCCAGGTAGGCATCTGGCTTGGTGGTCGCGTTGTAGATCGCCGGCTCATACCTCGGGTCAAGCCCGAAGGTCTTGGCGAAGCAGCCGTTTTCCGTGGTGTAGACCTTGCCGCCTGGCATCAGGGCGATGAAGTCGTCCTGCGCTGGCTTGCTCTCAAGCTGAGTGGTGAACGTTGTCGTGGTCTTGCCTGTACCTGAGAGGCCGACGATGAGGATCGCGGTCGGGTGCCCGTCCCTTGGCATCACCTTGCAACCGGCGTGCAGCGAAAGACCGCCGCGGTTGTAGACGATGTTGTTCCACATCCGCAAGCCGCCCTTCTTGGACTCACCGAAGTAGTCCGAGTTGAGCACGCGGGTGATGTTGTCGCGGAGGTCGACGGCGATCACGCGGTCGTCAGGGTAACCGTGAGCGGCGAGGTTCGGCGTGTAAATCACCGTGGTGTCCGGTTCCCAGGTCGCCGGGTCATAGTCGTCTTCGACAGGGTAGTAAAGCTGCTTCTGCATGCCGGCCACGTTGGCGTTGGCCGCCTCCATGATCAGCCGCGCCTTGGTGCGGAAGCTAGGGTCGGAGCCGATGTAGCCGTCGACGACTACCATCTGCTCCCCGGCGATGTAGGCGTCCTGCTCTGCGGAGATGCGATCGTACTCTTCGCGGGTGATGGTCTGATTGGCGGCATTAGTCGAGTCGGCTACCACGAAGGTGGACCGCGTGCTGCGGGAATCGACCCTTGCCTTGACGACGACATTGCCGAACTCGGTCACCTGGCAGTTGGGCATCTTCTCTGTCAGCTCGCGTAGCCGCTCCGCGGTTGGATTCCACTCCACCAACGCGGCCCTCACCTCATAAACCACGACTGCTCCTCCTCGTTGGCGCTGCGCTAAAGCTCCGCTGCGGGCTAGGCAGTCCGGGCAGGCCAAAGCAGGCCCGGACTCGCGGGATCGATTTGGGGAGTGTACCCCGGACAGCGAGGATCAAATATCCCAGCCTTGCTGGCTGTAATCGATTGCCGTGCAAGCTAAGCGGAACGTCTTCGAGGTTAGGAGTCCGGCGGGTTTGATAGCGGGCGGCTAGCCGAGCGCCCGGCTCAGGCGGTCAGGCGGAACGTGGGCCTTCCGAGCGCACCTGCTCGACGTGCTGAAGAGCTTCTCGCAGGTCAGAGAGCCAGGAGTCCTCATGTTCGCCCACGAGCCTGACGCACCAGGCTAGTGCATCGCTGCGGCTCCGCGCCACGCCCGCGTCGACAAGTGTGTCGAGCACCATCCGCTCGCTCTGCCTCAGCCTCGTCATCACCGGCACGGAGAACGTGGTGAACATCACAACCCGATCCCCGGCGCGGACGCCCCATGAGACCTTGCGGCCGAAGGTGTGCTCGGCCTCATGCGCGATCTCGATCCGTTGCTGCCTCGTCTCCTCACGGAAGCGCCGGCTGCGTCCTTCCCAGGCTGCGCCCTTCTCGCTGTCCGAGGCGCCCTCACCGGTCTCCGGCGTCACGATCGGCACGATGACCGTGATCTCCTCGCGGTCGAGCCTGACCTCAAGCGCGCCATCGAGCCATTCCGTCGGCATCCGGCCAGTGAACCAGCCGCGCAGCCGCTCAGCAGGTGACCCCTGCTCCACTTTCTCCGTACTCATGTAATCATGATTACACGCAAGTGCCCTGGCCGCAACCACGCGGCAGCCCATCCCCTGAATCCGGGGTTTGAGGGTGAAATCTGCCCTCAAACCCCGGATTCAGGGGATGGGGGAGAACCGGGCGCGCGGCGGCTAGCCGGCGATGCTGCCGGCCACCTCGGCGGCTACCTTCGGGTAGATCGCGATCGCGCCGGCGAAGCCGGCTCCGAAGTCGGCCTTCACGATCTGAACGTTCATGCCCGGCTCTGGCGCCTGGAGCATCTTGCCGTTACCGATGTAGATGGCCACGTGCGAGATGTAGTCGGGGGCCGTCGGGTCGGTGTGGTAAAAGAGCAGGTCGCCTGGCTCAAGGTCGCTCAGGGACAGCAGCGGGCCCGTCCTGGCCTGGTCAGCGGCGACCCTGGGCATCACAACACCGGCCTGCCGCAATGACCACTGCACGAGCCCTGAGCAGTCGAACTGGTCGGGGCCGTCGCCGCCCCACACGTAGGGCATCCCGACCCTGCTCAGCGCGGCGGAGAGGAACCTGGTGAGCTGTTCTTGCGACAGTCCTTGCCCTTGGGCGACAGTTCCTGTGCCCAGCGTCATGACCTCGCCGGCCGCGCCGGCTGAGTCGGTGCCGCTGCCGTGGCCAGCGATGATCTGGGTCACCAGGGCGGCCACGCCAGCCGTAGGCGGAACCAGCTTCTTGATCTTCTCCATCAAGACGTCGAGGCGGACATCAGGGGCGCTGATGATGATCGCGTTGTCTTCCGGCAGGCCGAGCGTCTTCGCTACTGACGTCGACACCACAGCGTCGACCCCGCCGATGCCGACAGTGCCGAACCCAGCGACCGGCAGGCTCATGGCGCGGGAGCCGACGACCTTGACCGGCTTGCTGAGCGACATCTTGTCCTGCGTGCCCATCGTGTAAGAGATCGCCATGCCGCCCGCGGCGATGTTCTTCCACAACGTCGTCGACTTCGCGGTCGGCTTCGCGGCGAAGGGACGGAAGGCGGCCGGGTGCACTCCGAGCACATTGACGAAAACGCCATTGACCTTGATCCGGCCCGCGTCGACAGGGACGGCGGCCACCACGCCGTGAAGTTTCTTGACCTCGCGCGTCACCGCGGAGGAAAGGCCGGCGGTATCGACAACCAGTACGTCAGCCTGCAGCAGTTTGGTGAGCTTGGGCACGACATGACGCGCGGCGGAGGGCAACGGCTTCGCGGCGACGGCCAGCGTGGACGGCAGCGAGGCGCTCGCGCCGTAACCCGCATCGGACCCGGAGCCGGGAATCGCCCCGACCCTCCCGCTGACTCCCGTGTCTCTCGCGCGAGTTCCTTGCGAACGAGGAGACCTGGCACCGCCAAGGCTCAGCCTGTGCGGCGAAGGACGAAACACCCCGGTAAGCACCAAGCCAAGTACCAAGATGAACGCCATCGCGGGGACGATCACAGGGAGTAGCCGACGCGCCGAGCTGCGCAACCTTCGGACCCTTCCGTTCGGGGACGTTCCTGCCGCTACCCGATTATGGACCGACGCAGCGGGCGCGCGAAAGTAATCAGCCGCCCGAGTCGCCGGATTTCCTGTCTAGTCTCCAAGTTAGACGCACAACGTAGCCGAAAGTTTTACAACTAGCACACGCAAGCTGATTACCGGTCAGGAGGGTGACGCTCAGTCACTCCTGTGCGGCGGGACTCAGCGCCGCGTGCAGCTCGGCTGGCGTCGTGACCGGCAGCCGGCAAGCGAAATCACGGCAGACGAAAGCGGCAGGCTGCCCATGGACGAGTTCACGCCCCGTGAGCAGCGGAACCGCGGGATCAGCGACTTCGCCGCCCGGTCCGATCGCGATCACCGCTCCAGGCGTAGCCGAGAACAAGGCGGCCGCGTGCAAGGCTCTGGTGCGCTCGTCGTCCGCCGGCCCGACGACCGCGATCTCGTCGGGCCCGGAGATGAACGCCTCGGCCACGGCCAGACCCCAGCCGGCTGCCTGCGGATACCTGGTCGCGAGCGTCCGCAGTGCGCCAAGGGCGCCGGCGGCGGCCTCACGGTGCGGGGCCGACCCGGTGAGCGCCGAGTAGCTGAGCAGCGCCCCGGCGATCGCGAACGTGCCAGAAGGAGCCGGCCCGTCGGCCGGATCAGCCGGACGGTAAATGAGCGTCTCCCCGTCGTCGGCGGTGTCATAGAACCCCCCGCTCTCCGAACGGAACCGCTCAAGTGCCGTGTCGAGCAACCGCCCGGCCAGTGACGCCCACTTGCCCTCCCCAGTCACGCCGGACAACGCAATGAACCCGGCAGCGACGTTGGCGTAATCCTCGAGCACCCCGGCACTTGCCCCGGCCACGCCATCTCTTGACGTCCGCGCCAGCCGACCGTCAGCCAGATGCACCCGCTCGAGCAGCCCGGCCGCGTGCCTGGCCGCAGCCACGTAGTCATCCCTGCCGAACAGCAGCCCGGCCTCGGCAAACGCCGTGATCGCCAGCCCGTTCCATGCGGCCACGACCTTATCGTCCCTGCCCGGCCAGATTCGTTCCCCCCGCGCGGCAAGCAGCCGCGACCTGATGTCCTGATACCGCGCCGTATCGTCGGGGTCGGCAAGCAACTGAAGCACCGACCGCCCGTGCTCGAAGGTCCCGGCCTGGCTGACTGAGAACAGCGAGGCCGCGCTGGCTCCGTCCTCGGCGCCGAGCACTTCGGTCAGCTCAGCCGGCGTCCAGACATAAAAAGCTCCCTCGACACCACCGCTATCGGCGTCAAGAGCGCTCGCGAACCCGCCCTGCGGCGTAAGAAGGTCGGCCAGCATCCAGTCACAAGTGCCGGTCGCCACCCGCCTTGCCAGCTCAGAAACGCCGCCAGTGCGTCGCCACCAGTGTGCGTACACCCGTGCGAGCTGCGCGTTGTCGTAGAGCATCTTCTCGAAGTGCGGGACCACCCAGCCGTCGTCGACGCTGTACCGCGCGAACCCGCCGCCGAGCTGGTCGTAAAGGCCGCCCCTGGCCATCGCCTCCGCGGTGCCGGCCACCATCTCGAGCGCAAGCCCTCCGGGTTCTGAGCCGCCGGCCCGCTCTGTGTACCTGAGCAGGAACTCGAGCACCGTCGAAGGCGGAAACTTAGGTGCCCGGCCGAACCCGCCCTTCCTGGCGTCATACCGCCTGCCGAGCGCTCCGACCGCCGCGTCGCCAACAGCGGCCGCATCGGCGAGCACGCCGGCTCCTGCCCCAGCGGCGCCGTTCCCCGCGGCCTCGGCGATCGCAGCCGCTATCTGGCTCGCCTGACCGGTCACGTCGCCGCGGTTTTCCCGCCAGGCGCTCGAGATCGCCTCTATCAGCCTCGCAAAGTGCTCTCGCGGATAGTAGGTGCCGCAGTAGAACGGCTCGCGATCCGGCGTCATGAACACCGTCATCGGCCAGCCGCCCTGCCCGGTCATCGCCTGGGTCGCGGTCATGTACACGGCGTCGACGTCGGGCCGCTCCTCACGGTCGACCTTGATCGAGACCAGGCGCGAGTTCATCAGGTCGGCTATCGCCTGGTCTTCGAACGACTCGTGCGCCATCACGTGGCACCAGTGACAGGCCGAGTACCCCACGGACAACAGCACAGGAACGTCCCGCCGCCGTGCCTCGGCGAAGGCATCGTCGCCCCACTGCCACCACTCGACCGGGTTATCGGCGTGCTGGAGAAGATAGGGACTCGTCGCGTGCCGCAGCCTTTCCGCCATAGCGGTATCCTCTCCCCAACCAGCACGCTTGAACGGCAAGACCTCGCCTGCCCGGCTGCTACTTTGCGAGATGTGAGCATGCCCGAACGCGTCACCGGAGGCAGACCGCACGGCACCAGGGTCCGCGGCACCAGGCAGGCCGAGGCGGTCGCCTCGGTACTTGACCGCCTCACCGGCTTCTGCAGCGCCCAGCAGATCCATGCCGAACTACGTGAAGGCGGCGAGCAGGTCGGCCTGACCACCGTCTACCGGCACCTTCAGGTCCTCAGCGAGAGCGGCAGAATCGACGCGATCAGGGACTCAACCGGCGAAATCCTGTACCGCCGCTGCCAGACCGACACCCACCACCATCACCTGACCTGCCGCAATTGCGGCCGCAGCGTCGAAGTAGAGGGCCGCGCCGTCGAGCGCTGGGCCGAGCAAGTCGCCCAGGATGCCGGTTTCACCGAGGTCGGTCACACCGTGGAACTCTTCGGCCTCTGTCCCGACTGCGGCACCGCCGTACCAGCCGAGAGCCCCGAGAGCCGCCCTTGAATCCGGGGTTTGAGGGTGAATTTCACCCTCAAACCCCGCATCCAGGGGGCGAGTGCGGGGGCGAGGGCGGGGGCGGGCTCGGGGGCGGGCTCGGGGGCGGGCTCGGGGGTGAGTGCAGGCTTACTACGTGCAGGGGCAGCACGGGGCGGCCGCCGGCCGTGGTGCGGGCGGGCGCGTCAGATACGAGGAAGTCGGGCCCCGCGCCCGGCACGGCGAAGCCGTACGCCGGCGTCACCCGCACGTACGAGCCGGTACTCGTGCTGGCCGCGTACGTCGCCGCAGTCGTGCTCCAGGTGACCAGCCCGGCGCCGAGGCCGAGCCCGGAGAACTCAGAGCCTGCCGGCAGCTTGAGCATGACCCGCGCGGGCGAGCCTGGCGCAGGGGAGTAAGACAACTCGGTCAGCGCGGCGTTGAGGTACGCCGTCCGCGTACCGTCGCTGACGACGAAGTCGGTGCCCCGGACCGGCCGGAGCACGGCAGGCAGCCGGACGGGAGCGTGTGCGGACAAGCTGTAAGCATGCAGCGAGGTCTCCGCGCCAGGCCGGCCTGAGGCCGGCCATACCAGCAGGTCACCAGCGAAGAAAGGCGCCTGCAGGTGCCCCTCAGCGACGACCGTCACGTGCCCGGTACGGAGGTCGGCCAGGCTGATCCGCACGAGCCCGCCAGGGCCGTACCCTTGCGCCCAGGCCGCGTAGCTACCGTTTACCGCCGGGGCGTGCCAGGGACTCGGCCAGGCCGTGCCATGAGGCCCGGTAATCGAGTGCCCGAGCCTGATAACGCGGCCTGAAGCGGCGTCCCAGCCGTAAACGGTGAAGTTGTCGAGGCTTTGCAGCGAAGAGGTCTCCTCCCAGACCAGCCACTTCCCGCCCCACGCACCGTCAGCCTGGTCTTTGCCAGGATCGGCGAACCGGCTGATCGGCGAGATCGCGCCAGAACGGAGGTTCAGCGCGGCGACTCCTGAGAACGACCTTGACCAGACAGAGACGTAACCTGTGCGCCCAGAGGCGACTACACCCAGCGGCACCACCTCCGCATCGAGCGAGCCTGGCACCACTCGCGTGAGCCCTCTCGCGATCGCAGGGACCCTGGCTCCCGATCGCGCGGCACAGAACTCCCCGATCCTTGGCACGGCGGGAACCGACCGCGCGACCGGCGTCGCCGACCCGGTCGCGGTGCGTCTGGGCGTTGCCGTTGACCGTCCGCAGCCGCTAAGGACGGCCAGCGCGAGAAGGACCGTCCCTGCCACGACCAGCCGTGACCACGTATCTCGCATCTGCTTACCAGATGTAGCCACGTGCCCCGAGTATGTACACGATCGTGGCAGAAGGCAGCGTTGAGTAGGCGGGCACCGAACCGCTCCACGCGATGCTCGATGCCCCGTGCACCGAGTCCTCATAAGCGGTGACGGCACCGTCCTTCGAGTAGCCCCTGATATCGAACCAGTGCATGATCTCCTGCCCGGCCGGATGCCCGACCAGGTGCGGGCCGCCTGGCACCTCGTAGGCGTTACCGGCAAGCGGCACGCCGGAACCGCCCCGGTTGAGGTCGGTGACCAGGTCGTTTTCGTAGGTCTTGACCTGGGCGTTGTTCGGCGTCCACGGCAGGCCGACGGCTACGTAGTTGTTCTTGGCCTCGTTGGCGTCGAGCACCCGTGCTACCGGGTAACCCTTGTTATTGGACCAGTCGGTGCCAGAACCGTCGGTGCCTAGCTGCCTCGCGGCGGCGTTCTGGCTCACCTTGACGCCGAGTTGAGCCAGCATCTCGGCGACGGTCGCCGGACCGCAGTAGTAGCCGCGTACCTGAGCCTGCTGCGTCTGCGCCAGATACTTCGACGCCGGCGGACGAGCCGTCATCAGATAGCTCGCGGCGGCCCGCTGCTTCGCGGCATTAGCCGCGAGCATGGCCCGGCTCATCGCCGGCGCCTCCTGGCCGCGCTTGGACGCGTGGGCCAAGATCGCGTCGGTGACCAGCGGAGCCGTCTGCGATGGCGCCAGCTTTTGCGGGGCAGAAGACCCGGAATGCGCCGCAAAAGCACCGGTAATAGAAGTTACCAGCGCCCCGGCCGTCCCCAATGTAATAGTTACCGTAATAACCGGCATTCTCCAGCGAGCAGCCAGCATTTCGCAGCCCCCGTTTCCCCGGTACTCAATCCCCCATTAAAGATATTAGCCGAGGGCGCGGAAATATCTAGTCCACTGGTGTACGGGAACTGGATGCCGCAGGTAAAGCTCTTCCATCTGGCGGACATGCAGCCGATACCGTCAGCCATCGTCACCTGGCGGGGATCTGGGGAGTCTTCCACCTTAGCCAGCACTTCGGGATTACTGTGGTGAGCGTGGCGGGGAGCCGTAGGAAGGTGACGGCCCAGTGACAGAACACCCGCGGGCTGGCGGTTTGACCCCGTCGGCGACTTATCGGGTACAGTTCGGCCCTGCCTTCGTCTTCGCTGACGCCGCCGCGATAGCCGGTTATCTGGCCAGCCTCGGCATCACGCATCTGTACTGCTCCCCCGTGCAGCAGTCCGCGACGGAGACCTCGGCCGGCTACGACATCACGGACTACTCCAAGCTGAACGCGGCCCTCGGCGGGACAGCGGGCTACCGCCGCCTGACGAAGGCGCTTGACGAGCACGGACTCCGTCAGGTGCTCGACATCGTTCCGAACCACATGGCGCTGGCCGGACAGGCCAACGCCTGGTGGTGGGATGTACTGGAGAACGGCCCTGCGAGCCGTTACGCGAGCTATTTCGACATCGACTGGGACCCGCCTGAACGCAAGCTCACCGCGCACGTGCTCATGCCGGTTCTCGCGGACAGGTACGGACGAGTGCTCGAGGCAGGCGAGTTGCGCATCCGCCGCGCGGGTGGCCAGTTCACCGTCGCCTACCACGACATAGCGGCACCGCTGTCCCCTCGCACGCTCGATGACCTGCTGATGAGCGCCGCCGACGCGGCGGGCTCGGCCGAACTCAAGACCATTGCCACCGACCTAGGCAACCTGCCGCACGCGATCCTGACCGAGCCAGACGCGGTCAGGGAACGGCATCGCGGTATCGAGGACCTGCGGGCCAAGCTGACCGCGTTCTGCGAGAAACACCAGGACGCGGCCCAGGCGATCGACGCGGAGATCGAGTCGGTCAACAGCGACCCTGATCGCCTCGACGAACTGCTCAGCAGGCAGAACTACCGCCTCGCCTACTGGGGCACCGCCGCGGAAGAACTGTCCTACCGCCGGTTCTTCGACATCGATACCCTGGCAGGGCTGCGCGTCGAGCAGCCAGAGGTCTTCGACGACGTGCACGGGCTGCCGCTCAGGCTGATCATGGATGGCTCGGTCACCGGTCTCCGCGTCGACCACATTGACGGCCTCGCCGATCCTGAGGGCTACCTCACCAGGCTCCGCGCGAAAGCCGGCGAAAGCACCTACATCGTCGTCGAGAAGATACTCGGACCTGACGAGAAGCTACCCGGGTCCTGGCCGGTGGCTGGCACCACGGGCTATGACTTCCTTAACCTGGCGGGTGAGTTGTTCGTCGACCACTCGGGTCGCCAGGCGATATTGGATGGCTATGCGAATTTCACCGGGCAGGACAGGGATTTCGCCGAGATAGCGCACGCCGCCAAGCTGCAGATCATGGCAGAGGACCTGGCGGCCGAGATCGAGCGGCTGACCGCCCAGCTTGCGGACCTGTGCGAATACCACCGTCGGCAGCGCGACTACACCCGCAGGGAACTGCGCGAGTCCCTCAAGGAGGTACTGGCCGCGTTCGCGGTGTACCGGTGCTACCCCAGGCCAGGCCACGACGTCACGCTGGCCGACCGTGCCAAGGTCGCGGCGGCGGTCACGGCCGCGCGGCAGCGCAGGCCCGACCTGGATGCCGAGTTGTTCGACTTCATCGGCGGCCTGCTCGTGCTGCGCTACGAAGGCGACAGGGAAGCTCGCTTCGCGGTCAGGTTCGCCCAGGTCAGCGCCCCGGTGATGGCCAAGGGCGTAGAGGACACCGCCTTTTACCGCTACCAGCCGCTTGCCTGCCTCAACGAGGTCGGCGGCGACCCGGCAAGGTTCGGCGGCAACCTGCCGGACTTCCACGACGCGATGCGCTATGCCGCCTTGCACTGGCCGGACGCGATGCTGACCTTGTCCACGCACGACACCAAGCGGAGCGCGGACGTCAGGGCCAGGCTGGCCGTGCTTTCCGAACTGCCGCACGCCTGGAACGCCGCGCTCGCCGAGTGGTCGGAGCACAACGCGAAGCACAAGCGCCGGGCAGGAAGGCACGGAAGGGGAAGCTGGCCGGACGCGACGACCGAGCATCTGCTGTACCAGACGCTGGTCGGCGCCTGGCCGGTCGAGCAGGACCGGCTGAGGGCCTTCCTGATCAAGGCGGTCAGGGAAGCCAAGGTGCACACGTCATGGACCGACCCGCAAGAGCCGTACGAAGACGCTCTCGCCGGGTTCGTCGCCTCGGTCTTGTCAGACACCGAGTTCGTCGCCGCGGTCGCGACGTTCCTGGCCAAGCACAGCATCATCGCCCGTGGCCGGCTGAACTCGCTGGCTCAGACGGCGCTGCTGCTGACCTGCCCTGGCGTCCCCGACGTCTACCAGGGCACGGAAACCTGGGACCTGTCACTGGTCGATCCTGACAACCGCAGGCCAGTGGACTTCGCCGCCCGCAGCGCACTGCTCGCCGAACTCGCTGACGCCGGGCCGCAGCAGGCGTTCGCCCGCGAGGACGCCGGCGGCACCAAGCTCTGGCTGACCAGCCGGCTGCTCACGCACCGTCGCCTGCACCCCTACTGCTATGACCGGTCTTCTGGCTACGAAGCGCTCGAAGTGACCGGGGAAAGCGCCGACCGGTTCATCGCTTTCACCAGGTCAGGGGGCCTGGCCGTGGTCGTACCCAGGCTGGCGACCAGTGCCGCCGACCCGTGGACAGGTACCCAGGTGGGTTTGCCGCCCGGCCGGTGGGTAAGCGTACTGAGCGGCGAGGCACACCAAGGTGGCCTGGTCGCGGCCGCTACCTTGTTGCGGTTCTTCCCTGTCCAAGTCCTGGCCCGCGAGGATTAGTGCACGAATTCAAGGTATGGGCACCACGCCCCGAAAGGGTCGACGTCGTGCTCGGCGATCGAAAGCTGCCCATGCGCCGATGCGACGACGGCTGGTGGACCGCGACCGACTTCGCGGCCGGGCCGGGAACCGATTACGGGTTCAGCCTGAACGAAGGCCAGCCGAGAGCCGACCCGAGGTCGAACTTCCAGCCCTTTGGCAGCAAAGGAGCATCGCGGCTCGTCGACCACGGCGCCTACGCCTGGGCCAGTAACTGGCGCGGCCGGCCACTGGCTGGCTCCGTCATTTACGAGGCCCACGTGGGCACGCTGTCACCTGCGGGCACCTTCACCGGCGCGATCGAAGCCCTGCCGCACCTGGCCGACCTCGGGGCCGGTGTGCTCGAGCTCATGCCTGTCGCCGAATTCCCTGGCAGCCGGGGCTGGGGGTACGACCCTGTCAACCTGTTCGCCCCCCACCACTCCTACGGCACCCCCTCTGACCTGAAGCGACTCGTCGACGCCGCACACGGCCACGGCCTCGCCGTGATCCTCGACGTGGTCTGGAACCACCTCGGTCCATCCGACAACTACCTGGAAGAGTTCGGGCCCTACTTCACCACGCGCTACCAGACCCCCTGGGGCGCCGCGGTGAACTTCGACGGACCAGGAAGCGACGAGGTCAGGCGGTTCGTGATCTCGAACGCGATGATGTGGCTGCGGGACTATCGCTTTGACGGGCTGCGGGTAGATGCCGTGCATGCCATTTACGACACTTCGGCGACGCACGTCCTTAGCGAACTCGCCGCCAGGGTCAGCGCGCTGTCCGCGCATCTTGGCCGGCCGCTGTACCTGATCGCCGAGAGCGACCAGAACGACCCGAGGCTCGTCCGCGCACCCGGCCTGGGCGGCTACGGCCTCGACTCGTGCTGGGCCGATGACTGGCACCACTGCGTGCACGCGACGCTGACCGGCGAGAACTCCGGTTACTACCAGGACTACGGCTCGCTCGAAGGGCTGGCCAAGGCCCTGCGGCAGGCCTGGGTTTATGACGGCACTTACTCGGCGTTCCGCCGGCGTACCCATGGCGGGTCCCCGGCAGGGCTGTCAGGACCCCAGTTCGTGGTCTGCACCCAGAACCACGACCAGGTCGGCAACCGCGCCGCGGGCGACCGGACGTCCGCACTGCTCAGCCCCGCCAGGCTCAGAGTCGCCGCCGCGCTGCTGCTCACCTCGCCGTTTACCCCGCTGATCTTCCAGGGCGAGGAGTGGGGCGCGAGCACGCCGTTCCCCTACTTCACCGATCACGAAGATCCTGCCCTGGCCGCCGCCGTGCGCGATGGCCGCCGATCAGAGTTCTCGGCCTTCGGCTGGGACCCAGCCGACATGCCAGATCCCCAGAACTCCGCGACGTTCTGGCAGGCCAAACTCGACTGGGCGGAACTGTCCAAGCCCGCCCACGCCGAACTCCTCACCTGGTACCGCGACCTCATCCGCCTGCGCGCCTCGCGCGCTGACCTGACCGATCCGCGGCTTGACCGGGTCACCGTCACCTGCGACCCGGCCGCAGGCCGGCTTTTGCTGCGCCGTGGCGAGACCCTGATCGCGGTCAACCTGGGCGCTGAAGACTGGACCTGCCCCCTCGGCGCCGGCAGCCTGCTCGCCACCTCGGACTCCCGCATCGGCTACGTCCCCGGCGGGCTGCTCCTGCCCCCGGACACCGTCGCCATCTTCGGTCCGCCCCCCGGCCCCGGCTCTGACGCGCCGCCGATCCCGAGCGCACCTCCCGCGCCCGACCGCAACCCCCACACCGGCCACTGACCAACTCCCGTCCCAGACCCCAGCCCGGCCCCAGACCCCAGCCCGGCCCCAAACCCCAGCCCGGCCCCAAACCCCGGCGGGCCGGCGTCGCTAATCACCTGCGGACCCATTACTCACTTACGT